>JAPKBL010000191.1 GCA_028823415.1 Mariniblastus sp.
CAAAACATCTTCAAAACATCCACCAGAGAAGCCCGAGAGCGTTAATCATCTCTATCAGAATTCAGTCGCCTGAGTAATTCCCGGATTTCAATGCAACCACTCCCGGACCAAGCATTGTCAATCAAACTAAATAACACCGGTGAATGTTTAAGGATGTAGCGAACGCTTGATTCCCAAGGCAAGCGGGAACTCCAAACAGCCCAATGCCTGGCCGGCAACAAGATTCGCCTCGAAGCTCGCAATTTGTGCAAGGAAGCAGAAACATGAGTGAAAACACGTTCTCCCCGGGCCCCACCAAAAATACGGTGATGGATGCCAATAACAAAATTCGAAAAGCACCTCGAAACTGGATCTTGCTTCCACCGGGTGACGCTGCCTTAACACGACGAACCAAGGCCGCGGGCGATCACTGGATTGTGAAGGAAAAAAAAGGCAGAAGGAATTACTCTAAAGGCGTCTGGGCTCCTCAGACCACGATCGATCAGATTCGCAGGGATTTGGTGGCCGAACGCTCCACCGACGGTTTTGCCAAACGAAAAAAGGCAGCCGCTCAACGCCGTGTGAAAGTCCAGGCCGAGTATGTCGAAAATTTCCATGGTGCGGTTGTTACCTTTCTCAACTTCCATCCCGATCACGCGAATTTGGCACAGCAGATGGCGACCGCCGTAGCCCAACACGCGACACCCGTTGGCAGCGGTACCGTTGCCCGCACCAAAAGAATTCCTATCGAGCGCCGGGCAGAAGCCGCTGTTATCGCTTGGATGCGTCACCAAACTACAGGCTATGACACGATGGTGGTTCAGCGAGTGAAGGGTAAACGGCGTGAAATCAGACGAAAATTGGCGCAACGCTCGAAAAAACTCTTAAGCCAATATCGACTAGGCGAGTCCGTTCTCTTGGATTGCCCGCTTCAAACAGCGCTGACGAAAACAACTTAACCTATACAGATAGAAGTTAATATTGAAAGGCAAAAGCTAAACGCTACCTAGTGGCGTATGCCTCAAGAGCAATTGCTAACCACCTAACGCCATTAATTCCTTATATTTAAATCCTGACACATCCATCCAATTAAATCGCTAAATTCGAAAGTGACTTAATCATGAAAACCCTACTGCCATTTCTATTACTTACGATTTTGATGGGATGCGACACTCCTCCAGCAAGTACAACTTCCGAAACAAGTGCACCACCTACAGAAAAAAGAATTTTGTCTGCCGACGATTTCAATGGGAGTTGGAATGGAATCGCAAAAGTCATTAACAAGTCTGGAAGGTTTGACTGCAATCAACACCTGACAATAGAGGTCGATAACAATGGCGGGGTTGCCGGAAAAATTGGGTGGAGTATTTTGCCAAAGAAATCAGAAACTAACGACACCCAGAAATTTGGAAACAACTTAGTTGGAGATGAAGTAGAAAAGCACACCGAAGAGATAATTGGCTTGCTAAACATCGAAGATGGCACCCTGGCAATGGTCGAGCAATTTGAATTGGGAACTCTCAACGGCAAAATGCGGAGTGATGGCACGCTTGAACTGCTCAGAACGCAGCCCGGAGAATTTCACGTTGTCACACATGCCGTTCTTAAGCGCGAGCCAAAAGCGAACGATTAGTCCAAACAGGGTGGAAAACGAATTCTATTGAATCGGGAGATTGCCAATGTTAAAAGTAGACTTAGATAAAGCAGTAGGAATTGCAACCCTTGAACCAGAGGGTGAGTTGGCGGAGAGTGATTTCAGTGCGGCAGCAGGAATTATTGATCCGTACTTAGAACAGGTTGGCGAACTGAAAGGAATCATAATTCATACGAAATCTTTTCCGGGATGGAGTTCTTTTTCATCATTAATCGCACATTTGAAATTTGTCAGGGAACATCATACAAAGATATCTCGTGTCGCTTTTGTGACGGATTCGCCAATCGGGAATTTTGCTGAGCATGTTGCCAGCCACTTTGTAAATGCAGAAATTAGAAACTTTGATTTCTGCGAACTGGAAACCTCGAAAAAGTGGATACTAGACGGAGATATTCAGTAATTCACACAACCTCCGCCGACGGTCGGATAAATGACTGCGTGACGCTCCGCAATCTGCCGGTGATCGCAGGCATTATCATCCGTCGGAAAACCCACTAATTTCAACATCATCAAAATGCCGAGGCTCTCGAGTCGCGGCCACGAGGCATATGGAATCATGAAGAAACACGAATGGCGCGAAAAGACTGAAGACGGGGAAGTCCGTTTGATCACTGCCACGCGCCACGCCGGCAAGTGGCAACTCCAATCCCGACTCAAAACAGAAACGGAATGGACCCAGTTCCCAAAAATTTTACTTGAAGATCTCGAATCGCTGCGCGAGATCATTGGGAACAAATATCAGCGAAATCGCGTGCCTCACGATCACGTTTTGGAAATTGACAGATTGATTGCGAACGCAAAGAACAAATGATTGGGCGCCACGCCCCAATCGTGCTGCCAATGTCGCAATCGCAATGAAAACAAAAGGGCGATCTGCATGTGAAATCAATTGATTCGATTTCAAAATCGTTGTGAACGAGAGTTTAGCAATCAGAATACGTTTTACTCTGCATTCATGTGCTTATTGGCTTTTCTTACTTTCCTCGCTTCCAATGTTATTGCTTTGGCAAGATTCCCATTCGTTGCATTTCAAAATGTGCGTCCAAAACGTCAATCGAACCAGGCAAGGTTAATGAACTGAATATGGAGCTGGTTGACCAAGGTCTCGAACAGCATCCTGTGGTATTGTTGATGTTTGGCTCGGAATGGTGAGGTCCCTGCCTATTGATGCAGCCAATTCTTAATGAGTTCGCCAAATCATTGCACGGCAGTGGATAACGATACGTTGAACCGAAGCCGCCGGTCGGGTGGCTTGTATCTCGATGTGTTTTTCAGATTAGGCACTTTCCCAATGCATAAATGCAGCTTGGCACCTCGTCCGAGACTCGATTTGCTATAATCGTTGATTCACTGGGTAGATTGATTTGACGCGCAACGGCGAATCAATTGCAGGCACGACCGATTCGCAGGCCAAGTGTTTGATTGACTCTTTCAAAAAACCAACCGAAGCTGATTTGAACATGAAAATCTTATTGATATGGCTGGCCCTGACTGGAAGTTGTTTTGCCATGCAGAAGGATGGTGGGAAGGCCAACGATGAAGACGGAAAACCGACTGAAATCGCCGAGTTCACCCGTGAGATGCAGCGGCACGATGGCTATTTATCGTTTTTTTGGGACGAGAAAACAGGGAAAATATTTCTTGAGATCGAGCGCCCTGACGAGGAACTGCTGTATGTCCACTCCCTTGCAACAGGATTGGGTTCAAATCCTGTCGGTCTTGACCGAGGCCAATTGGGCGACCAAAAGGTCGTTCGATTCTCGCGTGTTGGTCCCAAAGTGTTCATGATTCAGCGAAATCTCCGGTTTCGTGCCGATACCGAAAATCGATTGGAGCGACGAGCCGTCGAACAGTCGTTTGCCCAGTCTATTGTTTGGGGTGGCGAGGTGGCGGCTGAATCCGAAGGACGTTTTCTGATCGACATAACCGACCTTTTACTCAGCGACATGCACGGTGTGATTGGCACACTGAAATCGACCGAGCAAGGCGAGTTTTCACTTGATGCCAACCGATCTGCTGTGTTCCTTCCACGCTGCAAGTCGTTTCCGGACAACACCGAGTTGGAATCGACGTTGACATTCGCTTCCAAAAAACCTGGGCGATACGTCAGGCAAACCGCACCGACTCCAAAATCAGTAACGCTTCGCCAGCACCATTCGTTTATCAAACTACCTGATAACCAGTACCAACCGCGCACCTATGATGTGCGAAGTCCGTGCATGTTTATCACATTTTCGGATTACGCAACGCCGCTGGATAAACCGCTTGAGAAACGCTGGATCTTGCGGCATCGATTGGTGAAAAAAAGACCGGGTGCGACTCTTTCTGAACCTGTGGAGCCGATTGTTTATTATGTCGATTCCGGTGCTCCAAAACAGATTCAGGAGGCCTTGATTGAAGGAGCCAGTTGGTGGAACGATGCTTTCGAAGCAGCCGGATTCAAAAACGCGTTTCAAGTCAAATTACTACCCCCAGACGCCGATCCGTTGGATGTTCGCTACAACGTGATCCAGTGGGTACATCGTAGTACGCGGGGGTGGAGTTACGGAGGCAGCGTTACCGATCCGCGCACCGGGGAGATCCTCAAAGGCCACGTAACGCTTGGGTCGCTTCGTGTTCGGCAAGATCAGTTGTTGGTCAACTCGCTCGACCCGACTCCACCGAATTTGAATTGTGCGTGTTGTGGAGTTGGCGGTATCGTCGAAGAGTCGACCCTCGCCGACCTTGCCGTCGGCGGCAACGCGCTGGATGTTTCGCTCGCGCGGATTCGACAGCTTTCGGCGCATGAAGTTGGCCACACTATCGGATTCGTTCATAACTTCGCCGCCAGCACTTACGGTGATCGCGCGTCGGTAATGGACTATCCCGCGCCGCGGGTGAAGATTAACGCTCAAGACGAACTCGACTTGAGCGACGCGTATGCAGTGGGGGTTGGAGAATGGGACAAAGTATCGGTCAAATTTGCGTATTCACAGTTTGCCGACGACGATCAAGAAAAGGACGGATTGAAGACGATTCTGGAGGACGCCGCGCGAGCCAAGATGATTTTCATTTCCGATTCAGACGCCCGACCGGCGGGAGCGGCTCATCCAATGGCCAATCTTTGGGACAATGGAACCGATCCACTTCAACAGCTTGATCACGTGATGCGTGTTCGTCGAATTGCGCTGGATCGATTTGATGCAAGAAATTTGCCAGACGGGACGACGACGGCAGACGTCGCGCAATATTTGACCCCGATCTACCTCCACCATCGGTATCAACTTCAAGCGGCTGGGAAACTGATCGGCGGATACGATTATTCCTACGGCTATGCCGGAGGCGGAACGACAAATCAAATTTCCAGCAACTCGCCAATAAATCAAGCAAGCCAAATTGCCGTGATTTCCCGATTGGTTGAAACGCTCCGGCCAAACCAACTGTTGATCAAGAAGGACGTGCTGCAGTCAATCAGTCCGCGACCGTACTCGACGATCCGGGATCCGGAGATTCTTCCAGGGCAAACTGGACGTGTCTTTGATCCGATGGCAGCCGCAAAGGTCGCCACGAATCTCACGTTAAATGAGTTACTGCAGCACGAGCGTTTGGGTCGCTTGGCGAGGCAAGCGGACACGGCACAAGATATGACGCCGGTCGGATTAATCAATTTCGTGATCGACGAAACATTCGACGTGACCAAACGCAATGCTGATTTGAAACTCTCGCGGGTTGTAATGGAGGCTGTCGTTGACCACCTGTTTGCACTTGCCGATAACAACAACGCTGACGTGGAGGTTAGACTAGCCGCATTCTCCGGGCTCAAACATGTATTGTCCAAACAACCAACGGCCGATAACCAACTCGATATTAAATTCTTTGAACTTCAAAACTGGCGGATCAAACGGTATTTGGAACGGCCTTATTCCGTGTTGCCCGATTCTAAGAAACTAAAAGTGCCGCCTGGAAGCCCAATTGGCTCGAGCAAATAGTTGGCGAGTTCGCGGAGCACCTTGCCTATCAACACAACGGCGGCCGTTTGTTGGATATCTCCGGTGCGAGCGCCGATATCGAGTCAGCTGACGGAAAGCTCTATCAAGTCAAGTCGCGAAAAATCAAGGGCGTTTCCACGACGCAATTGAGCATTATTAGATCATGGGAATTCGATTTCTTGGTAGTAATTCTTTTCAATGCAAACGGCGCTGTTGCCAAAGCACTCGAAGTCCCGGTCAAAATAGCACGAGAATATGGAAAGGCAAACAGTCACCAAAATGGATGGGTGATAACTACGACTCAACAGTTTCTAAACGAACAAAGATCAAAAGACATCACTCAGCGAATATCGACATTGAATTCTTAGCTGAAATTTGAAGCAGGTACCCATCCGCCTTGGTGTCCAATTTTCTTGATGAGACCAGCTCTCTTGGTGCGGCGTAAATGATGGGCGGCGTGCGATGGGTCGG
>JAPKBL010000077.1 GCA_028823415.1 Mariniblastus sp.
AGACTCATCTTCGAGAGTAATTAGAGTCTGTCGAGAGACGCGTCCAATTCCCAATCTATTGGCGTGTTCTAATATTTAGACGAGGAAGCTTGGCATCAGAGTCGTATTTTGAAATTAGGCTTTGAATGGTTGATGAAGGAATCGCGTAACTCGCAGCTCGTCCTAACCGAGCAATGTTGACGCCGACAATCTCGCCATCCAGATTGGTAATGGGCCCCCCGCAATCTTCGGGGAACAAGGGTGAGTCGTGCTGGAAAACTGATGGGAAATTATCGTAACGTTGGCTCGGCACTGCTCCCAATCGATTCATCATTTTAAATCGAGCGGCCTGTTCGCCAGAATATTCACGCGCCGCAAGGGTCGCGGTCGTGGATTGAAGTTCTCCATTGCGGTTGTATTCTATTTCGATTTGATCGCCTGGAGCGCGATCCCTGATCGCTTTGACGAGCGAGGAGGCATCGGTCACAGAACTCTGATTAAGCTTCGTGATGATGTCCCCGTTTTGGAGTCCCGCGAGTGCGGATGCGGTTCCAGGCTGGATTTCACTGATTCGGACACCGCCGGAAGTTGTCTCCGGTTGAACTCCTAGGAATGCCTGTTGCCCAATGGCTGTCGAACGGGTAGCAACGCTGTAAGTTCCTAAGGCTAAGACGTTACCAAAAGGATCTGGCGTTAAGAGAAAGTTGCCAATCGACGCCGATCGGTTTGCCCATTTGGCAGGCACTAATCCCTCGGCTTCAATTTTCAAAATAGCGAGATCGTTTTCTTGATTGACCTCAACCAATCGAGCTCGTTTCTCTATTGAATTAAACAGTTTGCAACGGAGGGTGTCTGTATTGTCGAGTTCGCTGGCCTTGGTAAGGATGTAGCCATCGTCTCGAAAGATCGTCCCCATGGCGACGGCGCGGTTGTTCGAATAGACGAGCACCGAAGACTTGGCGGCGTCTTTGATGGCTGGCCGAAGGGACGCCAGTAGCCCGCTGCTCTGTCGTTCTAACGGATGAACTGGGCGGTTTCGAATATCTGGAAGGTCGAATTTAAGTGCGATGATTGTTCCCGATGGGTTCACCGCAACTGATTTCAGCCCGTCGAATGGGTTGATGGGACTTTGCTTAAATCGTCTAAATTGTTCAGGAGAAAGTTTGACAACCGACGAATTTGACTCGATGGCTTCCTCGAATATTAGCTTTAGATCTTCATCGAGATCATCTAACATTGATTCAAATATATTTTGCAAATCGCGTGAAACTTGCGCATGCGACGACTCAATTGGACCCGTTATGAACAGGATCGCAAAGCCAAAAATGAGAATAAAATATCGCATCGGTATGAATTTCATTAGATGTTGCGGATGTTTACGTAGTTGCGGTTTTTAAATTACTGGGGAGTGACTTTAAAGTTAAAAGTCTGGTTGGCTCTTTGAACGACGAGGGGATAAGTTGTGCCCACGGATTTCCGGCGAACCACATCGATCAATTGTTGGCCCGAAGTGATGCGCGTATCTCCGAATTCGGTAATCACGTCACCTGGCTTAATACCCGCGGCATCGGCTGGAGAGCCCCGGTAAACTGATTTCACCAGACATCTGTCTTCAGAAAGATCGACCGTGACACCAATTAAAGGGCGCCGTTGATTGTTCTCTCCCAAATTAGCCAGCGCACCCCATTTCTCTCCTCGATTCAGGCGGTCCCAGTCCTTGATAAAGAACTCGATTGGAATGTGACGATTCTCGCTGACTGAATCGCCTATTGAACTATGAATACCCACCACTTCACCCTCAAGGTTAAAAAGCGGACCGCCGGAATCACCGCCAATTAAAACAGCATCGGTCACGAGCTGTGAGTTCTCTTTCTTGAGAAACCGTCCCGTGCGAACAGGCGCGTCTCGTCCAAGCTCCCAGCCGCCGGAATGACCTAACGACACAACCCAATCGCCACTTTTGATATCATTTTTTCGATTTATTTTGGCATGCGGCCATGGTCCGGGTTCGAGAATCTGAGCCATTCCGAGGTCGTTGTTGAGGTTGTGTCCAAGAGGCTTTGCCTTCACCCTGCGCCCAGAAGAGAGGATGATCATGAAAGATCCTAAGTTCGCTTTCTCGATGACGTGCCCGGCGGTAAGAACTAAACCGTCACTACTAACAATGACGCCGCTTCCCGAACCGTAACCGTCAATCAGTGCGACACAGGCCTCCCGGTTTTGGTCGACCACTTGAATCACTCGCTCACCAACGATCTTAAGAGATCGGATTGAATCGTCGTCTGTCGCCCTGAGATTGTCGAGCAGGGAAATGACCACAGCGAGCGCAACGAAAATCTGCGTCCAATGCGGCCCATGGCGGAGATGATTGTTGAAAAGATTCATGTGAATATTTAGTTGAATGGACTTGGAATTGTTCATCATTTTGGAGTCAAATTGCGGGCATTGGTCTTTAATGCTCAGCAGCTTAAAAGACTGTGTCGCTCGTCGAGTTGTATTATACGCCTCGGCAGATGCGGGGCTAATTCTCCAAAGACTATTTAATACAAACCCACCTGCCTTACCGTAAGTTTCGGTTGATTTTCATCGAAAAATCGACAAGCATGTTACTCGTCGGTTACAAATTGTCATTGGATACTTTGTTTTTTCCCAGTTTTATTGAGTAAAAACGGATTTAGTGGGTACCGTGTTGAAGCAAATTTTAAAAATCTTCTTGTACTTTTGGGCTGCTCCAAACTCACTCATAGGACTGACGTTGGGTGTGGTCGGTTTGCTGACATCAGGGCAGGTACAAGTGAGAAATGGTTGCCTTGAATTTTTTGGTGGGGCGATTTCATGGTTTCTTGCTCGACTTGGAAGTCGAGGGGTGGCAGCGATGACTTTAGGGCATACGATTTTGGGCCAAAGCCGAGAAACACTAGATCTTGTCAGAAGTCATGAGCAAATTCACGTATCTCAATACGAAAAATGGGGCGCATTGTTCATTCCAGCCTATCTGTCTTGTTCGTTTTATCTGTTGCTCGCAGGAAAAGATTGTTATCGGGAAAATCCGTTTGAGCGGGAGGCATACCGCCTAGAAGACCCACGTCTCAATAACTGGAGAAAGTAGCTTCCCGATTCCTATTGGGCGTTAAGATATCAAAGGGCTTGAAGTGGGTTGGTGAGTTGATTGAAATGGCAAAAAGCAAGCTGTCACAATTGCCATTGGAAATCAGTAAAGATAGGATAAGACACGGAGGTAGATCAGTTTTGATTTATCGACGCACTTATTTTGTTTCCATGACGTAGTTAAACAAGTTGGAAACATTCTTCTTAATTAGCAGAGAGTCTCGCAATGAGTTTTATTTCAACGTTGACAAACGTAACCTTGGTCGATCGATTTAGGGTCGTGGTTATCACGACGCTATTATTTTCATTGTCCAATTTTTCAATATTGGTTGGACAAGAGGTTGGATTTACTGAGGACGCTCCTGCGGCGATTAAGCGTGCAAAGTTAGATAACAAAGATGTCATATTTTTGTTTACAGGCAGTGACTGGTGTCCGCCTTGCAAAAAACTGGAAAAGGAAGTTCTCTCGGAGAAGGAATTTCTTGAAGAAATTTCCAAGCAGTACGTGCTCATTAAGCTGGATTTCCCCAAAAGCAGTCCCCAGGCACCCGAACTGGCGAAGCAGAATGATGGTTATTCAAAAAATTTCGGAATTGAAAGTTTTCCAACGTTGGTATTAACTGATTCCAAATTGGTTCCCTTTGCGTTTGCCGGCTATGAAGAGGGTGGGTTTTTGAATTACCTCGAGCTGTTGCAAAACGCGAGGAAGTTGAGAGTCAATCGAGACGCGAAATTGAGTGCTGCCGAAGCGGAGACGGGAGAGGCGCGGGCACGGTTACTTGACGAAGCGATCAGTGAAATGCGACAGGAAATCATCGGCATCTACTACGGGGAAATTGTTGAGGAAATTGTTTCATTGGACAAGGATAATGCCCTTGGCTTACGAAAAAAGTGGAATGGTGCCGCCGATGCGGAAATGAGAAAAATCATCATGACGGACCTCTTGATGATCTCTCGCATTGAAAAACCGGCAAGGGCGATTAATTTTATTGACGAGGTGGTCGGTCAATTTGACTTTTCTAGCGGTGAACTGCTTGAGATATATCAATGGAAGCTAAATCTTATTCGGCAATTGAAAGACAACGCGAAGATGGATTTGATTCTCGATCAGATGATCAATCTCGAAGGCGTTACGGGGGAAACTCGTCAGCGTCTGATTGTTAAGAAGATTTATTTGATGGTCGGTTCGGGAAGACGCGCACAGGCGATGAAACTGCTTGATGAATCAATTTCGGAAGGAATGGGGGCGAATTACTTGAATTTAGCGAAAGGCTCTCTTTTTGCCTCCAATGGAGAATTTAAACAAGCGATTGAGTGCTTTGACACCGCACTTGAAAATTCCAAAAACAACCCTGACATTCGAATAGATCTAATCGGGGCGAAAGCCGATTCCCTGTACGCTCTGGATGACCAAGAGGGGGCACTTCGCGAATTGGATGATTTCTCCGAGGATACGCAAATGCCTGCCGATCTGCGAGCGGAGGCCTTGTTGCATAAAGCGATGATCATGCGGGATCAAAACCGGACACGCCAGGCACGGCTTGCCGAAAACCGAGCGATTGAGACGGTAGAGTCACCCAAAGAGAAAGCCGAGATGCAGAAGATAGTCGATCGATTACGTAAAAAAGTCGGCGGTTAACGAGCGGTTTCGAAGTCAATTGCGAATGGAAACAGAGAATCTTGAAGTTTCGCAAAGCGGGCCGCGGCAAGGCAATGTTAGACGTGATACAATCTTGAAATAATGAGACCGTTCATGGTAATCCTATAGACAAAGTGAGTGCTTTGGCAGTACTAACTTAAATTGTGTTGTTGCCGAGTGAATTTCTAAGCGAAATGTTTGAATTCTCGTTCATTTCCGGATACCTTGGGAGCAGATTAACTATATCAAATTCCGAAAATAATAATCAGGAGAGAAAATGACGAAGGGTTCTAATCGTCGTGAATTCGTAAAGTCGACTGCGGCACTTGGTGCTGGTGCGTGGGTTGCAGGCGGAATTTCCATTAAGCCGAGCATTTCTGCTTTGGAAGAAATTCGTTTTGGCTGTATTGGCGTGGGTGGAAAGGGAGCAAGCGATTCGACTGACGCTGGAAACCACGGCAAAGTCGTTGCGATGTGTGACATCGACGACAATACGCTGAATAAGAAAAAACAAGAGTTTAAGGATGCGGCTACGTACAACGATTTCCGAAAAATGTTTGACGAGATGGGTGATAAAATTGACGCCGTCACCGTCAGCACGCCCGATCACTCGCACGCGGTTGCTGCCTTGCAGGCATTGCGTGCTAACAAAGCAGTGTATTGCCAGAAACCGCTGACTCATTCAATCGAAGAAGCGAGAATGCTCGGTGATGCAGCCAAGAAATCGGGTGTTGTTACTCAAATGGGAAACCAAGGTACTGCACTTAGTAATTTGAGAGAGTCGGCTGCATTGATTCGAAATGGAGTGGTTGGTGATGTAAAAGAGGTGCATGTCTGGACCAATCGTCCGGTATGGCCGCAGAGTTTTGGGTTAAAAGTGAAGGAGGGAACTCCGCCGAAAACAGTTCACTGGAACGAGTGGATTGGGCCAGCCAAAACGCGGCCTTACAGTGCCGAAATTCATCCGTTTAAATGGCGTGGATTCTGGGATTTCGGAACTGGAGCCCTGGGCGATATGGCCTGCCACACTTTGAACATGTCTTACATGGCACTGGACCTTAAGTTTCCCACGTCCGTGGAAGCAGTTTCCGAGAAGCATGACGGAAATTGCTACCCAGCGTCGTCCAAGATTGTCTTTGAGTTTCCAGCGCTTGACGGCCGGCCTGCTTTGAAAATGATTTGGTATGACGGAGGAGAAAAACCGTCGGATGAATTAATGGCTGACTTGCCAAAACAGCAAAGAGGTAATAAAGAGAGGCACTTCACGAGTGCAGCTTTGATTGTTGGCGACAAAGGAAAGTTTTACTCGCCAGGTGATTACGGTGGTGAACCGCGCGCGACGGGTTTGATTGTGGATGGCGAATTTACTCGCCAGAGATCGATTACGAATCCAGCCGATGGAGCGACTCCTTACGAGAAATTCAAGAATATTGAATACGTAAAGTCGCCAGGTCACTTCACTGAGTTTGCTCAAGCCATCAAAGGCGAAGGCAAAACGGTATCTGAATTTGTTGAGTATTCCGGGCCTCTGACCGAGACAATTTTGCTCGGGAACCTAGCGGTTTTGTCTGGGAAGCGGATCGACTGGAATGCCAAGACGATGGTGGCTGCTAATGCGGATGAGGCAACCCAGAAAATGGTTCGCCATGATTATCATAATGGTTACACGATTCACTAGAATCAGACACAGGGAGCCTTAACGACACGGTTAAGTTTCCTTAGTTGAATAATCAAAAAAGACCCGGCATGGCAGCGTGTCGGGTTTTTTTATGCTGTCCGGTTTAATGTTGTCCGCGGTAGAAGTTTTCAGCGGCGAAGGTGTAGCTGGCGCCGAACGAGTGTGATGTTTTGCAAGACTTTACCCGTTCAGTCGACGGGGCGAAACTGTCGCGGCGCGTGGTTTGAGCAGTTTACTGGCATTTAATATTTGATTTCTCGTTTTCTTTGGCTTCGCTCCTCGGTTAACGTGTCAGTACATTTTGATATATTAGACGAATCGTCGGCAGGGTTGCTTTGTCGCTACCAATTGCTTGTTTCACCGAACTGTTTGTTTGGGAGTTCAAATGCGTTGTTCCGTAATTCTGTGTGTTTTGTCAATGTTCCTCGGGGCCAGTTTTTCGGTTGGCTGCGACAACGCATCCCAAACTAGCGTGGGAACGTTGGCCAATCCGAGTAAAAAATTGAGCCAAACGTTTTCGAATCTTGAGAAAGCTGGAGAAATGGAAAAAGCAACGTTCGGCGGTGGTTGTTTCTGGTGCGTCGAAGCGGTGTTCCTGGAATTGAAGGGCGTCAAGTCAGTCAAGTCCGGTTACATGGGCGGAGAGGTGTTTTTGAAGACCGACGGCGGAACCAATTACTCGTTGAAAGACGTCGAACCGGCTGGTTATTACGGTTTGTCGGTGTTTTTAAACGGTAAGAAAATGAAAGCTTCCCAAGATTACGAATTCGCTGGCAGAGGGCGTAAAATGGAATTGCGGATGGCCAAGCCCGTCAGTATCGAAGATGAGTTATATGTTGTCGTTGACGATCCAACGTACGAACAGGTTTGCAGCAAGATGTCAGGACACGCCGAGGTTATTCAGATCGAATACGATCCTGCCGTGATATCGTTCGATGTCTTGTTGCAGGTGTTTTGGAAAACCCATGACCCGACGACCCTCAATCGACAGGGCAATGATGTTGGCCCGCAGTACAGATCGGCAGTCTTTTTTCACAATGACACACAACGTGAAAAAGCCTCGACCTACAAGAAAAAATTAAATGAAACGATGGCTTTCCCAAACCCGGTCGTAACAGAGGTGAGCCAAGCGACCAAGTTTTACGAAGCCGAGGACTACCATCAAAACTATTTCAAGAGCAACCCAGGCAATCCTTATTGCCGAATGTTGATTCCGCCGAAGCTTGAGAAGTTAAAAGCCGTTTTTGGTGATCAGTTGAAACAATAGATGCTGATTAAAGTGTGACGTTGGTTTAAGCATCAAACGCGAATTCGTGGTCACCAATCGTTACGATATCTCCAGGAGTAAGCGTGGCGCTCATGACTGTGGAATGATTGAGCTTGGTGACGCCGCGTTGCGTCAGGACCACCAACGACCACTTCTTGCTTATCGAAGTGACAGTGCAATGCAAGGCAGCCACCTGATCACTTTTCAACTTGATGTGACAACCCTCACGGCTACCAATCACCAACTTCGGCTTATCGAGCGCATAAACTTTTTCTGTCGATAGGCAGGTAAATGTAGCCAGTTTGTTTTTCGAGCTAACCGGTTCGACATCGACTTCGGATTTATCAAATACGAAACGCATTTTGACAACATTGCCCTTCCGATTGTAACTCACCGTGTCCATAAACGAGTGCATTAATACGGTTCCGCGATTCGATGTCTCATCCCAATTTCCAGCGTCCGAAGAGTCAAACCCAGGGCCGTCATCTTCTATTCGAATCGAAAAACGACGACGATTGATATTAAACCCGACATTAACTCTCCGTTTGGAATATTTTTCTTCAGCTAGTCGTTCCTCAATCAGTTCTATCGTCGAGAGATCGCGAAGGTCAATTCTTTGCTCCGGTGGGATTTCTAGATTGCCCCGATAAAAAGAATTTTGAATTGCTTGGTCAACCGCAATCGCAACCCGCAGGCGATCGATGCGATCCAACGGCGTGAGTGCGTGCAACATCCGTTGGCAAAGATCCACCAACTTGGGGATCAGCGTAGGATCTGGCTTTAATTCAAATTGAAATCGGGATCCAAAGGACTCGTCAAATAAGCCATCCGCAACCGACGCAGACGACAATAGGTCCAGCACCTCTTTGACGGTGGACTCTAGCATCGCACTAAGTTTGCTTTTGGGGATGTAGGAAGAAGCCCCGGCGAGCAGCGCCTTTTCTGCAATGTCCTCGCTGCCTTTTCCAGTGGTTAGGATCACCGGAATGTCAGGGTGGTTTTTTCTAACTTCATGGACTAGTTCCAATCCATCCATTCGAGGCATTTGAAGATCGGTCAAAATCAAATCAATCGACCATTCGGTTATTTTCTCAAGCGCCTGAAACCCGTCTCCAGCTGTTACGATGGTAAATCCGGGCGCGTTTAGCAGGCCCTCCATCAGCATTAGGTCCACATCTGTATCGTCGACGATCAGTAAATTTGTCACTTTCCACCCTTGCAAAACAAAACTGATGGGACAGGTGTCACGCTTCTCAATCAAACTAAAGCAAAGTATACCAAGTCAATTTATGGGCAGTTAGTGGAGCGTTTAAAAATTTATGGCGAATTATGGAACCTTCGGAGACAGTCAGGTAATGCGGACGACCAGATTGGGATCCTCAACACTGCGGCGCGAAAACGCCAACCCAAGAAACGGGTCACCCGTTTGCGGGTCACCCGAGCCGGGAGGAATTGGACTAGTCTTCGCTGAAAACTTCTCTGCCATTGCGCGTGGACAACGCTTGCCAAATGGGTAGGTCGATGTTGCTGGTCTCGAACTGAACCGATCCGTCACACCGAGATGTATTGACGCCACCGGGGTGGTAGCTTCGGGAAGTTACCGATGCATAAGTAATGGCCGTCATTGACTTCCCCTCCTGCTGGTTGGTCCAATCCACGTCATATTGCTGGTTCCCAATAACGTGGGGCACAACGGTGTTCGGTGTGAAGGTTGTGGTGAAGCTCGTTTGATGGGCCCGACCGTCGACCCATTCAGTGTGGCCGGAGTTTGATTTAAAGTCTCCGCCAAGGCCTGAAATCAAAGCAGGGTCGGAAGGCATTGGAATGTTGCCTGAAATTGCCGCGTTTCGAAAGTAGGGAGTGTAAGCCTTGACTTCGCCCCAGAATAAGGTGTTGCTGGTTCCGTCGGTTATGGCTCCCATTGACAGTTTTCGATTGGTGCACAAAGTACCTTGACCAACACTGTTTGAGGCGGGGTTGAATACGAACCAAGTGCCCGCGTTTCCACCGTAATTCAATGGGTAGTGGTAGGGTTCGTCATTCTTAAATCTCATCTCGTCCTTGACTTCACTTGCACACAAATATGTTGGAATGCGAGTGGCCTGTAAACGTCGGGTTTCGCCACCTATTGAGATGGGCGGTTGATCGCCGTATCCAAGATTGAAATTAACGTTGTCAAAAAGATTTCCCTGCTCCAGAAACGGGAGAATTAACGCTTGAGTTGACCATCCGGTTGTTGGACCGGAGCCTAGATTGTTGGCGTAGGGGAGCTGCCAGCTGGCGGGGAATTTTTGGAAGGCTGATTCGTAATTCAATGTGGCAAGTCCGATTTGCCTCAGATTGTTCGCGCAAGCTGTGCGACGTGCAGCTTCGCGAACTTGTTGAACCGCAGGAAGCAGCATGCCAATCAGAATGCCAATAATTGAAATGACGACTAGTAACTCGACCAGAGTAAACCCGTCTCGATTCCGCGACGACGGATTAGTTTTCACCAAAAGATACGAACGCATTTTGCGTCTCCTTAAATACCAGCTAAGAAATGAAGCCCCTGGCCAACATTGGCTCTCGGGGTGGCTCCGTGCGTGGCTGGCTGAAGAAGCAGAATAATATTCTGCAGAGGTGGCTTGCTGGGCAGTCGGAATTAATTACACTAAGACTCTAATTGAGACTTAATCTCAATAGCGATATCCTAGCCGGTTTCTCTGGTGAGGCAAGAGAAGTTGGTCTTAAAATTTAGTTTTTTTCTGAATGAACGTATTTCTAAGGCAGTAGTTGGGTTATGAGTAATCAAGAGTCGACGGAACCAGAGCCGGATGAAGAGGGATTCGTTCGCGAGGATATTGCGGCAATTCCAAACCTTCCCAAGATTATTCGATTTGACTCATTGGCGCGTTGTGGCGAGGAAGTCTGGATCGAAAACAACGGTCAGATTTATCGTTTAAGAAAAACTAAGCAGGGGAAATTAATTCTTACCAAGTAAGGCGAGTTAGACATCTTCGGTCACTCCGATTAACGGAAGGAATGCGGATTGAGTCTCTTTGCTTGGGTTAACCCTCGGTGAAAATCAAGCAATTTAACGGTTCTCGTTGGAGTTGCTCGTTAGGCTTGATCAGCAAAGGTCTGCATGTCTCTCGCGTACCCGTCGAGCCTGGCTTCCATCTCTTGTTTGGCGGTCGCAAGATCGGTCAATTCATCTGGAGCGACGTAGGTAAACATATAGAATTTGACTTTGGGTTCGGTTCCAGAGGGCCTGGCAGCGACATAGTTTCCGGGCACGTTGGTTTCAAAAATTAGAACATTGCCAGTCGGCCCCGTCATTGATTCTGTTTCACCATTCGCGGTGGTTCGTTTCCCGGTTTGATAATCCCGGATTCCAACAATATCCAAATCGCCGAGCTTCGTGGGTGGGTTGGATCGAAAGTTTGCCATCAAGTTTTTCATTCGTTTCATCCCGTCACTTCCTTCCATGCGGATGTTGACGAGGCGTTCGTGGTGGAAGCCATGTTGAAGGTATAAATCATCGAGGTGCTCGAAGAGAGATTTCCCTTTTGATTTCACTAGTGCGGCTAACTCCGTCATCAGTAAGCAGGCAATAGCGCCGTCTTTATCGCGGCAGTACTGGCCGACAAGAAACCCGTGAGATTCCTCGGTTCCAAAAACGAAATTGTCCGGACCATCGATATCCATCACGTTGCAGATCCACTTAAAACCAACGAGGTTCTCTTGTGAACAGCGAACGTGGTACGCGTCACAGATTCGGCTTAACATTTTCGATGTCACAAGCGTGGTTACGACGTAGCTGGACTCATCCAGCGTTCCATTTTTTTCTTTCTCTCCGAGGACAAAGTCCCCCAGCAGCGCGCAGAGTTGATTCCCGTTAAAGGTGCGCCATTCTCCGGAAAGATCGCTGGTAACCGGTGCGGCGGCTCCCATGCGGTCGCAATCGGGGTCTGAAGCCAGAATAAGCTCCGCCCCGGACTCTTTCGCCCGATCGATAATCGCATCGAACACGATGGCATTTTCCGGGTTGGAGACGTGTCCCGGCACATTGGGGAAATCGCCATTGGGTTCGCGGTGAGGTTCGAAGATTTCAAGTTGGTTGAATCCGACAGCATTTAGGAGGCTCTTTACATTGAACTCTCCGACGCCATGTAGCGGCGAAAAGATTACTTTTAAGTCCCTAGGTCCTTCGAAACTGTGCTGCAAATGCTGTTCGAGGAGGGCGGAATCAATCTCTTCCCGAATGATATGAATTTTGCCATCGCGAATACCTTGTTCAAAATTATGTTTTGGAATTTCCTGAACTCCCGCGACTTTCGCGATCACGGCCTGATCGTGCGGCGGGATGAGTTGAGCGCCATTGGACCAGTAAACTTTCACTGCATTGTCGGAGGGAGGGTTGTGGCTTGCGGTCACCATGATGCCGCAATCGCAGTTCTTGTACCGAATCAGGTAGGATAGTTCAGGCGTGCTACGGTAATCGTCAATGAAAAACACTTCAAATCCGTTGGCGACCATGATACTGGTGCACAGTTCAGCGAACTCACGACTCCGGTGACGGGTGTCGTAAGCTATTGCCATCTTCCAGGGACCGTCCGGTTTGGTTTCTTTTACATAATCCGCGAGGCCTTGAGCACTTTCGCCAATCGTCCGGTCATTAATCGCATTGGAGCCAAAGGGGTACATTTTCCCGCGACGACCGCCAGTACCGAATGGAATGACAGTCCAAAATACGTCATCGAGCGCACTCCAATTTTCGGCATCGATATGTTCCATAATCGCGGGGGCGTATTGAGCGTATCGTTTTTCGGTCAACCAGCAGATCAGGTTCTCCACCGAACCCTCGGTTAGTTGTTCCTTTTTACAAGCCTCTCGAATTCTTTGAATGTAATCCTTAGTTTCAAGAGTTGTGCTTTGATCGGTCATTGGTTTGTTTGGGTAATCAGGGTTTTTGCCTCGTCAGCGGAACGTAGACGATATGCGGCGGATGAAATGATTCGACATGTGGAGGGGCGTTTACATTTGTAAATCGTCCACTCCGATGGGCTACCCAATTTTAGTTTGCCATCCCAAGCGACTTCAACCCCTTGTCTGAGAGGTAGGTCTAAAATTCGGGTTGCGCGGGTCGCATTGAGTATAGGTAGGGCCGAATTCCCGACTGGCGTTGCGGCCGGGAATGGTTCTACCGTATTCTGAGATTTGCAATTAAAATTGATGAAAAGTCTCCATGAATTTTTACGGTTGAAAATGAAAGAACCCATCATAAGCGTCTCTGGCCTGCGCGGGATTATTGGCGAGAGTCTCGATCCGATCTTGGCAATCAAATACAGTTGTGCCTATGTCGGTGGTTTAGAAAATGAGGGCCCCATTGTGGTAACACGTGATGGTCGAGCCACAGGAACGATGCTCGCCCAAGCGATCTGCAGTGGCTTGGCGGCGATTGGAAGAGATGTGATTTATGGTGATGTTTCATCGACCCCCACCACGGGAATACTCGTGCGGGAACACCGAGCCGCCGGTGGAATTCAAATTTCCGCGAGTCACAATCCGGCTCCCTATAACGGAATTAAGCTTTTTGAGTCTAGCGGAAGGGTGATTCCCGCTGATGCCGGACAAAAAGTAATGGAGGCGTATAGTGAGTTTGAATTCAAAACGGTTCCGCATGATCGAATTGGTGAAATTTCTAATTTGAAGGACACGACTAGCGCTCATCTAAAAGCGGTTCTCGCGACGGTGGATATCGAGCGTATCAAGGAGCAGAAATATAAAGTGGTGCTCGACAGTCATCACGGCGCCGGATCAATCCTGGGAAAGGAATTGCTGGCGGCGTTAGGATGTGAGTTTACCTGTCTGGGAGATATCCCGGATGGCATGTTTACCCGTTCTCCAGAACCGACCGAAGTGAACCTGCGCGACACGACTGCGATGGCAGTTGAATGGAAGGCACAGGTTGTTTTCTGTCAGGATCCCGATGCAGACCGATTGGCGTTGATCGATGAACGGGGCGTCTATATTGGCGAGGAGTACACCCTCGCAATTGCTTTAAATCACGCGTTAGAAACGCGACAGGGTCCGGTCGTGATCAACTGTTCGTCGAGTCGCATGTCGGCGGATATCTGCAAATCTCATGGGTGTGAATTGCATCTTAGCGCGGTCGGTGAAGCAAACGTGACGAACATGATGAAAGCACTCGACGCGGTCTATGGTGGCGAGGGGAATGGCGGTCCAATCGATCCGCGGGTTGGCTTCGTTCGCGATAGTTTTGTCGCCATGGCTCAAGTTCTCGATGCGATGGCTAAAAATCAGAAAACAATTAGTGGACTGGCTTCTGAGATTCCTCGTTATGAGATTTGCAAAACGAAGATCGCGATCGATCGGGATCGCATCCAAGTTCTCTATGATAGCTTGATAGAGCATTTTTCGGATGCCGAAACAAGCACGATGGATGGGCTTCGGTTCGACTGGGCAGACAAGTGGATGCTCGTGAGACCCAGTAATACAGAACCAATCGTTCGGGCAATCGCTGAGGCGGGTAGCGAAGCAGATGCTGCTGCGCTTTGCCAAGTCGCGGCAGAAATGGCCGCTAAAATATCAGTCTGAGCAAGCGTTGCATTGCAACTACTTCTCCTCTTTGAGATTCTCCATCGCTTTTCTAGCCGCCATTCGAACCAGTGGGTCGTTGTCGTTGAGCAAGGCTTTGACTTTTGGTTTGTAAGACGCGGCTGCACTGCCCATGTTTCCAATTGCGGTGACAGCGAGTTCGCGGGTAGCGGGTTGCGATGAATTCAAAGCATTGGCAACGTCGGGTGCAAGAATCAGTGCGTCGGGCCCCATTTTTCCCACGAGGAAAACGGCGTCGTTAACCAATGTGGAGTCATTGAGAAGCGTTCGGAAGACGCTCCCCGCTTCCTCCGCATCTCCAGTAATTTTCCAAAGTGCGAAAGCCGCATGACCGCGGACAAATTGGTTTTTGCCGTTTAGCTTTTCTCTGACGGTATCGAGCGCCTTGGTAGCCTCGGGGCCAAGGTAGCCGAGTCCCCTCAGCACTCGCTGCTGTTCGATTGGCGAAATGGGTCTTCCATCCTCTCGAGGTTGAAGTTGTTTCGCGAGCAATTCGGCTACATCAACATCGGAAGAAGTGGGGCCGATTGCTCCGAGACAAAGTGCAGCCCAGCCCCGCGTCGAGGGGCCACCATTTTTCTGGACCTCCAAGAGGGCAGCTTCCGCGTCGATGGCGTCCGGGCCAAAATTTTCTAGGATCCGACATGCCATACACTGATTGTTCAGATCTTTATCCAAAACGCAAAGAATGATTTCTTTCATGGCCGGTTGAGCCTCGTCTCCCATTCCCTGGAGGGCGTATAGCCCACATTTACGATGGACTGGGTTATCGTCTATCAGCAAATCCTTCAGCTCGTTGATGTAAATTTTACTCCCCGGGCCAATTGCCCTGAGTGCAGAGCAGGCAATGCGATAGCCATCTGTCGAATTGTCATCCAAAAAAGGGCGAACGTGTTCGGCCGCATCAGCGCCGATGTCCTGAAGTGAAGAATCTGAAGCGTTCTTTATTATCTCGTTTTGGAATGTCGCGAGTTTGGCAAGAACTGGGACCGTCTTGGAGAGGTCGCCTGGTCGAACGCCGAGTTGGAGGATCGCTTCGATTTGATCGCGGGAAGTCAGGTCCTTAGCGGTCACACGTAACTCTTCCTCGCTCAAGTTACCGAGACGGTCTTGCCCAAAGACGGGGTTTCCAATGCTAAGCTGATAGGCCGCGTAGATGCCCACTAAAACGATGATTGCAACAAGGGTGCCGGTGAAGTGTGAACGCATTCATCTCTCCGATTCGAAAGTGGGCCGTTGGGTTGGGGTGTTAACGTTGGCCGAAGTTGGTGCCGTGGTCGCCGGTTCCAATGAGGGGATTTTAAGCAACTTACAAAGGCACGACCACCCTTGGGGTTCCGTCTGATTCGGTCAAAGCTTAGAACCAATCAACAAGATCTTTCTACATTCCAACGAAAGCGTTATCAATCTAACGAAAGCGTTATTGTTAAGGAACGATCAGTTCAATAACCATCATCAAACGTTTGTATTCAATTGAGGAAGATCAGTGCATTATAATTCCCTGAAAACGCGCGTAAATCTGTCATTGGTTCTGTTTTTCAGTTTTTTGGGTTTCTTGGCGGGTAGTTCTGCGGCACAGAGCGTAGATCAAGAAACCTCGCCAAACAGTGTTTATCTTCAAAAGGAATTGGAAGAGTTGCTGGAGAAACAGGTATCGGCGTGGAACGACGGTAAGCTGGATAAGTTTATGGACACCTATTGGAAGTCTCCCAAACTTACCTTTAGCAGCGGTGGGAAAACTAGTTTTGGTTGGCAGTCAACGCTGGACAATTACAAAAAAGGCTATCCGACTCCTGAAAAGATGGGAAAACTGCATTTTGATGAGTTGGATGTTACTAGGATTGAAGCTAATTCTGCATTGGTGTTGGGCAACTGGCATTTGCGTATGTCCAATGGTCAGCAGCGGGATGGGAATTTCACCCTCGTCCTCAGGAAATTCGGTGATCATTGGAAAATTGTTCATGACCATTCTTCCGAACTCAAACCTCCCGCCAAAATAGACGAGGATGCGAATTAGAGAACTTGGCAGTGCGTTTGGATCGGCGCTTGATTAAGTGATTAAGGGACGATCATTAAGAGTAAAATTACTGGTTGATTGATGGTCGTTTACCTATTGAAACTATCTTCTGTTTTTATGGGTATAATGTGTGGAAGTTGTGTCAAATCGTTGTTTTTTTTCACTGCGAAAAGCTGCTCCTTGGTCTGCATGTGATCCGTGTCGATGAGATTTTTTAAATGCGACAGAAATTCGAATCCAGGTTAATATTTGGAGCTTTGTTATGGATTGGCATCATTGCCTCTGCCGTAATACTGCTACGAAACACCGTATCTAGTACGCCACGCGCGTCGGGGATGTTGGTGGACTACGTCACCAAGCAGCGACGGCTGGTTGAAATCGAGTTTCCAGTCCAAGTCGTTTTGTCTCGGGGCACTCCCGTTTTCTCTTCGGATCCAACACAGGTGAATCCGATCGGCGTCGTTTCACATCTGGAGGGATGGGAGAGTAATTTCAAAGGGGCGGCGTGGACCGACCGGGCCTACGTCATCCTTTACTCCAATGCACCCCCGCTCAAGAAAGGTGGTTTTGCTGACTACCACACTGCACCCGACACGACCGAGTGGGTCCTCAGAACGATGCTTCCCGACGAGAAGCGACGCGAGATTAGCGCGTTGATCGCGAGTGCCTATAAGGAGAATCAAAAAGAAATTCTCGATGCATTCCGCCCAATTCTTAATGAATCAATCGTGACGGCGAGCCGAGTGATTCGAGAAGAGCTTAACCTAGCCTTGGAGAAACGGGCAAGCCAAATTGAAGAACTGGGTGCCCGATATCGGAAGGAATTAGTCGAAGAGAAAATCGTTCCCTTAGTTAGGTCTGAGATTGTGCCAATTGTCCAAGTTGAGAGTGAGCCATTGGTGGCAGAGATAGGTCAGGAAATATGGGGTGAGGTTTCTGTGTTTGGCTTTGGTTGGAGGTACATTTACGACAAAACACCGCTTCCCGATCGAAAACTCACTGAACGGGAATTTAGACGCTTCGCCGACGAAAAGGCGATACCGATTATTATGTCCCATATGGATGAAATTATTGAAGTTCAGAAAAGAGTGATACGCAGGGTCGCAAAAAACCCCAAGATCAAAGCGAGTCTTACCGAGAGTTTTAACGCCGTTTTGAGAGATGCTGAAACTCAGGCTTTGTTAACCGAATTATTTGAAGATGTTTTGGTAAACAATGAGCGATTGAAGCTTGCCCTTGAAAAACAATGGCAAAGCCCTTCGGCTCAACGGGCCATTTCAATTGCCAATGAACGATTGGAACCAACGATTAATGAGATTGGTGTTTCCTTGTTCGGTTCCCCGAATGGTGAGATTACACCTGAATTCGCCAGGGTTGTACGCCATCGGATTTTGCACAAAGACAGTCGATGGTTAACGGTCGAAACACAGGCGGGATTGGATGCAACGGGGCGGCAGCCCAAAACGATCCCCGGGCGAATTTCTTCTGAAAATGTCAGTATCCCTTACGCTGCGGCGCGGGGTGTGAAATGAATCCGTCAAGTCAATCCAATGTTGGAATCTCTGTCCGGCATGTTTGTGTAACCGCTGGTGAACGTAAGCTTTTGGAAAATGCAGAGGCAGACTTCAAGGTGGGTGAAATCAGCTTAATCGTTGGTCCTAGTGGTGTCGGCAAGTCGATTTTACTTCGAATCATGGCCGGACTGTTAAATGATACTCTGGAAGGTATTCGTTGGTCGGGCGAGGTTATGATTGAAGGTTCGAAAACGACCTGTGGTAAGGCCGGCGTCGTTTTTCAATCGTTTGCTTTGTTTGATGAATTGTCGGCGTTAGGCAATATTGAAATTGCGAGGGCCAGCGGCGGCGATCACGCGAGTCGATTGAAGCCTAAAGAGTTGTTGGCCGCCTTGAGAATTCCCTCCAACGTACCAACCTCTCGGCTCAGTGGTGGGCAACGACAGCGACTGGCCATTGCCAGAACCCTAGCCTACAACCCGAACGTAATTCTGTATGATGAACCGACCTCTGGCTTGGATCCGCTTACCGGTCGTCAGGTCGCTGAATTATTACGCGATACTCATTTAGAATTCGGAAAAACATCGGTGATCGTCACGCACGATTACCATGCGTTAATGCCGATTGCTGATCGTATCTTTTTGCTCGACCCTGATTCTGGGAAACTCGAAGAGATTGAGGAAGCCGATTGGCCGGTCATTCCTGAGCGGCTTGCCCCGATGGCGATAGCCTCGGTCGCGCAAGAGGATGCGATTGATTCGTTGTCTTTTGCCGAATTGTCGAAACAAAAATTCACACAGGTTCTTGTCGGGACGACAGGGGCGGTGGTCGCTTTGGTCATGGGGCTAATTAGCCTGATCCCGTTTTGGCGGAATCCAGTTTGGGGGTTGCGCTATTTCGCATACTACGCGCGTATGGTTTTTGGACCGACGGCATTTTTGTACTTAATGGCTTCGGGACTCATCTCGGGATTTGTCACGACTTATTTTACATTTAAGTTTCTGCCTTACTCCGATTACACCGGACCCTTGTTGGTCGAGGATTTGTTGACTGCCTTAGGGTTCGCTACGTATCGAATCTTCGTTCCGGTTCTCTCGTGCGTGTTGATTGCGGCTCGGTGTGGCGCGGCGGTAACGAGTGATATCGGAGGTCGGCAATTTGGCAACCAAATTGATGCGCTCAACACGATAGGAATGAAACCTAGAAATTACTTGCTCACGCCGATTATGTGGTCGTTTATGATCGGGACACCATTGTTGAGCTACGCGGCATTTTATGTAGCTAAATATACGAGTCTTGTGACGTTTGTCTTTGCCGATGGCGTTCATGGCCCCGATTTTTGGGATTATTATTTTCACCGAGGCTTGGAGAATCCAGGGTTTTTTACCTACCAAGGATTTGGCTGGCTAATCTCAAAATTGCTTTGTTGCGGGATTGGAATCGCGATCATATCCTATTATCAAGGATTGAAACTCAAATATTCTACGAGTGATGTCAGTCGCAGCGTGACCGCAACGATTCTCTGGGCGACACTTTTCTCATTAACAGTACATTTTATTTTCGCGTTGTTTGAATACGAGGGTGTCGTTCCCTAGGTTGTCCTAGGAAACGCCCCTTCAACTCGGTTTAAGGTTAGATTTTCGATGGAATTTAATTGGGCGTATTGGTCGGTTGCCTGGGTTTTCATGGGGCTGACATTTTTGATTGCAACGGGCGCAATTCTAATGGGGGCGTTGGCGCTCGATAAGCAGAATGAGTATCCAGACGATGAAACTCATTAATCATCGTACGTATTCGTTCAAATCGTTCAAATAACGGTTGATTTGTCATGCTGTCATTGGGTTTCGGGAGTCAAACTTAATGGTTTTGTTAGGCGGGCGATCGTTCAACTAAATTCATCTGGAATTTAGGGTGTGATTAGTTTAAATTTTGTTAATTAGAATTTGGATTCGAATCAGATGGGTTCGGCGGCGTGCTTAGAACCACCTGTCACATTGATTCTCTCAGTCCGCCGCAAGGCGTTTGCGGTATAAGTCGAAATGTCAAAGTAGTAAAAATTGCAATTGTTTATTGGAGAATCCGGTGAGTAAAACCTATTTGTCAATATCCCTGATCGTAGCGTTGGTTGCGACAATTGGATGTTTTGAATCCGAGGAAACGGGCAAGGCCACGGCGCCTGCATCGCCTTCGATGCCAAAGACTTACACGGTCACTGGCGGTCCCGCAATTGGCGAATTGGCGCCGGAAATTGAGGGCACGGATCTGGATGGCGTTGCGTTCAAATTAAGCGACTACCGAGGCAAGGTCGTGATGCTTGACTTTTATGGCGATTGGTGACCGCCTTGTCGTGCAATGTACGACGAAGAGCGGTCGCTCGTTTCGGAAATGGAAAAAGCTGGAAAGCCATTTGCTTTAATTGGTGTGAATGTTAACGATGAATTGGGCCACATTCAGAGTGTTGTCAAAGAGAAAGCTCTCAATTGGCGTTCATTTTTTGCAGGTAGGGATCCGGCGATACCTGAGAGTTATGGTGTCCAAGGTTATCCAACGGTGGTGATCATCGACGCCGATGGAATTGTTCGTTCGGCGGCGCATGGTCCGCAGAACGACTGGATCGAGCACTTGCTCGATGAGATGGAGTAGTTAACCGAACGGTTTCGAGTCTGATACAAAATACAAAAAGCGGAATCATTAATGATTCCGCTTTTTATATTTAGCCGTGAGCTTTTGAGACGGGTGGTTAGGTGAATGACTGAATCTAGAAATTCAGATCATTCAATTCCTTGATTTAGAAGAATCCAAGTTCCATCCTTACCCGCGACGGCTATGTCGATATTTCCATCCTGATTTAAATCGCCGGTTCGAATCTGCAGGCCCGTACCGATGTGGCCTTCTTCGATAATGTGGCGAATGAATTGGTTTTTGGTTTTGTCCCATCGGTAGTAATACATGCAAGGCATTTCCATGCCTCCGGGGTCTCGACCGTTATGGGCAAGTACGCGTTTTCCACTGATCAATTCCTCTGTTCCATTTCCGTCAAGGTCGGCAAGATGAATGGTATGCGGTTGTGAAAACGAATCGTCGATTAGATGTTGCTTGAATGTGAGTTTGCCCTCTTTGTCCGGTTCCTGAGCCTGCCACCAATAAAGACCAAAATCGTGGCCTTTTCCCCACAGGATGTCGTTTCGCCCGTCAGCATCGATGTCGCGGACCAGCATTGGACAACTAGCATGAAGGTCGGCCCAGTCGGGATGGAATTTCCACTTGGTATTGAGTGGATCGCTCTGTGGTCGCTCGTACCAGCCAGTGGCGATTAAGATATCCTCCCGTCCATCGTTGTTGATGTCACCAAAGCCCATTCCGTGAGTGTTTCCGTCAACGCCGACGACATGTTTTACGAGCGTCGGGACGGCAACTTTTTCGATAGATGTTTTTTTATTCTTTCCCTTGCCCGTTGTTTTCTCAACTTCTTCGGTCGCGGTGCCAAATTTCCAAATCACCACAGGATTGTTTTTGTTCCAGCTATTGGAGATCCACTCAGGTTGATTATCGCCGTCAAAGTCATGTAAAAAGCTTGCTTCATTTTGACTAATTTCGGTGTTTTTCAACAATCGTTGTTCCCAGAGTTGCCCTAGCTTTAGTCCGTCCGCTCCTGGATTTTTATACCAATACACTTCGGTGGGAACAAAAGCGCCTGCAACGACGTCAATCCATCCGTCTTTATCGACGTCGATGCAAAAATCACCATTGGAATGAACGTAACCATTCCAATCCTCGATTAAGCGTAGCGGATGGGCGGCAAATTCCGGAGCCGGGTACCAGTTGCGGCCGGCGACGACGTCGAGTTTGCCATCTTGATTAATATCCGCAAGATCAATGCCTTCGTTGGCATCGACCGTCAAGAGTTTAGAAGTAAATTTAACGGTTGGAATTTTGTCTTGAGCGAAACCACTGAGGTTCGCCGCGCACATCACTACCAAACAGACGGCAATCGTTTTTGCAATTTGACTTGGGGCCATAGAAAGAGTCCTTGATGATCGTCGATAGTAAGTTTCCGTTGAGAGTTCAATATACACGCCATCGGCGAGGATTGAAAACAGAGGAAGTGGATAGCTAGAATCCCGGCGCACAGATTTCCAAATCGCAGTCGGATGCCGGTGCAGTTGTCGTTTTCGCGAGTTGCTTATGTCAGCGGTTCGCCATTGAGATCTTTAAGTCGCCCTGGCTCGCGGGCGGCCACAATTTCAATCCTGCTTCGAAAATTCTCTTTCCGCTCATTCAACATTGTAACTTTGAGATCCTTGAATCCAAGCCAGAGCAGGATATCTCGTAGGGATTCTTTTCCATTGGGGAACCACGATAGTTGATGGACCCCGGACATTACCTTGGTTCTACTCTCCCTTGCCATGGTGAGCCCGCGGGGATTGTTGGGGTCAAGCATCATGGCGGTATTGAGAATAAGCACGTCCGTCGTGAGGTCCGCGGCGATTTTAAGGCCAGTGATCGGGTCAGGGAGATGGTAGAAAATTCCGCTGAAATAGGTCATGTCAAAGGGTTCATGATTTTGATTAGGCACATCGTATAGATCCTGAACGTGAAATTCGAGACGATCGGTTGGGAAAACGGTTCGATGTTTCTGGACTAGTCTCGCCTGCTGAATCCAATGTTCACGAACATCAAATCCGACACCGCGCTCCAGTTCTCGTTCTCGAGACCAGAAGCAGTACCCACCACCGTTGCATGCGCAATCTAGAAAACTCTTCCCGCTCATGCCCTCTGGATAGATTTGGTCGAGTTGTTGGAGATATCGGATGCGTGGGGAAATGAGCGAAACGCCATCGTTATCCGGGCGATCGAGTTTCCCATCGGGAGAAAAAACTCGTCCAGTAGTGAAGTCATCGAACAGGTGGATGTCGTGGTGCCAAGGTCTCATCGATTTGATTTCTTGAGTCAATTCGGAAAGTGAATCTTCAGTCATAAAAATCTCAGCGTGAAGTGGTATGGAAGGTTCGAGGAAAGTCGCTAGGTGCTTGGATCGACTATCCTAATTGCGTCACGTCAGATAATTTGCCTTAATTCTAGGTGGATGTCAAAGATTGCTGATGATCAGAGGAATTTTTCTAATTCGTTAGCATCAAAACACTCGCTGGCCATCCTGATGGACAAATTAGTATTTTAAGGCAGTGATCGAACCAAGGAGGCCAGGGGCTATTGGTGTGGTCTGGATTTGCCGGTATCATCCGATCGTCCACTCCTCGTATTTCGAAATCCTCATGCAATCGGTCATCCCAAACGCTCGACTGGGCATCGTCTATGCCGTGATCGCACAGGTCCTCTGGGGTTGTTTTCCAATCTATGTGAACGCGTTGCGAGTGGTCGCCCCCTTTGATTTTGTCGCTCATCGAGCGGTTTGGTCTTTCTGTCTGCTCGTGAATTTGGTTTTGATTTCGAATTGGTACCCTCGACTGGGATTGCCGAGCAAAGAAGAGGTCTCTTGGGGACTTTCGTCCCGCAAAACGATCTTGATTTATGCACTGGCAGCGGTTCTGATTTCTACGAATTGGCTGGCGTTTGTCTGGTCGGTAATGAATGATCACGCAATTGATGCGAGTCTTGGATATTACATATGTCCGCTAATCGTCGTTTTGCTGGGTGTCATATTTTTACGGGAAAAGCTATCAAAGTTAAAATGGCTCGCCGTAGCGTGCGCGACCGTTGGAGTGGGTTACACGACATTTTCAGAAGGGACCTTGCTTTGGGTGTCGATTGCTATCGCGGGTAGCTTTGGGTTTTACGGTTTGATCAAAAAACAAGCGCCGCTATCGGCCCTGGCTGGGCTGACCTTTGAGACCGGCGTTTTGTTTTTGCCGGCACTGGGCTACTTAATCTGGCGAGCCTGTACATCGGGCATCGCGTTTTCTGACTATCCGTGGTGGGTATATATTCTGATTATTGGAAGTGGGGCGGCGACGATTATGCCGCTGGCTTTTTACGCAACCGCGGTCAAACACCTGCCCTTATCAACCGTTGGATTTCTGCAATACATTGGCCCGACGATTCAATTTTTCATCGGTGTGTTTTTGTTCAACGAAGCAATGGATTACATACGACTGACGGGTTTTATTTTCGTTTGGATTGGTGTTGTGATCTTTATGATTCCACCGAGAAATTCAACGAAACCAACCGGTTAAAC
>JAPKBL010000078.1 GCA_028823415.1 Mariniblastus sp.
TCGCTACTAACGGCTCGCTACTAACGAGTCGCGCGGATTGGTTAGATTGGTGGTTGTAAATCTTCCTCGTTGATTTTGTCGGGTTTAGCGTGTTGGTGAGTCAATGAATCTCTATCTGATCGGCTATCGGGGAAGTGGAAAGTCCACGGTCGCACCACTTGTCGCCCAAGCCCTCTCAGCTTCCGGTCCGTTATGGGAAACGGTTGATGCTGACGATGCCGTTGAGGAGATCGCCGGCACTTCGATTTTTGAAATTTTTTCGAAATTCGGTGAGGCGAAATTTAGAGAGCTTGAATCTAAAGTCGTCGAGTCGTTGTCTGTAGAGAATCAGCTTGTTGTCTCCCTCGGTGGGGGGGCGCCGGTAATTGAAGTTAACCGTCGTCGAATCCGAGCGACGGGGAAGTCGATTTGGTTGCGGGCCGAGGCGGAACTGCTTTGGGAACGAATTTCAGTCGATCACCGAAGCCAGCAACAACGCCCCAATTTAACGTCTTCTGGCGGACTCGATGAAGTGATCCAGCTTTTAGAGGATCGCAATCCTATCTATGCTCAGTGCGCCGATTTTATAGTAGATATTGGCCGGCAACGCCCTCAGGAAATTGCAGGGCAAATCGTGGAGTGGGCACTTTCCAATGCGGCCCAAAGCGGGTGGTGATTCGTCGGTCGGCGTTGTAGATTGGAAACCTTGTAAATTGTGGTTGTGGGGGGATGGGATCGGATGTGGCATTGGTTGCTCTCTCCTCTGGTAAACTGCTCAATTTTTTATCGGCCGAAATAGGCGAATTAACTCATGCCTTCAGATCTCCCAAACTGGCTTCAATTACCGGCGCTACTGGTCGTCGGTTTAGCGATTGGGGTTTTTATTAACTGGGCAATTTATTCTTGGGCGATGTTCTTAAAACGTCCCATCAGCCCGTGGATGACTCCGGCTGAGGGAGAATCCCCGCGTGTCTGGACCGATCGGATTCCGATCCTTGGATGGCCAAGTCGAAGACGCGATTCTGCAATTTATGGAACGCATTTTTGGGTCAGGCCAATGATGGTTGAGTTGGCCTGTTTGTTGGGTGTTCCTTTTTTCTACCAATGGTTAGTCGCTGGAGGGTTAACGAATCAAGTGATTCTTCCGATCGGTTGGGAGTCCGTTTGTGGTATCTGGTTTTATGCCTATGGCATTTTGCTGGTGCTGATGTGTATCGGTACCTTTATCGATTTTGATGAGAAGACCATTCCCGACGAAGTCACGGTTACGGGTACGATTGTTGCGTTGTTATTTGCCGGTTTGGTACCCGCGTTTGGGTTGCCCGTGTTGGGCAATGAAGGTGCTGTGCCTGTGCTCGAGTCGATTCATTACGCTTCGCCCAATTCGCTTGCGAGTTCGCACTTAGGAACGCCAGCGATGCTTGTGGCGATGCTGATTTTTTTGATTTGGATCTGGGCGTTGATGCCAAAGTTGCCAGTTTGGTACGTTGGATTTGGGAAATCGATGAGGTTCATGTGGGCCCATGCAGTTCGCCCAAAACGAAAAACGATTTGTCCCCTCAGAACCGTAAATCGAAAAACCCCTTCGATAACCTTGTTATTGGCAGGACTGCTCGTGGCCGGGCTTGCGGCGATTGCGATTGCGTGGCAGGTGCTCTCAGAAGCCAATTTAGTCAGTCTCTACAGTGCTTTTCTTGGTATGGCATTTGGTGGCGGTCTGGTTTGGGCGATTAGAATCATTGGGACTATCGCGTTACAAAAAGAGGCCATGGGTTTTGGTGATGTTACCTTGCATGCGATGATCGGTGCATTTCTGGGATGGCAGGCAGCGTTGTTGGTTTTTGTGATGGCTCCGTTTGCCGCTCTGTTGGTGGTGTTGATTCAGTTCATTATTACTCGGCAAAGCGAAATCGCGTTTGGCCCCTACTTGTCTGCTGGTGCTTTGATTTTACTGGTGACCTGGGGGCGAATGTGGCCCGTTGTTTCTGAGTCAGTATTTCGGTTGGGGCCGGTCCTGCTGATGATACTTGCAGGAGCCTTGGTGCTGATGGCATTGATGTTGGTGACGCTCGCGTTTATTAAGGGGCGTCTGTACGGAGATGAATTGGCCGACCAGTAAAAATGCGGATTGTCATTTTGCAGATAGCAGTGCTCAGGGGCATTCTGGGTTGGTGAAGTGAGTGCTCTCGCTTTTTTTGCTAGCAGAGACGGCCGATGCGATGCTCTAGGTCAACCGTTCACGAGGGTGTTTTCTTTGGCTGTTGCACCGGTTGGGTGCGATTTCTGAATCGCAGCCAGTTCTAGTGATATCTCGGCGAATTATTCGAGCTTATTCGGTCTTTACCGAGTTTTCCTACCTCGCTAAAGTTGCCAATGTTTCTCGAACCCATCTTCGGTAGTCGTATCACTACCTTGTAATGAGTGCTCTTGATTGTCATGAAAAATGCACCTGCTTTAAATCGATTTGTCCGGATCAGGAATCAGTATTCCTTGATCATGGCCTTTAGTTGCCTCGGGCTTCTCGGAGCGGCGTTAGGTTGTCAGCAACCTGTTGGCAACGGTGCGGCGGGGCAAAGAGGGATTTTTGATTTCCGTCGTCAAGCTCGCACGGAGGGGATTAACGGTGCGGCACCTCAGATGGCGTTCAATGCAAATCAGGATGTCCAGCGATTGAATCAAAAACTGGGTGCTTATGATGATGACAATCAGATGCTTAATACTGAAGTGGCTGGTTTAAAGCAGAGACTGCAAGTGGCGAATCAGTTTAATCAAACGTTAAGAGAGCAGTTAGCCGATACCTCCGGTAGGATTCAGCAAATTGAAATGGAGCGACAGGCGGCGGTCGAGCAGTTAGCCTCGGTGCGCAAGCAAGTCAATCAAGATAATCTACGCTCAGCGTCATCAGCTGGACAATTCGCGAGTTTTGGCGGGGGCGAGGTTCCTACACAGTTTTCGGGTGGCGCGACCATTCGGGCAAATAACAGTTTGATGAAGCAACTGGCCAAGGTCGATTTGCCAGGAAGTCGGGTCCGAATGGATGGAGATTTAGTACGTATTGAATTTTCTTCGGACCGAATTTTTGTTCCGGGAACGTATCAGATCCAGCCATCTCAATTACCGGTGATGCAAAATTTAGTTTCTGCAATCCGGTTGAATTTTCCAAAGCAAGTTGTGGGAATCGAAGCACATTGGGACGGTACACCGCTTAATCCCCAATCGACAACGCATCAACAGTTGACGGCTACGCAGGCTTTGTCTGTATTTAATGATTTGGTTCGTTTGGGGATTCCCAAGGAGCAGATGTTTACGATGGCGATGGCGAGTAATCGCCCACGTTATTCAGCGAGTACAACTCAGGGCGTTCATCCGAACCGGAGAATCGAGCTTGTGATTTACCCTGAGCGTTTTGACGTAAAATATTAAAAACGATGTTTCTGGCCGTTTCTTTGGCCGCTGTTGCTTTTCCTTTGGAAGTTCTGTGTCCTATTTTAAATGACTCACAGAGTGTCGAGCGACCTCTCTTTTGGGGTGACGCTATCCTTTCTCGGTTTTGGCGACCTTTTCCCGGGCTTGCCGACGACTTTTCAACTGTCTGATTATTGGATTCAAGTTGAAAAGGTTGCGTTTTCTTGAGTGAAATCCATTTCTTTTAATTGCTTGCAAAATATCCCCAGCCTGTGTAGATGTAAATATGTTCACTAGTGAACATTTGTTTAAAGGTTTTGCCGATAAATGACCAAAGGTGTCTGCGGGAGCTGGCATCTTGGGAGAAGACGAAAGCAAGAGCTGGATGCATTGCATTGCGAATCGAGGGAAAATGAACGATTGGAAAGCGGAAGCCGGACGTCAGTGTGAGTCTGGTGAGGACGAAGTGGGAGTGAAAAGTCAGGGGGCTAAGTCGGAGGTGTTGAGTCGATTGCGGGAGAATATACGAAGGGCGGAAACGGTAGGAAGGCTGGGTGATGTTAGTCGAGTTTCCAGTGGTTTTACAGCGATTGATCGGCTGCTTCCCGGGGGTGGTTATTCACGTGGAGTTCTGGTTCAGTGGTTAACAGAAGGAGGATTGGGGGCGGATTATCTTTCCTTAGTGTTGGCGAGGCAGGCCTGTCAAAATGGAGGTGCTTTGGTGGTGGCCGATCCATTCAATCAATTTTATCCACCCGCTGCGGCTGCGATTGGAATTAATCTCGACCATCTGGTGGTGTTACGGGGCAAGCATGTAGATGCGGCGGGTTCGCCAGGACAAGCTGATTTTTTCTGGTCCATTGATCAGGCATTACGCTGTTCTGGTGTTGCTGCTGTGTGGGGGCCGTTGGGAAAGGTGGATGAGCGTTGGTTCCGGCGTTTCCAACTGTCGGCCGAGGCCAGTGGTTGTCTGGGTATTTTTGTTCAGCCCTTACAGGTTTTGCGTCAACCGAGCTGGGCAGAAGTTCAGTGGGTAGTTGGTAATGGAGTAAATGTTGCCCAGCGGAAAAAAGATGGCGTGGCTCATTGGGAACGCGGTAGGCAAGTTCATGCTCCGGTCGATGGGAGTGCAAATATTCAGCTGCCGCAAACAGAGGATTTTCGTTCTCGACAACAATTAAGGCTGCAGTTAACGCGTTGTCGTGGCGCGCAGACTGGGAAATCGATCAACCTATCAATTGATGCGATCACAGGTAACGTGGAAGTGAACCGGGCTAAAGGTGAGCCAGTCGGGAAGAGTCGTGGAAGCCGGTCCTCTACCGTCAAATTGAGAGAGCATAATGAATTGCAAAGACTCAGTGATTCTTTGCGGGCAATGGGTAAATCGGGGAGTGGAACAGGTGTCTGAAGTTCAGGTTTCCCAAAGTAAGCGAACTCTCTGCCTCTGGTTTCCCAATTGGTCTATCCAGCGATTGGTCGTGGATCAAGTGGAGTTGAGAAAGCAGCGGGTTATTTTGTTTCGCCGAGATTCCAGGCGTGGGCAAGTGGTCTCTGCTGCCAGTCCACTGGCGATCAAGGGGGGAGTGTGTGAGGGGATGCCGGTTTCTGAAGCAAAGTCTCTACTTCGCGGCAGCGGTAAATTTGCAATTTTTGAACACGATTTGGAACAAGATGTAACGGGACTGGAGGCGCTATCTGATTCGCTAGAAGAATTCAGTCCGGTTGTTGGATTAGAGGCGATCGATCCACGGGAGTTTAAGCGAGGGAGACGACCGAACTCATTGTTTTTGGATGTGACTGGATTGGCTCATTTATTTGGAGATGAGACTCAACTGGCTCGCCAATTGCTTCTGCATTGTGATGGGTTGGGGTATCTTCCAAGAATCGCCATTGCGGATACCGTTGGAGAGGCGTGGGGATTGGCGCGTTATGCGGCTGGTCACCATTTTTCTGAGACGCGTCAACCTTTAGTGATGCCGATTTCGGAGAATCGTGATGAGGTAGCGGGTGACCTAATTCGCCAACTACCGGTTGAATCGTTGCGATTGGATTCTGCAGTTATCGATACATTATTTCAGTTGGGGATAGAGAATCTTGGGCAGCTCCTCAGGCTCTCGCGAAACGAGCTGGCAATGAGGTTGGGGCACACCATCCATCGCCGGTTGGATCAATTTTCAGGAAAGATTGAAGAGCCCATTGTTGCGAGGCGGAAGCCGACCGAGTTTGCCGCCGAACAGATCTTAGACTATCCCACGAGTCATCGAGAAACCATTGAGGTCGTTGTCGCAAGATTGGTGTGCCGTTTGTGCGAACAGATGAGAGCCGGTCAGCAAGGAGCACTGGAATGGCGGGTGCGATTGAAATGCCAGAGAGGGTCGGCGATTGAATTTCAAGTGAATTTATTTCAGCCCACCGCTGAAACGGCTCAAGTCATGCCTTTAATGGCAATGCAATTAGAGCAGGCGTTGGCACCGGTGACGCGTCGTTCTTCGAAAAAGAAAAAGTCTGTGAAATCTTCCCGATTCCAAGCGGCTTCAGGATCAAAAAAACATTCAAAAGAAAAGGAGCCACGGCCGACGGGTGGATTACTAGAGGATTCGAATTGGAATACTCGGGAGAGCGAAGCCTTTTATCGGTATACGACAACCTCGATTCAAGAGGTTATGGTCAGCGTGAATTCGCACGTCGTATTGGTGCAGGAGCAGCGGCAGCTGTTTGATGAAAATCCGAGACTGGACCGTCAGGCGTTATCTCATTTGATCAATCGTCTTGCCAATCGCGTAGGCCCTGAAAATGTGGTCTACCCTACCCTGCTCTCGGGAGCGCAGCCCGAATACGCGTATCGCTTAAAACCATTGGTCGATCCGAACCGCCAGCATCGCCGGAGAAAAGCGAAACCACTTCGTCAGTCACACCTGCAGGCGCGTCCCCTGCGACTTTTTCGCCCCCCGCTGCCTTTACGAACGATGAATGTTGTTGAGGCTAAGCAGAACCGAGGATTTCTTGGTCAGGCAGAGCACCGTGATGATTCGGAGAGGTGCAGCGGAGGTCTGCCGATTTTGTTGCGAGTCAATGATAGCTCTGTTTTCCGAGTCACAGATGCTTGGGGGCCTGAGCGAATTGAGACCGGATGGTGGCGTGGATTGACCGTTTGTCGAGATTACTGGCGGGTTGAAATTGAAACTCAACAGCATTTTTGGGTTTACCGAGATCTAAGAACAGGCGCTTGGTTTTTACATGGAGAGTTTTAGCGGAGGGATGTTTCTATTTGTTTATTCACGATGGTTTAGTGAGACGGGACGAGAGAATGTATTCGGAGCTTCATTGCAAAACAAATTATTCTTTTTTGACAGGTGGTTCGCATGCGGACGAATTGGTACACCGTGCTGTCAAACTAGGATACCGTGCGCTTGCGGTGACCGACGAAAATACGCTTGCTGGAATTGTGCGTGTCTTTGGCGCGACGCGCGAGGCAACGGGGAATCGCTCGCCTGGCTATTCTGATCGGTCAGAATATTCTCAGGCGCATCCTGAGAAAAGTGAATGTGAGGAAACTCCAAAATTGCAACTGATCATCGGTGCCGAGATCATCCCCAACGATGCCCCGCCGTTAGTTTTGTGGGCTACTAATCGTCGGGGTTACGCCAATCTTTCCCGGATGATTACGACCGGACGACGGCGGGCGAGTAAGGGAGAGTGTTGGCTGACGTTGGCGGATGTTGGTAACCATGCAGAGGGGCTTCTGGGAGGCGTGATTCCCATTTTCAAAGGTGAGCGTTTAAGAACCGAACCGATGGATTCGTTGCATCCAAGTTACGCTTGGTACCATCGCGAGGGCGGTTCGGAGTGGGCTAAGTCAGAGGATTTATTTCTCAAAAAGCTAGACATTTACAAGGAAATTTTCGGAGACCGGTCGTATTTGTTGGCGTCGCTGTATCGTGGCGTTGATGATCGCTGGCGGAGCGAGCAGCTGAAACAACTTTCGGAAAATTCTGGTCTGCCGTTGGTGGCGGCCGGCGATGTGCTGTATCACGCGCCTTCGCGATTACCTTTGCACGATACGCTTACGGCGATCAAGCATTGCACAACGGTGGCTTCGGCAGGAGACTTAATTCTCCCCAATGCCCAGCGTTATTTACAGGCTGATCGTGATCGGCGTCAGGCGTTTAGTAATATCCCGGGGGCCTTGGAGAGGATTGACGAGGTGGTTGATCGCTGTGATTTTTGCCTCAGTACACTCCGGTATGAATATCCTGAGGAACTAGCACCGGACGGTAGACCGCCGATTGAGTATTTGACGCAACTGACAAGGGCGGGAGCCAATGAGCGTTATCCCGAAGGGGTTCCTAGACGGGTCGAAAAACAAATTGACCACGAATTAAAACTAATCGACGAACTTAAATACGAAGCCTACTTTTTGACAGTTTGGGATTTAGTCCGGTTTGCTCGAGGGCGTGGGATTTTATGTCAGGGGCGGGGGTCGGCGGCTAATTCAGCCGTCTGTTTTTGTTTAGGGGTGACGGCGGTCGATCCCGAAACGACAGAATTACTTTTTGAGCGTTTTATCAGTAAGGAGAGAGATGAAGCGCCCGATATTGATATCGATTTTGAGCATGAACGCCGAGAGGAGGTGCTGCAATATCTATATCGAAAGTATGGTCGAGAACGTGCTGGGTTGGCGGCAACGGTCGTCACGTACCGGATTCGAAGTGCGATCCGTGACGTAGGAAAAGCACTGGGGTTATCTCTCGACCGTGTCGATGCATTGGCCAAGTATGTAGAGGGTGGCAGTTCAAAAGTTGATTTGTCTGAGAAAATGCAGGATGTCGGAATGGATCCGGAGTCTGAGCTTGGGGTTCGGTTGATCTATCTTGTGAACGAGTTACTTGGTTTTCCACGCCACCTCTCGCAGCACGTTGGGGGGATGGTGATGACGCAAGGCCGTTTGGACGAATTGGTTCCGATCGAAAATGCTTCGATGGACGGGCGAACCGTGATTCAGTGGGACAAAGATGATCTTGAAGAGTTGGGGATTTTGAAAGTCGACTGCCTTTGTTTGGGGATGTTGTCGGCCATTCGGAAGTGCTTTCATTTGGTCGAGCAACACTGGGGTCGGCACTGCACATTAGCGAACGTTCCTCAAGAGGATCCGCGGGTCTACGATATGATTTGTGCGGCCGACACGGTTGGTGTTTTTCAGATCGAGAGTCGCGGGCAAATGAGCATGTTGCCGAGGCTCAAACCTCGCTGTTGGTACGACTTGGTCATCGAAGTTGCAATCGTCCGTCCCGGGCCAATTCAGGGAAACATGGTCCATCCCTACCTGCGCCGACGTAGCGGTGATGAACCGGTGGTGTATCCCAATCCCGAAATTCGGGCTGTTTTGGAACGTACGCTGGGCGTGCCGATTTTTCAGGAACAGGCGATGAAGCTTGCCGTGGTTGCTGCCGGATTTACTCCTGGGGAGGCAGATCAGTTACGAAGAGCGATGGGGAAATGGCGAAAAACGGGGGTCATTCAGCAGTTCCACGACAAGCTCATGCAAGGAATGGCGGATCGCGGATTACCTCAGGAATTTGCTGAACAAGTGTTTCGGCAGATCAGTGGTTTTGGTGAATATGGGTTTCCTGAATCGCATGCGGCGAGTTTTGCAAAACTGGTTTACGTCTCGGCGTGGTTAAAGCACTACTATCCGGCGGCCTTCTGTGCGGCAATCATTAACAGTTTCCCAATGGGTTTTTACGCGCCGGCACAATTGGTTGCCGATGCCCGGAAGCATGGCGTGGAGGTATTGCCAGTTGACGTCAATCATAGTGATTGGGATTGCACACTCGAAACGGATCAACGCTGCCTTCGTTTGGGCATGAGGATGATTAGCGGACTGCGATCGACAGTCGCTGAGAAAATCATGGAAATGCGGCAGTCGGGGAGTTATGGCAGTGTTTCAGAATTTACCCAGCGGACTGGTTTTGGCCAAGCGATCATTACTCAGTTGAGTCGAGCGGATGCTTTTGGGTCCCTTAATCAAGATCGCCGTTCGGCATTGTGGCAGGCGTTAGGTCAGGAGAAGAAGCCCAAAGAACAGCCGCTGTTTGATCAGCTTGAGACGCAAGATGATGAAACGTTCGCCCTTCCACCATTAGGGCTCGACGATCAAGTCGCCGCTGATTATCAGACGATAGGATTATCTTTAAAAGCACACCCGATGTCATTTCAGCGGGAGCTGCTAAATGAGCTTCGCGTGACGGCGTGTCGAGAGCTTGAGGAGACGCAAGACAACCGACATTTAAGGGTGGCGGGTTTGGTGATTGTCCGGCAAAGACCAGCGACTGCGAATGGGATCACTTTTGTGACATTAGAAGACGAGACCGGAAATGCGAATTTAATTGTCAAGCGGCCGATTTGGCAGCGATATTTTAAAGTTGCTTCCCAAAGTTCGGCGTGGATCGCCCATGGAAAGCTTGAGAGAAAAAAAGGCGTCATGCACGTCATCGTTAACCGGCTTGAGGATCTGTCAAGCCGGTTATCGGAACTGAAAATTCACTCGAGAAATTTTCGATAGTAAAAGACATGTGGTTGGGATGAATCCAACTAGAACCACTTTTTATCGCCATCGATGTAGGTGGCGACAAATTCTTCGTCTGATTTTGTCAGGTAAATGATACCTTCAATCAAGCCAATCAGGCTGCCGAATCCGCAAGTGATAACTGTAATGAGAATCCGTAGGAACCCGCCTCCGATATCCCCGAGAACAAATCTATGAATACCGAGACCGCCGAACAAAATCCCAAGAACTCCTGCTAGAACTTTTTTGTCTGCGCCTGGAGGGGATGACATAGATCTTCCTTTCAATTGGACTAAATATCTAAAAGGCGGGTTAAACACACCTGTGTCACGCCTACCTGAACCTGAACCTGAACAATACTTTCATAAGTTTTGTTACGTCGTGCAAGTCAACTAGCCCTTCATTCAATCAATTTTTCAATTTTTACTATCGGTTGACGATCGCCGCTAGGTATTCTTTGAAAATTCGGCCTGTCGTTGCCAGATCGTCTCCGCTGGGGACAATCCAATGCGGGCTGAGGTTAATAGGGCCAGAAATGAAATTTGAAGGGATGGGTTCAAAGTCGAGACCGTTAGAATTCGCAAGTCGCTGTGCACGCTTGAGATGCCAGGCTGATGTAATCAAGCCGATTCTTGGTTTAGGTGATTTGATATTTTCCGGGATCCAGCTTTTAAGGCTGTTCATTTCCTGCGATGTATTTTCTCCCTCAAGCAGAATAATGGCATCTAACGGGATGCCGAACTCGGCGAGGATTAACCTGGCTTCTTCGCGAGGGTGAAGATCTTCGGGCGTTGCTCGAAAGGATTGAGAGCCGGTGCAGATGATTTTTTTGACTTGGCCAGAATGGTAAAGTCGTGCAGCGGTGGCGACACGATCCCCAGCCATGCCGAGTTGTGCCCGATTGTTGTAGGTTGAGCTAGTACCACCCCCTAAAACAATGACAGCATCGAGAGGAGGTATCTGAGCAATATCGATTTGAGTGAATGGAGCTTCGAGCGAGTGGGCCAGATAATTGGAGACGAATTTATTACCACCGAGGGTGAATATCAGAAGGCAGCACAGAGAGAAAATCCCTAACAGCCACTGCCGAGAATTGAACAGCAGATAGGTAGTGGCGATTAGCCCAAGCCAAACCAAGCCTACCGGCATTACCAGTGTTGTCAGGATTTTCTCGATCATCGTGATGCCACCGAGCAGGCCAAAAATCAAGAAGATCAGAAAGCCAGTAAGGAGTAAGCCTGCTAACGATTTCCAGTGAAGGTTTAGTGGGGGCCGCGGCAGCGGATCGGGTATGGATTTAGCTGGCCGTGAATTCATGGCAGAGTACGTCTTTCAATCTGGAAGTTACCGATGGGGTGGCTTGCCGCGGAGTCGATGTGGGCCGCTGGAAATTCAATGTAATGCGAATTATAACTTGAATATTAGTTTATTTAACCGATCTCACTTTACCAGTTTTTGTCCCAATTATCATGTTAAGCCTTCAATCATCGTCTTCGGATCGCTGGCTAAAGCAAGTCGATTCAAATCTGGATGAAATTCTGATCGATCATGCTCACTGTGAGAAAAAAGCAGCCGGTACGGCGATGAATTTTCTTTTTACGTACGTCGACAATCTCGAACTCTGTCGTGAAATGACTGAAATTGTCAATGAAGAATTAGAACATTTCCATATGGTCATTGATATTTTGCAGCGACGCGAAATAGAATTTCGGCGTCTCAAACCAAGTAGTTACGGTGGGAAATTGAGTAATTTGGTCAGGCATGGCGAGCCCGAACGGGCGGTTGATCGATTGCTCGTTGCCTGTTTAATCGAGGCACGTTCCTGTGAAAGATTCGATTTTTTGAGAAAACATATGGATGGAAAGGATCAGGAATTGTCTGATTTTTATGGTAGTCTGTTTGAGTCCGAGGCTCGCCACCATACGACTTACGTCCGCATGGCCAAATTTTTTGCGTCCGACGATGTCGTGAAACAACGACTGAATGAACTGTCGGTTCTGGAGGCCGAAATTATTGAAATTGGTGATGATCTACCAAGGATGCACAGCTAATTGCAAGTGCTAATTGCCGAGTGGGTTGTTGAATTGTCGCTCTGTTTTTTAATTTAGATTTGATGCGAAATATGTCAGAAATTATTCCTGAATCAAGCCCACTCTTTGGCCACGAAGTCTTGCTAGATCAGCTCATTGAGTGCGGGCAACTCTTCCACGCCCGCGGTTGGTCGGTTGGAACGAGTAGCAATTATAGTGCGGTGTTAAACAACGACCCGGCTGAATTAATTGTGACGGCCAGTGGCAAAGATAAAGGGCGGCTCGGGAGATCGGACTTTGTCCATATTGGAGCTGACGGTGGTCCGGTCGAGCCTGATCAACCGAAGTCCTCTGCCGAAACGATGTTGCACGTTGTTCTCGCTGAACAAAATGATATTGGAAGCATCCTACACACACACAGCGTCTGGGGAACTTTGCTATCCGATCATTTTTTTGAGGATGGCGGTTTGGAAATTGAAGGATTCGAAATGCTGAAGGGCCTGGAGGGAATTACGACCCACCAGCACAGCCATTGGTTGCCGATTTTTGAAAATACGCAAGATATTCCGGCGCTGGCCGAGCTTGTGAAGGAACGGCTTTCAGACCCGATGGAACCGATGACCCACGGTTTTTTGATACGCAAGCACGGTCTTTATACTTGGGGTAAGGACGTTTTTTCAGCGAGACGCCATATCGAAATTTACGAATTTCTATTTGAATGCATCTCCCGAAAAAACGGGTTCCCTGTAGTTTGATAGATGACGAAACGATCGCTTTGGGCTAGAATGCGAGTCGTTAAACATTGGACCCGTTGGCCATATGGTGGTAGGTCCAGTTTGTACAATTGATCGAGACTTCTTTTTACGAGGTAATCCGATGGCCCGAGTTCAAATTCCCGAAGAAAATTGTGAAATTCGTGAACCCGCTGAAATCAAAGCGTTTTTGAAGCAATATGGAATTGAATTTGAGCAGTGGGACGTCGAGGGGCGGATTGGCGCGGACGCAACCAACGAAGAGATTTTAGAGGCCTATGGCCCAGAAATTGAACGGTTGAAACTGGCACAAGGGTTTGTTACTGCAGACGTGATTAACGTAAGTCCGGAAACGCCAGGGCTGGATGATATGTTGGCGAAGTTTGATAAGGAGCATCTGCATACCGAAGACGAAGTTCGTTTTACAGTTAAGGGTTCCGGGGTTTTTCATATTAACCCGGAGGATGCGCCTGTGTTTGCTGTGACCGTCGAGTCAGGTGACCTGATTAGCGTTCCCAAAGGGACTCACCATTGGTTTAATCTCTGTTCTGATAAAACAATTCGATGCATTCGGCTGTTTGAGGATATGAGTGGTTGGACGCCACATTATATGGAACAACCTGTTCATACGGAGTACTCTCCGATGTGCATGGGGCCGAGTTACATTGAGAGCGAAGGCGGCGATCTTGACTCAGAGGAAGTTACTCAGTTTTGATCCTCCAAGTGAAGGTTGAAGCAAGTAATTGAAAAACTCAATCTGCGGAGCTGAAGAGTTCCGCTTTTTTTAATGGTGGACTGATGTTTGAAACCGATGCCCGCGGAATTCTGCTTGATATTGAAGGAACAACGTCCGCCATTAGTTTTGTTTACGATGTGATGTTTCCATTTGTCAGGGAGCATGCCGCTGCGTTTATCAGCGGTCATTGGACAGATAAAGCTGTCAATCATTCAGTCGAAATGTTAGCCGTTGACCTCGGGTTCAGTTCAGCCGATTTGTGGTTCAAAGGTTGTGATTCTGATGCTTCGAGGCAAGCTCTGGTTGTTGCCGGGGTTATTGAATTAATGGATGCCGATGTAAAAGCCACCGGCCTAAAGCAAATTCAAGGCTTGATCTGGAAGGAAGGGTTTCACCGCGGTGAATTGGTTGCGCATCTCTACGAGGACGTCGCCGAGAGCATCCAGCAGTGGAATGAGCTTGGTAAAGATGTACGAATTTATTCGTCGGGAAGTATCCAGGCGCAGAAACTGTTCTTTGGTCATACGGTTGCCGGCAACTTACTTGACATGTTTAAAAATCACTACGATACAACCACCGGTGCAAAGCAGGATTCCACCAGTTATGAGGAAATCGCAATTTCCTACGGACTGACTCCGGGCGAAATTTTGTTTGTAAGCGATGTCATTGGTGAGTTAGTGGCAGCGAGAACTGCAGGTTTTCAAGTCGTGCTTAGCATTAGGCCCGGCAACAAGCCGGTGCCTTCAGATCATGGATTTGCTGAAATAACCAGTTTTCGCGAAATCGCTTGTGTGCGATAGCGGATTTGGTTGTTGGTGAGATTTGTCAGTGGTAGCACTTTGAAGCATGAATGCATCATTCTTGAATAATGCGTGAACCCAACTGGTTTGCCTGTCGTAGATCGGTTGGAAGGCAGAAAAGCTGGGCCGTTATCTCGGGTCAGGGTACCTTTCTTCGCAACCGCTGCTGTGTAATTAAGCGTTGCCATGGATTCGCTCCAAGACGGAGTTTGATTTTTGTTTGTTGTCTACTCAGGAGGGAGGACAACGACTGACCCCGTCAATTTGGGAGTGCACGATGAAGGGTGTTTTTACCGCTAGGCAAGTTTTTGTGTTGGGGCTGTTTTTTGCGCTTCAATTGGATTTAGCCGCAGCGAATGACGGTGTTGTCCGGTTTGACGCACCGGCGATGATTGCGGTTCGGCCGATCGCTTCCGAGCGACCAAGCGAATCCGAATCCTCGTCGGAAAAAATTATCGAATTGCTGCTTCCCGTGACCACCGAGCTCGAGATGCGTGAGAGGGGGAATGTGTCCAGTTTCCGATTCGACGTAGTTTGGAACCACCAGTCATATCCTATCGCGGATTATGCTCCTAAAACTCAAACCGTGAGTGATATTGAAGGCTTAATTGAAGTTGAAAAAAGGGAAGACCAGGCGAAAGGAATGGGTGGCAGTCTTAGCAGTCATTTTCCAGAGATAGTCAATGGATCAATGAAGGTGGATCTTTCAAGTCGAACAGGAAGCACTATTAAATATCGAGAGCGACCTCAGCAGGATATTTTGGTTGCCAGCGGCACCACCAATCGTGGTTGTGGAGTTTTCTTTAGATTCCACCCAACAAAACAAACCACATTGGAGGGAGGTCGTGATCTAGTCATCGCTTTTCGTGTGCCCAAAACGTGGAGTGGCGGGGTGATTAAGCTCAAATGCAGCGTCAAGGGAGAGCGGCGGATTATTGGTTCATGGAGTGATTCGTTTCAGGAAAGCTGTATCTTCGTAATTCCGATTTATCTCGAGGGCGATGACCAGGCGCGAGGTGCTGCTCGCGATTTTGTTGATTCGGAAACAAACTTGCGAATCAACTGGGATCAGCTTCAAAATCGTGCGACTGATGGATCAGCCTATTTGCATCGTAAAAACCGAAGCGAAAGCCTGCAGAGTTTACCTCCGCAATGGGCCCACCGCCTGATTCAATCAGGCAGGGATGAGTATCTTGAGAAATACCGTTCGAATTTACCGCCGGAATTGGCGGATGTCGCGGATCTATTCGTGCTGGCCAGACAAGGCATGTTTGAATTGAGTCGATAGCGACCCGATTCCTTCAACGCTGTGCGCAATCTGGTATCAACGTGTGTCTTTTGTAATTGGTTTTCGGGCGATCAGTTTTGGCTGAACCCAAGCTTTACCGACGCGTCAATTGCAAGCGGGTTTTGAATGTATTCACGGTGGCAATCAGAGCACAGGTCAAACTTTCGCGTCCGATACGCTGACTGGCTTATTTCCTGCCTGTCAGATTCATCTAGACGCTCAAGTATTTCATTGAGTTCGATAAGATGATCTCGATCTTCTTCGGATTCGAATTCAATCGAATCGAGAGCAACTTCAATTTTGATGTTGACGGAATACCGAAGCTCTTCGTCCGGTTCAATCGTTCGTCTGCAGCGGTCACACGAATAGTGAATCATAATTCTCTTCCTTTGAGATTTTAACTTCAGCAATCCAAGTTGTTTTTTGAAACATGCCGAAACACAACATCCATCCGCGACTCCATAATAATGTCAAAACAAAATTTGATGCAAGTAAATTCCAAATTAAAATTGCGAAACGATTTTTAGCCTAAGCGAAGGTTTTTAACGCATAAGTAAAAAGTATATGCCAATCCAAGTGTCTAACCTGTTGAAGGCAAATAAAACGTTGCCACAGGAAATGATCAAGAGCCAATTCGTTCAGAAAATAGGGATTTCCCAACGGGGACAATAATTTCATGGAGGCGGAAGCAATACTCAAGAAAGCTTTTGTTTGACTTTTATTCGAAGCGTGGGCACGGTTTAAAGTAAAACAGAGGTTTAACTCTAAATCAGCTGCGCACCGGCTAAACTGGAGCCCTGGTTTGGAGAGAGGACGCGAAAGGGTATTCGCTTTCGTACATCGCAAAACGAGAAATAATTCCGAAGTCAGATCTGTTAGTCCGAGAGCTTCATTTTTTTGATCTTAAGTTCGAGTCGACCGGCCACCGGTGCGCCCGGTTCCGTCGAGGCTGAATCTAAGATTGCAGTGCCGTCAATCATTTCCATTTGAGAAGGCATGAAGACGCCGTTAACAAGGAATAGGCCAGTGACACTCACCTTGTTGTTTTCGGATGGCTTGAAATTTTCGGAGGAGATACTGACCGCGATGGTCAACGAATTCCCGCTGTCTTGATCCTTGCCCGTAATCACGATTGTCGGTGGTTTGTTTTTATTTCTTGAAGGTGCTTTACTTTGTTCGGCGTAAACAGAAACGTTGCTTAATGAAATTGGTTTCCCATTTTTTGAAAATTCTACCTGGGCATCGCCGACTGGACTCTTCTTATTCGGCGACTGGTTAAACCATTGGGTCGAGAATGTGATTTTGACATTCCCTGTCTCGGCAAAGTAGATTGGTTTTTTCTCGCGAGAGTTCAGCTCTGGAGGTCCGTCTTTGAATTCCCGAAGCAGACTTTGCCGGCGGTTCTTGATGAACGAACGAATGCTAGTCATTGATGTTGAGAACTTACTGTTGGAGGGCATTGCGTGCTCTTTCAGCATGGTTTGGAGTCTATCCATTTCGGAAAGAAGTCGGGATTCATTCCAGTGTTCGTCTAGAAATTTGTTAAGCGTCTCAGAGTACTGCGACTGAATTTCTGGAATCCGGTACAACTTGTTGGGAAGAATTGCTTTGGCATGTACAGATTTGGGCCGAATTCGATACGGCGGGATCGGAGATGAGGTCGTAAATGCAGAGTCTGTTCCCCACGGGATGAAGTAAAATTTGGAATCGCTGGGGTTTTGGTAGACGAAAAAATTATTTTGATTACTACAGTAGCCGTCCCAAAATCCGATAAGACTTTCCATGGCCCAGAATTGAATAAAGGCCTCTAAGTTTAGTAATTCATTGAGTTGATCTAGGTCGGGTTCGGGCAGCGCAAGAGCAGTGGCGACCTGTTTCAGATCTTCATAACTTGCTTTCTTGTTTTTCGCTTCAAACTTCTTCACCCAATCGGGGAAAAAGTCTGTGATGGTTCCTTCAAAACAATCACCTGTGCCATCACCAAATTCTCGCTCCAAAAAAAGCGGTTTTACCGACTCGACATTTGAATAGATCCCGAGGTACTTTCCGTTGACCGAGACTCTTGCAAAGCCACACCGAGAGCTCCTTGTTCCTGACTCACGAAAGAGTTTGTAGCTCAAGTATTGGCAGACGCGGGAAGGATCTTGTTTGTTATTATTTAGTGTCAATCGATCCACGCCCTCGATTGGGTCTTGATCCTTGTATTTGTCAAATTTCAATTTTAAGGAGGGACGCTCGACGCTGAGGGAGCCCAGAAAACCTTTTTTGCGAATCCCGACATCCTCAATTTTACGACCATCGATTGTCACGTCCCCTCTTACGTACTCGAATGGCGATTCAGCAGTCTTTTTGCCAAGTGATTCAGAAAAAGACCGGGATTGCTGTCGAATGAAATCCCAGTCCTTTTGAGGTATATCTATTTCGATGGAAGAAATTCGATCAGCGGAAAAGAGCGAGTCCGATGATATTTTCTCTTGGCTTTGAGCTGGGCTTGGTGCGGCAAAAGAGATGAACAGAGCAAACGCACTGGCCAAGATAATCGATGGGGAGTTGCGAAGCAGTCTGGATTGCATAGTTTGGACCGGATTTTTAAACGGAATTTTCGGCGATTCGCCCGATGTGGCTTGGGTAATTGTGAGCCTCTTAAAGTACCCGATCAAAGCAATCAGAGTTTCAAGGGTGGAAGATTTAAATAACCCGAATCCCAGCGTAGAGAAGCTAAGGCATCAATGCAAATCGTCGCGATTGGGCGTTGCCAATTATTTCGTTTGTCAGCCGATTGATTTTGACGATGGGACGCACAGGGATCAGTTGCGTTTACCTTTGGTGCGTTTCTTTGGTTTCACGGTCTTCGATTTCGGCTTTGTTTTGGTCTTTAGTTTTATTTTATTTTTTGCGCTGCCGCTGGCCGGTTTTTTCTTTTTACGCGAAGATGATTTGCTTCGGTTTTGCTCTGCTTCAACATCCCGTGCTTGTCGTTTCTTGTTGTGACCTTTTTGCGGACCGTTGGCGCGATTTTTCTCCCAATCGTCACCGGTGTTATCACGAGCAGACGAGTCCGTCCGGCGCGAGCGGTTGCCCTTCGGGGGGCGGGCAGGTCTTGGGGGGCGGGCAGGTTTTGCGGGCCGTTCGGCGCGAGGATGGGTCGACTTTTCGACCGTTGGAATTTCAAATTCGAGATTTCTTGCGTCGGGGTCAACCTTCGTCACGCGAACTTCAATCTTGTCTCCGAGGCGGTATTCATTACCTTCTCGGAACCCAGCCAGGGTTCTTATATTCCGATCGTACTGATAGGTATCTGGAGGTAACTTGGCGACCGGAATCATCCCTTCTGCCGGGATTTCGATTCCTTGAGCGAATACGCCGAACGATTCGACTCCGGTAATCACGGCAGACATGGTATGACCAATCTTTCCAGCCATGAAATTCAATAATTTGAGCTTAATCAAATCGCGTTCTGCTTCGGTCGCTCGTTTTTCAAGATCACTGCAATGATTGCCTAATCTTGCTAGTCGCTCGAAATTTGAATCTGGTTTTTTGCCGTCGATAATATCACCAACCATTCGATGGATGATTAAATCGGGGTAGCGACGAATCGGCGAGGTGAAATGGCAGTAATTTTCGCTGTTTAAAGCATAGTGTCCAATTTCGTCAGGACTGTAGACTGCTTTTTGCATGCTGCGTAAGACAGCGTAATGGATGGCGTGCTGTTCCGGCAGGTTTTCGGATTCTTCGATGACACGCTTGATTTCGAATCGACTTTTTAATGACTCGCACTGAATGCCAAGTTGTTTGACAAATTCTGTGAGTTGGTTGAGTTTTTGTTCGCTCGGTTGGGGGTGGACTCGTCGCATGTAGAATAATTTTTCATCGGCCATTTTCTGTGCGACTGCTTCGTTGCCTGCGAGCATGAACTCTTCTATGACCTGATGGCTTTCGGTATTGTCGACCGTGTGCGCGCCAACGACTCTTCCATCTTCGTCGAGGTCGATCTTGACTTCTGGAAGGATCAGATTGATGGCCCCGGCCTTCATGCGTCGCTGCCGTAATGTCATCGCCAGAGTGTGCATATTTCGAACAAGTTCGAACACGTCATCAGGCAACTTTTTCTTCCATGGTTGGTCGTCTGCAAGATAGTCGTCAATTTCTTCGTAAGTGAATCGGTGGGCTGATTCAATAGCGCCTCGATGAAGTTCGGTTTGCACGGGGATTCCGTCGGCCGTGAATTCAATCAAGGCGGTCATGCAATAACGGACGCGATTCGGCTGAAGACTGGCGAGGTTGTTTGAAATGACCTCCGGGAGCATTGGAATGACCCGGTCCGGGAGGTAGATACTTGTTCCCCTCTGAAAAGCTTCTGTATCTAATTCGCTGTGGAGTGGTACGAAATGCGAAACATCTGCAATGTGAACTCCGAGTTGCCAATGACCGTTTTCTAACTTTTCCAAAGAAATGGCATCATCGAAGTCCCTGGCCGTTTTGGGATCAATTGTGATGACCGTGGTTTTGGTGAAATCCGTTCGATTTTCGATAGACTCGTTAAACTTTTCGGCTTGCAGTCGAGCCTCTTCGAGGACAGCTTCAGGGAATTCATCAGGGAGGTCGTACTGCCGAATAATACTTAGCGTATCGACACCTGGGGAACCGCGATCTCCGAGGACTTCGGCGATTACACCTTCGCCTGGTTGGTTGATCGATGGAAAGTTTGCAATTTCAATCACGACCTTATCATCAACTTTGCAATTTTTCGCTCCGGCATCCCCGACAAGAATTCCCGATACGAATACGCCTCCGTCGACATCCACAAAACCAAAATCGCCGGTGGTTCGATAGGTTCCGACGAAACGATGAGTGTGTCGCTGCACGACTTCAATGATTCGCCCACTAACGCGTGTTCGTGGTTTTTCACGTGATTTCGAAATTCGAATTTTTACGATATCCCGATCGGAGGCATCGGAGGTTTTCGATTTTGCGATGAAGATGTCATCCGAACGATCAGTGGCGACGGAGTTTTCGGGGGTCACGAAGCCAAAGCCGGCTGCGTTCTTGCGAAAGCGGCCGGTGATTTCTTTCTCAGGTGCATCGGTTTTGGGCGCGAGATTCTTAGCGGCCTGCGGCTTGCTCTGACTTTGAATGACGAGATGCTTTGGGCCGTAGGCAAGACGCCCTTTTTTAATCAACCTCTTGATCGTTCGTTTTACCTCACGTTCCTCATCAAGAAGTTTGAGTTTCTTTGCGATTGCTTTGGGTTTCAGCGGTTGATAATTTTCGCTTAGGACCAGTTCGAGGATTAGTTTTTCCACTTGTTTTGCTGCATTCATGTTTAGAGTCTATTTCGCGTAACGTCTAATAGCTACTGGAAACGGTGATTTACCGGGAATCTCGGTTTTATAGAAGCGGTGCTATGGATTAAGTCGCCGCTTCGGAGTCAATTGAGTTCGAGGTCAACCCCTGACAAAAAATAGGGGAGTCGAACTCGGAATGGGCGCTACAGGATGCGGGGGCGGCGCAAGCATGAAAGCATGTTCCGCCGCTCCATAGGGAACGTAACCTGCGATGAGTGAATTGGCTTAAATTTCACCGGTCACATTTACGGTGTCAGGCCTTTGTAAATTTTTCGCCCAATCGAAGGATGGTAAACGGTCCACGGACTTGATTTGTTAACATCTTCTTCGATCAATTTCGAGACGCTGTGAATCTTGGCATCGAGATTGTCGAGATGATGAAGTGTTATTGCTTCGAGTGTCATGGGTAACTTAGGGCTGCCGTATTCATACTGCCCGTGGTGCGAAATAATCATGTGCCGAAGCTGATTGGCAAGGTCAACGGGAAATTGTTCATTCGCTTGTTTTTCAGTTTCCACAATCATTTCATCGAGCATGGAAACACCTTGGACGAGATGCCCAAGTAATTGTCCAGCATCACTGTAGCCAAGATCGGGAGAATACGTGAGTTCTCGAATTTTGCCACTGTCGTGAAGAAAGGCCCCCACGATCAAGAGATCGGTGTTCAGTTGAGGATACCTTGGCGCGACCAGATGACAGATTTCCATCAATGAAAGGACATGCTCGAGTAACCCACCGTGATAGGCATGGTGGTTTTTCACACCGGCTGGAGCCGATCGCAGTCCACTCATGAATGTTTCATCAACGAGGTAGCATTCGGCTAGGTTGCGAAGATGAACGTTGTGCATGCTTCGCAGTAATTCGGCGACTCTGGTAAGCATGGATTCTAGGTTTTGATTAGAAAGCGTAACGAAGTCGGATTCTTCAATTGCCGAACTGTCGACTTTTTCAAATTGCTTCGCAAGAACTTGCATGCCACCGTTGTAAATTTGTGCCGTGCCTTTTACGCGCACAAAATCGCCGTTGTCAAAGGCATCGTGATGATTCTGACTCGCATTCCAGAGCATTGAGGTAACTGAACCTGTCCGATCATTTAGCCGAACTTGCAGGTAGAGGTTTCCATTTCGGTTGGTTCGGAGTTGCTTTTCCGAGGCTAAAAAGACCTGTTCGATCGATTCACCATCGGAAAGTTCATTTACGAAACGGCGATTGGTCATTTTGGATTTGCTCAAATGGGAACGAGTGTGTGGAATGGTGGCTTGGTCAGATGGAAAAGCCATCTTCGGGATTTTAGGTGGCGTTGCGATTCTCATCAAGAACGGGCTGGAATAAAAGAAAGCGTCCTCGGGACAGGTGCCCGCTGGAGAGTCCCTTTTGGCAATGGCTGGCAAAGCGTAGAATAAGAGGCTTGAAAGAAGATATCCGCCCGAAACCTGAAATGATTGTTGACTGGAAATGGCTAAAACTGGAATCTCCCCTACTCGCTCTGAGGACTATCCTGGTTGGTATCAGCAAATTGTTCGCTCCGCTGATCTGGCTGAAAATTCACCAGTTCGAGGGTGTATGGTGATTAAGCCATGGGGCTACGCTCTTTGGGAAAACATGCAGCGAGTGCTGGATGAAATGTTTAAAGAGACTGGGCATGAAAACGCTTATTTTCCGCTTTTGATCCCCAAAAGTTTTTTAGAAAAAGAAGCAGAGCACGTCGAAGGTTTCGCGAAAGAGTGTGCCGTCGTAACGCATCACCGACTTGAGCCGGGCCCCGATGGTGGGTTGGTTCCTGCTGGGAAATTGGAAGAACCTTTAATTATACGGCCGACGAGCGAAACTATCGTTGGCTACATGTTTGCGAAGTGGATTGAGTCATATCGTGATTTACCCTTAAAAATTAATCAGTGGTGTAATGTTGTTCGATGGGAAATGCGCGTCCGCCTATTTTTGCGAACGGCCGAGTTTCTTTGGCAAGAGGGCCACACGGCACATGCGACTAAAGACGAGGCGCTGGATGAAACTCGGTTGATGCTTGATGTCTACGCTAAATTTGCGGAAGAGTACATGGCGATGCCAGTGGTTAAAGGTGAGAAAACGGAGGGGGAGCGATTTCCCGGAGCCGATATGACGCTTTCGATCGAAGCGATGATGCAGGATCGAAAAGCGCTGCAGGCAGGTACGTCACATTTTCTTGGGCAGAATTTTTCAAAAGCTCAGGATATCAAGTATCAAAATGCTGATGGCGGAGAATCTTACGCGTGGACGACTTCCTGGGGAGTCTCAACACGTTTGGTGGGGGCGTTGATCATGACCCACAGCGATGACGATGGGCTGGTCTTGCCGCCACGTTTAGCTCCCAAACACGTGGTGATTTGTCCGGTTGTTCGTAAAGAAGAAGAGCGCGCGAAAGTCATGGAGTATTGCGAGTCCCTCGCCAAGGAATTGGCGGACGTTCAGTACGATGGAAAACGAATTGCAGTTTTGGTTGACGACAGCGATAAACGGGGCGGAGAAAAAAAATGGTACCACATCAAACGAGGCGTCCCGATTCGATTGGAAGTCGGGCCGCGGGATATTGAGAACGACAGCTTGTTTGTTGGGCGTCGTGATCAACCGAAATCATTTGGCATGCCTCGAACAGAGTTTGTTGAGCGTGTCAGCGAGATCCTCGAAGAGATGCAACAGGGGCTTTTCGACAAGGCACTCAAACTGCGGGTCGATAATACGCAACAGGTTAATTCGTTCGAGGAGTTTAAGTCTTTTTTCGCTGAAAAAAATGCAGCAAAGCAAGAGTTTCATGGCGGCTTCGCCGAATGCTATTTTGTCGATTGCCCTGAAATGGATGCAATGTTAGTGCCACTGAAGGTCACGCCAAGATGTACTCCAGTGGATCAGGATGTCGAGCCGGGGATTTGTATTTTCACAGGCAAGCCAACCCAGACCCGCGGAATATTTGCGAAATCGTACTGATGGCGTCGGT
>JAPKBL010000192.1 GCA_028823415.1 Mariniblastus sp.
AGTCCGTCAGTTGACAATTCGGTGTTCGCGCCCGTTTCGGTCACAAAAATGTCAATCGTGACAACCGAACCAACGGCAGCAGTAAACGAATTTCCCGTGGTATTTCCATCAGAAAATTCAATCACTAAATCAGCTTGAACTTGGTTAAATGACGAAACAGCGAGAATAACCGCTGCGAAAAACAATGTTAAGCGTTTCATTTTTTTTGCTCTTTTAGAAGGTGAGAAGATCAAAGGTGGGAAGCAAAATCAAAAACTTAATTAGGAGGGAGTTTCAGGAAGACAGGTGTCAATTGAGCGTTGAAAACACTGTCTTTAGGGACGCCTTTCGTCTAGCCAAAGGGTAGCGAGGTGTAGTAACGTTGGAGGTAATTGGCGAGGTCGACATTGTCTACATCGCCGTCAAAGTCATAGTCCATGCTCTCATTGTAGTCAGAGGATTCACTGGACTCGCGGTAGGTGTTTAAAAATCTGGCCAAATCGACATTATCAACATCGCGATCGCCGTCAGAGTCCCCGAATAATCGGAAAAACCCGTCTGACTCTTGATCTCCAAATGTCAAGGTTCCACCTTCGGTACCATCGGAGTCGCCATCGAGGAAAGCTCCGCTGGCATTGGACTGGACCTTGCCGCCATCGATCGACATTTGATAATTGCCATCATCAAGCGATCCATGGGTTACACCAGTACCGACAAAACTGAATGTAACAACGGTTTTCCCGGACGCATCCGACTGACTCATATTGTAGCCAACGTTATTACCAGACCCTCGATGCATGAATGAGAATGCGTCGGCATCAATGGTAACGAGCTCAGGGAAGCTAACAGAAATTTCTCGAATCGATGACATTTGCCCTGAACCTGAATCAAACACCAGAGCGTCCATCTCCAACTGATCCGCCACATCAATGGTCAATACTTTGTCAAACGCCAATTCGCCGTCGGACACCTCCACTAAAATCGAGTATTGAGATTTTGTCTCAAAATCAATTTCAACACCCGATTTAATCTTCAACGAATCGCCATCGATTTCAAACAGGCTATTGTCGTCATCTCCCGCGCCCGCGAGGAAATTGTAGGTCAAAACAGTGGTATCAACATCGGCTCCGAGCAGAGTCCCAACGACTAAACCGCCGGTCGTGTCCGTATTCTCATTGACTGAATTTGATGATAAATCAATGTCAGTGGGAGCATCATTGACGGGTGTTACGGAAACCGGCACGACGCCCTCGGTGGTCGCTCCATGTTCATCCTCTAGAACATAGACGAACGAATCGGAACCATAAAAATCATCAAATGGTGTGTAGTCAATCGTTCCATCACTCTTCAATTCTGCAACACCGTGTGCCGGACTCCCGACGGAGGCAACAAAGAAGGTATCGCCATCAACATCATCGTCATTCGCAACGACGTCGATGTTAGCCATGTTATCTTCGGCGGTTGAGATCGATTCGGAATTGGCGATAGGAACATGATTGAACCACTGCTCAATGAAATACTCACCTAACCCCGCATTGGCAAACACCCGGACTTCATAATCCCCAGACGTCGAGGCTGTATGGAAAATGGAAGTACTATCAGAGGCGACAAGTGTCCCCGCTGGATCTCTCACTTCCATCTGCAACTCACTTCCAGAGATACCATCGATTGCATTGTTAAACAAATAGACTCCGGCACCCGGCAGAAATGCATCAATCGAAAATTGATCACCCGCCGAAGCGGTAATGCTGTATAGATCGTCATCCAGATCAGAAATTTGATAGACCAAATTATCGAGTGGCGTGATGTCAGTCCCTTTACCCGCCGAAATCACATAGGCGATATCGGCCGAGGGTCTGGAAATCGTCAGCGTCTCACTGCCTCCCGATGCGATGCTCCCACTGACAGCTTCAGCCAATAAGTTGTTGGAGGCGTCGTAGGCTCGCAACCAAGCAACGTCAGACGAATCGTCCGAACCGACGTCAATCGAAACCGTTGATTGCAGTACGGAAAAATCAGCTCTCAATTCATCATCGCCAGCCCGAAACCCATTGGAAGCGGTTGTGCCCGGGGCATAAACATTCGCTCCTGTTGGGGCACCAAAACTTGCTGAGGCTGCGTAAATCGCTCCCGATCCAACATTGTTTGAAAGGGTCAAACCTGTAAACGAGTTACTGATATTGGTCTCAGCTGCAAACCCGTCAGGATCGGCGTCTGTGGAACTGAGCGTCGAAACGAACCCAAGTGCTCCACTCAATCCCGTTAAGTCTGTCACCTGAGGCGAGGCAGATTCGATGTCCAAACTCGCTGAACGACTAATTACCAACGCGTAATCGACATCCACGGCCCCGGTTACTTGAGCGTAGAGTGTCACCGCACCGCCCGTATTGGTATAGCTAGACACCGCTGAATCGTAATTGGAAGAGGCGATACCGGTCGCCAACAGAGCACCGTTGGAATCGAAAATTTCTAACGCCAGCGTTGCCGGCCCATTAATGCCATCCACGCCAATTGAGATTTGTTGCCCATCGGCAACCGAGAACGCATACCAATCAGGAGATGCCTGTTCGGTGTAGATATTGATCTCATCGTACGCACGACCATCAGAATCATAAGGGTAGTTATCGTATTGCTGGAATTTGAGTTTGAAGTTGCTTCCCAATGAAATACCCGCCGACGACGCTTCCGCCGCCAAATCAATCTCGACGAAATTCCAGATGCCATTGGCACTATCCGTGTTTGTCAGCACGGTGTGCCAATTGGTACCATCGGCACTAATCGCGACTCCGTCACCGTTGGAGCTTCCCGAGAAACTAGCAGGAAGCGAGTCCGTCTCATCACCCCATTCCGCATGATAGAAACTCAACGTGGGGCTTGCGGCACCTGATAAATCGACCGTGTAGACCGCCTCGTTGAGGTTATAGGTTCCGGTGTTGGTTTGATCCATAAAGAGAGAGTTCGCACTTCCGTTGGCTGCGAAACTATTGGTAACAACAATCCGTCCCCCTGAATCAGTTGAACTCGTCACCCAATCACCACTGATGCCACCGCTCTCAAAACCGTCAGACGCGACAACAATCTGCTCTTGGGCGAGGTCACCCATGACGGCAATTCGGTCGCTCGTCTGGGCGGTTCCGGGGAATCTCGCCGCGGCGTCTAAATTCTCCGAATTCGCAAGATCATTATTTCCAACCCCTGTGACCGACTCCGATTCGACCACCGCGTTAAGCACGACTTCAACTTGATAATCACCACTGCTATTGGAGGCTCCGTCGATTAAAATTTGATACGTTCCCGACTCCACTAAATTGATGGCTGGCAAAGATAAATTTGAGTCAATCGCTGTCCCGTTGCCCACAAGGACATTGTTAGGATCGCGAACCTCCACCTCTGGAATTAGGCCATTGCTTCCGCGAACGGCAATCGAAAGAGTCTGATTGGGGTCTAAACTTACCGCGATAGTATCCGGCAATCCTGCTGCAATCACATCCCCGTTTAAAATGGATCGGTTGATACCTGCGCCGCTGGCATCCCCTTCAAAAACAGTCATTTCCGCAAAAGATCCACCAACACCCACCGCGTCCCAGGCTGCGATTGTTGAAAGGTGCTGTTGCGAGTTTGCACCGAATAAATCAATCGCCGACTGAGCTGCACCTTCGCGGGCATCAATGTATTGGGAATTCGTGGTCAGATAAACCGAGAGATTTCGATAGGCAATTTCGGCGGCGTCATTTATCCCGATCCCGGCAACATCGTAAGCCTGACCGTTATCGTTAACCCCCGCCTCACCCTCGGTTAAAATGTAAAACCACTTGTTTTGAACACCAGAATTGGTGTGTACTCCGCCATTATCACTACTCGTCGCATTCCAATTACTACCCAGGTAGGTGTCCGGGTCGCCTTTGGCCGACGGATTGGACATGCTTCGCAGCGCATTGCCCGGGTTCACACCGATGTCCTCTCCCATTAACCAATCGTTACTGCCTAGCGCAAAATTCTCAATCGCTTCCCCGAAAATATCCGAGAAAGACTCATTCAAAGCCCCCGACTCATAAGAGTAAACCAAATTGGCCGAGTACTCGGTGACCCCGTGGGTGATTTCGTGCCCGACAATATCAAGAGAAACAAGAGGGTTGTAGGACGTGCCGTTGCCATCCCCATAAGTCATGTACGAACCGTTCCAGAATGCGTTGACATAGTTGCTACTGTAACTCACGTAAGAGACCAAAGTGGTTCCCTGATCATCGTAAGAATCACGACTGTGTTCTGTCTGAAAATACTCAAGCGTCTGTTCCGCACCAAAATGAGCCTGAACCCCTGTATGAACCGAATTCGCGGTAAAACTTGTATTGGAACTCGTAATATCCGTCGCGTTGCTATAGTTCGTGCCGTTATTGAGGTCGTAAGTCTCGACCCCGTTCGTACTCTGCCTCAAGCGGTACGATCCCGAGTTGGAGTCGGCGATGAAATTCACAGTGCCGTTGTAAAGACTGGTACCAGTCGCCGCGACATCCACGTCGTGAAGACGATCCTGAACATCGACAATCTCTCCAGAAACGGAATCCACAAAAATGTACGCCCGGGACATCGGTTGCGATGCATGGATATCAAACTTGTAAGTTAAACGCGAATTAGAATCCCCGGAAGAGATGTAAACTAATTCACCCGTCGGTTGTTCCAACGCATGGTCTTCGTCATGCGAATGGCCTGCATGATCATGATTTAAATGTTCATCATGCGAATGGTCATCATGCGAATGGTCATCATTCAACTCGACTTCCCAGGCGTAGACATCCGCGTCGACATATTCCAACGCGCTCTCAAACGCCATCGCTTGGGTAAGTTCCGGCATTGCGATCGGGTCGATCATTGGGACGTAATTCCCACTGATACTTTCGATCAAATCATTGCGAACATGCAACGTGAACTCACCGTGCTCGACGGGTAGACCATGATGCAGTTGCCGATACTTCAAATGCTCAAAACCAAGGTGATCGGTTCGAACCTGACTCAACCACATCGTGTCATTTTCGGCGAGCGAGATATGCTCTCGAAGCAGACTCGCAATCTCAGAAATAGGAAGCTTATTTTCCAACACCGTCAACAAATTTGATTTCGGGGTGACATCCACACCCGCCATCTCTCCAACTGCGACAACATCGGAAGTTGCTAAAAAATCTGTTTGCAGGGCAGTGACGTCATCAACGCCGCTGGAGGAAGCCACGGCCAACAATCGCCGAGGCTCAAGAGAATCGTAATTAAAAATTCCGTTGGCAGATCGTTTTTTAGCAGCACGTTTATCAACACTTCGTTTGATACGGATTACCTCTGAACAAGCCTGATTTTTCATCTTTGTTTCCGTTTGACCAGGGAGGGACGGTGTAACGCAGGAGGAATTCCTGCATGGTCGGAAGGGAGCAAAGTCGAACGTCAGTCGAAATCGTAGCCATACGAATGATGGCTTAGGTGTGAATCGCCAAACGGACGTCTCTGTTAGTCATCCACTGTAATTCGAGGTGGGGAAAGTTCAAGACTGGCTCGACGAAAGAAGGGCGTCAGGGAAGAACTTGACCCCTATTCGTTCACCCTTACCCAAACCTCCAGGCGCAGAAAACAGAAGCAACAACTCTGAATCGAGAAACGCAACGGAAGCTATTCCCACCTTAAAGCCATAAAACGGGCTTGATCGACCGCTGTTGTTCCAATCGAAGAAAAAACGCTTGATCCGAAGATATCGCAGAATTTGCAAGACTCTCTGACAGAAATTCGCTTTTTCAAGCGGCAAGCCCGACTCCCGATACCTAGAAGCTTCCCACTCGTTGATCTCTGGACAGGTCGGCCCCCAACGAGAATCGAGATATGACTCACTGAAAAAACAGTTCACCGACTTCTCTGATAACGCCCCTCGGAAACCAAGGCAGTTTGTTCCCAAACCACTGCGAGCAAACCTCAAACCTCAAACCT
>JAPKBL010000079.1 GCA_028823415.1 Mariniblastus sp.
TTCGTTTAACGTTCGTGTAGCGCCAAAACACACTACATCATTTTTAATGCCAATGCCTTTCAGTCCCGTCCAACAAAATCTCTCCGCGATTGTCCTCAACCGCCAGTTCACGCCCGAAGTGCGGACCCGCGCAACCGAGGCTGTCTACCAATACATGTACACCAACGCCCGCAGCATTGACCGGGGTAATTTCAGTAATTTATGCAGCTCGGATTTAGGGCTATTATTTCAAATCAACGATGAATATTTCTTTGAGGGCGAGGTCGCTAAATTATGTGAACGCACTGCCCATCGACCTCTCTCGTTTCGACTCTCTACCCGCATGACCTCCGCGGGTGGAATGACCACGATGCAAACCTCAAAGATACGAAGAAAACCGCAAATCGATTTCGAAATTGCCATTGCCACGACACCTCTTTACGCTTCTTTTCGCGACAACACTGAGGCAATTGTCAGTGGAATCACATGCCGAGATCGGCTCGAGGCGCTGCAAAGAATCATGGAACACGAAATGGTTCACTTAATTGAAATGCTCCTCTGGAAGAACTCAAATTGCTCGGCCAATCCGTTCAAAAATATCGTCAGCCGATTCTTCGGACACACAGAATCCAAACATCAGCTGTTAACGCCAAAGGATTTGGCGAAAAAGAAACTGGGGATCTCACCCGGTGACCAGGTGCAGTTTCACGCAGAGGGACTAGTCATTCAGGGGCAAGTCAATCGAATTACCAAACGCGCCACGGTACTCGTCCCTCATGCCCGCGGGCAGCGGTACGACGACGGGAAAAAATACAAAAAGTATTATGTTCCGTTGAATCGACTTAGACGGGCCTCTTAAGCCAAATCACTCGAGAATCAAACTGCCAACAAGCCTGACGGCACAAAAAAAGCCGGGCGAATCAGTTTCACCCGGCTCATCAAATTGAATTGCGTTTGCGTTCGCTGCGATTAAGGAATCACAGGAGAAACAGGGGTCGCTCCGCCATCGCCAGCAAGTGCGATGACACCGACCGTTAACCCGCCAATGGCGATCAGACGACCGATACCGCCGCCACCGCCACCGCCAAGAATCCCACCACCGCAACCGGGAGCCGGGGAGCAACAGGAATCCGCTGCTGGACCGCAACTTCCACAAGCTCCACCACAAGCAATCGACTGACCGATGTACTCAATTGGAGCATCCTCGTATACGAATTCCTCTTCAATAATAACTTCTTGAACAAGGTCCTCTCGAGCAGCAACGTAAACGATGAGACTCTCACCGTATTTCCGCGTCGCTTCCCCCGCCGTCGAAACAAAGCTACTTTTGATGGCCTGATCGGCAATCTCAACAGCCTCAAACCCGACGACTGCGGCAGCATTTGCTCCCACCGCAACCAAACCGTAAACCCCTGGCTGGATATCAGGAACGACATACGCTCCATCGACTCCAGTCATCACACTGGCAACTGAAACCCCATCTTTGAGGATATCAATCTGCATTTGGGAGATTCCATTTCCATCCAAATCCAGTGCTCTTCCAATTAAATTACCATCCATCACTACAACTCGATTAACCCCGGCTTCGGACAGCTCAGAACTGTCAGCTCCAGCCCGCTGAGCCTCCGGTTGAATTTGCTTATTAATTAAACGGTCAACTGCGTTGACTTCGGTAACAGCGGCAACTTCCACCACATCTGAATATTTGCCACTTGAATCCGAAAGCACGCGGATACTGTAGGCCGCATACCCGCTTTCACCCGATGCAATGAATGAGTAAACCCCCTCAGGCACGTCATTGATACTAAAAACACCGTCCGAATTCGTTTTTCCTTGGCGGATCGTCTTTCCGTTTTTCACAAACCGAACCACAAGATCTGAAAGTCCTCGATCAGACTGGTTGGATGCAAACGAGACAACACGCCCGTCGACGCCTCCAATTCGGTTCAATGCGACGGTGTGACACCGTTCAACACCGATGTTCGACAACTCGGAGACCACCGAAGTGACTTCCAGGCTAATCGGTGTTGCATTTGCGATCCGCTGGTGTGCCGAGGCAGCGGCTGTAACCGCGAGAGGAAGCGCGACCAATGCGAAACCGTACCTAGTGATATTCCAAAAATTGCTCATGTTTTTACCGTTCTAAGCTGCTCATTCAGTGGTGTCTTGTTGCGTTTCCACAACGCATCGGGCGGCATCCGCCCAAATCTAGGCGTAATAACCGGTGCAATCTGACTTTAGATTAGTCAGACTCGCACTTATAGTCAAGGAGTTTTTCCGCTTTAAGATGAAAAACTTAGGCAAGCTGGGGACAGAATTGGCAGTCTCATTCTGCCGAAAACACTCACGGATTACGCTTTGAAATAACACCAACTTCCGGTGAGCTGGCTGACGCGTAACGAGACATCGGAATTCGACCACTTTGGTAAGCCAATCGCCCGGCTCTCACCCCATACTTCATGGCCTCAGCCATTCGAATCGGATCCTTCGCTCGCGCGACGGCGGTGTTGAGTAAAACCGCGTCGAACCCCAACTCCATCGCGACCGCCACATCGCTTGCCGTCCCGACCCCCGCATCAATAATGACCGGGTATTGTGGATCTCCATGTTTCAGATCTTCGAGGATGATCTGCAAGCTGTTTCGGTTGATTATGCCTAGCCCTGAACCAATGGGGCTTCCCGCCGGCATTACACTCGTTGCACCAGCGTCCTTGAGCCGTCGAGCGACAATCGGGTCGTCGCTGGAGTAGCAGAGCACCTGAAACCCCTGTTTGACCAAAGTTTCGGTCGCCTTGAGGAGCTCTATCGGGTCTGGCAAGAGCGACCGACTGTCGCCGAGCACCTCTAGTTTCACCCAGTCAGCACCTGGATTTTCCAAGCCCCGAAGTATCTCACGGCCCATCTTGGCACATCTCACTGCTGTTTCGGCGTCATAGCAACCGGCGGTGTTGGGCAGGAGAACAAACCGCTTTGGGTCAACAAAATCGAGGATATTTCGTCCGGAACTATCATGCAATCGCTCGCGACGAACCGCAATGGTGACACACTGTGTCTCCGCAACTTCAAACGATTCCCGCATTCCCTCGAACGAATCGTACTTCCCAGACCCCAAAATCAGTCGACTTTGAAACTTGTGTCCGGCAATGCAGAATTCATCCAAACCCGTGGAAGCCACAACCGGTTGGCACCGTTCTTGCGAAATTGAATCTGTCACGTTAGCCACCTCCCACCAAGGTAACAATTTCCAAAATATCCCCGTCGTTTACCTCGACAAGACAATGAGTGTCACGGGGCTGAATTTGCTGGTTGATCTCAACGGCGATCGCCCGAGACGTCATCCCGAGCGAATCGAGTAACTTCACGATCGTCAGCCCTTCTTCACAGGCCTGTTTTTTACCATTGATTGTCACTTCTATCACGTTGCAAGCTATCCGATTTTTTGAGTGAGAAGAACCCAATAAAGGCCGATTTTCAGGTCTCTGAACGCGGCAATTATTCTGCCTCAACGACGTGACTGAGCGACCGTCGTTGACCGTCCAGACTCAAGACCGGCTTAAAACACCAATTCAGAGCCTCAATTTAGAAGCTCTCAGCCATATCCCGGGCGTGGTAACTGCTCCGCACAAATGGACCACTGGCAACTTTCTTAAATCCCATATTTTTCGCTTTTTCACCTAACATCGCAAACTCTTCCGGGGGAATGTAACGAACCACCGGCAGATAGCGATCTAGCGAAGGCTGAAGATACTGCCCCAATGTCAAGAAATCGCAACCAATATCCAAAAGATCCGAGAGTACTTCAAAGACCTCTTCGTGCGTTTCCCCCAGACCAAGCATCAATCCACTTTTCGTTTTAATCGCCGAATCAACCTCTTTCACTCGCTCGAGTAAACCAAGCGTCCAGCGATAATCCGATTTGGGGCCTCGAACGCGGCGGTACAGGCGGGGAACCGTTTCAGCATTGTGGTTAAACACCTCGGGTGCAGATTCGATCACGCGATCCAAGGCAGGTTTGTTATGTACGAAATCAGGCGTCAACACTTCCACCGTTGCGCCCGTTTTTTCTCTCACCGCAACGACACATTGGTAAAAGTGATCTGCGCCGCCATCGGGTAAGTCATCTCGCGTCACCGAGGTAATCACGACGTGCTTCAATCCGAGACGATGAGCAGCCTCTGCCACGCGTTCAGGTTCATCCAGCTCCAAGGCTCCCGGTCGCCCACGCTCCACGGCACAAAAACCGCATGGTCGCGTACAGGTTTTTCCGAGAATCATAAACGTTGCCGTCTGCTGCGAATAACATTCCATTCGATTGGGACACTTCGCGTTGTCGCAGACCGTTTCCAAGTTCAGCTCGTCAAGCAGTTTAGCCGTTGCCCCCACGTTGTTCCCTTTGGGAATCTGACGCTTTAACCATTTGGGCAATCGCGCCGATGGCTGAGACGTACTCCCCCCCATCGAGCCACATGACCCACCACCACAAGATCCACCCCCGGTCGAATTGCCACCGTTAATTACGGGTAAACCACTCATTGCAAACCTCTACTCTCGAAAACACAAATACGGGATTGGATCGGGCCTTCCTCGATATGCACTCGATTTGCACTCGATTTGCACTCGATTTACTCGGACGTTCCGATCACAGTTATATCCGTTCCAGCCCAATGAAATTACCTTTTCCATTGCCAAACACTCCTCTTCAAAGGGCCTGCGAGGCGGCTTTTCAAGAAACGGATTTGCCCTTTCTGGCCTTCTCAGTCTAGACTTTGCCGTGTTTTTTTGCCAGATGCTAAATTCACACCCTTTCTCCCACTGTTTCCTCGCTATGCCGCGAAAGACCAAGTTCAAGAACCGCAATCCGGCGACAGACCGCCGGCAGCCCCCGCCCGACTTGCCTTGGGCATTCCAAACAGGCCGCCAGACTCTGTTTCCTCCGCGAGCTACGGTCGATAGTGTGTACCTCCCTCAATTTCTGGTGTAGATTTCAGTAACCCAATCCACCGACGAAGTGCCATGGCCGCTCAAAAGAAGAATAAAAAGAAAACAGACAAGAAAAACGCGGACGACCAAAGCCAGGTCATTTGTGAAAATCGCAAAGCCCGTCACAAGTATGAGATTCTCCAACAGGTCGAATGCGGGGTCATGCTCATTGGCAGTGAAGTCAAAAGTCTCCGCGAAGGACAGATCTCGCTCAACGAAGCGTATGTTCGGGTTGAGAATCGGGAACTCTGGTTAATCGGCGCTGATATCGCCGAGTACCGGCAAGCCAGTTTTTGGAATCACAAACCAAAGCGATCCCGTAAACTACTCGTGCACCGACGAGAGCTCGATAAACTCTCGACCAAAGCCTTTGAAAAAGGGCTCACGCTAATCCCACTGCGAATGTATTTCAACGCTCGAGGCATTGTCAAAGTCATGGTTGCAGTAGGTCGCGGCAAAAATCTACATGACAAACGTCAAACGTTGAAAGATGCGGATAACAAACGGCGTCTTAGTCGAGAAATACGCGATCGAAGCCGTTAAACAGGACGAAACTCTGCACAATATTGAATTTAAAGGGAACGAATGATCTATTCTGGGCGTAAGGCATTTTAGTAGGCAGGCTTTTAGAATAAATCATGGACATCGATCGAGACGGGCAACAACCTCTCGATACTGACTAAACCTTAACAGCGGGTCTGCTAAACTGGAGTCCTGCTAAACTGGACTCCTGCTAAACTGTTTCGTAGCAACCGCAACTCTCAAACCATCTAAATCAACCTGAATGCTTAAGCTCAATCAAATCAAGAAAAGCTTCGTTCAACCGGACAAAAAGCGGGTGCCGATTCTGGACATTCCCGAATTCGAAATTGAGTCCGGCGAGCAAGTCATCCTCATTGGTCCCAGCGGATGCGGAAAAACGACAATGCTTCACACGATTGCCGGAATCACTCAACCCGACTCAGGAAAGGTGTTTCTCGACAATGTTGAATTAACTCGGTACTCGGAATCAGCTCGGGATCGAATTCGTGCAGACAAACTTGGCTATGTTTTTCAGACGTTTAACTTGCTTCCCGGATTCTCGGCTTACGAAAATGTCATTTTAGGAATGACTTTTGCCAGCAAGAAAAGATCACCCGAACGCGCAAAGGCTCTTTTGGAGAGAGTTGGTTTAGGGCATCGACTCAATAATAAGCCACATCAGTTATCCGTTGGCGAGCAACAGCGTGTCGCCGTCGCACGCGCACTTGCCAACCGCCCCTCGCTACTCTTGGCAGATGAACCCACCGCCAATGTTGACCCCGGAAACCAGCAACAGATTATCGACTTGATCAAATCAAGTTGTGAAACTGAAAAAATAGCATTGCTAATGGTGACGCACTCAATGGAGGTCGCGGACCAATTTGAACGCGTCGAACGACTGGAGCAACTGAATTTGGTTGTTGGCGATGCCAAAACAAGACAACCGGCAGATTCCATTGCCCAACAATCCAACCCTTAAAACACTCAGCTTTAAGATCAAGCAGTATGAACTCATTTAAGATCGCATGGCGGAGTATCCAACAACGTGGTTTCGGCTCGTTGTTGACCATCCTTTCGATGGGCCTCGGTGTGACGATGGTCGTAGCTGTCCTGACCATCCACGGCGTCGTCTCCCAGTCATTTCGAGCCAACAACAGCTTTGGCTACAATATCATCGTCGGTGCCCGCGGGGGTGGACTCCAGCTGACCTTAAACTCGGTCTACTACTTAAGTAAACCCGTAGAGAATATCCCTTACGAGTACTACTTGGCCTTTTGCGACAAAGAAACTCGCAGCCGGGACCTAAAAAACTCCATCGCTTACCATGCAAAACAAGCCGTAGATGAAACGATGGCGCTGACCGCACTGGCTCTTCCGGGCTCCGTTGGAATGGGCGCCGCACTCTCAGACGCGATAGTAAAAGACGCCTTCGATTTCCAACAAACGTCGGCGATGAAGCTCAACGAGCGCGGTCTTTACAAACGCTACACACACATAGCCGTCCCGCTGTGTCAGGGCGATTATTATGTTGACCCAGAGACTCAACTCGCCTTTCGGTGCGTCGGAACCACCCCCAACTTTTTTACCGACTTAGTTCTCGACATCGATTCGAATAAGAAATTCCAATTCGCCGAAGGAAGAAATTTCGTCGAAAAGAGCGACGAAAATGGACTATTCGAATGCGTTGTTGGGGCAGTCGTCGCCAGTCGTTGTGACATTAAAATTGGGGATAAACTGCAAGCCACCCATGGCGACCCCAATAGCAGCAGTGCCCATATTCACGAACAAGACTACACCGTTGTCGGAATTATCGACGGCACCGGAACGCCCAACGACCGGGTCGTCTTTTTGAATATGGAAGGGTTCTTCCTTATGGAAGATCACGCAAAAACCATTGAAAAAGATGGCGTCCTCAAAACCGAAGATGATCTCAACAACGAAGCACAAGACGAACCTGTACTCGCTCCACTGGACGATTCGTTTTTTGACGACGAGGGCGATCCACCTGCGACGATCGAAAATAACCCTGATGCCGTGGTTGAACCAACACCCCCCGAAACTCCACAACTTTCGAGGGAAGAGGAGTTCGCAAGAAAACAAAATGCGACTCGCGTCCCACTGCCGATTGAACAACGAGAGGTAACCTCGATTTTAATTCGCACTTCCCTGAGCGATGAGGTCGGTGCGATTGGCTACTTCTTACCCGGGCAAATCAACGAAGGCGATCTCGAAACAACACTGAACTGGACTCCGTATCGGCCCGAACGATCACAAAAAGCCGCCCAAGCGGTTAACCCTGTGATGGAAGTCGCCTCGCTGTTTCAGGTATTCGTCGACCCGATTCGCTGGATGTTGTTAGCGCTCACTTCAATGATCTGCATTGTTTCTGCCCTCAGTATTCTGGTGGGGATTTACAACTCAATGAACCAAAGAAAACATGAGATCGCCGTCATGCGGGCACTCGGTGCCAATCGTGTCCGTGTAATGAACATCATTCTTTGTGAATCAGTCTTGCTAGCACTCATGGGAGGACTTCTCGGCTGGGTGCTGGGCCACAGCTTAAATGAACTGCTCGGATCAAGCGTAGAAGACCGAACTGGGGTCGCTTTAGGCTTTTTCGATTTTGCCCCTGCGGTGGAAATTTCGGTGCTAACTCTCGGTATTATCCCCGATAGTCTGATCAGCGCTTCGGTCTCTCCAGAACTGCTAGTGATCCCAGGCTTAATGCTGCTCGCCGTTCTGGTCGGCATCTACCCGGCGATCTCAGCGTACCGAACGGATGTCTCCAAATCACTTGGGAAATAACAAAGTTCCCAATCTGAGTAATTTCCTTCACTTTTTGAGGGATTTTAACATATCTTTGTAATAGCTCGTTTTCTTTTTTTTGCCAAAACCGATACGATAATCAATGCGTATAAGGGGCGGAAACAAGTTCGTGAGTGCCAAACGGAAACAACATCCGGCCAGCAGTTTTCCCGTCAGGCACCGAAATCTAAATCTCCACGAAAAAACAAATCCGTTTTATGTTTAAGAGAAACCACAGAATGCTTCGTTCACTCACCGTTATCGCCAGCCTCACTTTGGTAATTGCGGTTCTTAACGTCCCCCAGCGGGCCGCAGCTAACAATACCGAAGCGAACCTGTCTCTCGCTGCATGTCCGTTTTGTTCGGCAGTGGCAATGACATTTTCGGATCAACTCAACTCCAATGACATCGCCGTCGTTGCCAAACTGGTTGAAATCCCACCTCCCAATGACGACCCCAACGCAGATTTCCCCAAAGCTAAGTTCGTGATCGAGCAGGTTCTCAAGGGAAAAAAATTCGTTGGCGACTCAATGACTTTCAAAACCCAGCTCGTCGGAAACTATCCCCTCGGGCAAAAATTTCTCGTGATGGGAGTCGACCCTCCGAAAGTTTCCTGGACGACGCCTATGAAAGCCAGCGAACGAGTTTTTAAATATCTCTCGGATATCCAGGCACTGCCTGAAAAAGGCCCTGAGAGATTAGTGTTTTTTCAAAACTACTTTGAGGACAAAGAATCCGTTCTTGCCTTCGATGCCTATGACGAATTCGCTCAGGCTCCCTACGAAGATCTGATCGCGATGAAGGACCAGATGGATCGCGAAAAACTCATCGGCTGGATCAAAAACCCGGAAACGTCGGTTAGCCGGCGACGCTTATATTTCACGATGCTCGGCGTCTGCGGCAAACCCGAAGATACTCAATTGCTCGAAGAACTCATCAATTCCGGTAGCCGGAAAAAGAGAGCGGGTCTGGATGCACTGATCGCATGTTATCTGACCCTCAAAGGAGAAGCGGGCGTCGACTTGATTGAAACAACATTTTTAGAAGACCAAGAGGTCGATTACGTCGATACGCTCGCTGCCGTTTCGGCACTTCGCTTTCACGGAACCGAGGTCGACCTGATCCCAAAAAAGAGAATTGTTATCGCCATTCGGCACCTTCTCGATCGCCCCAAAATGGCCGATATGATTATTCCAGACCTCGCCCGGTGGAAAGACTGGTCGGTCATGGAACGTTTAGTGCAAATGTTCAAAGACGCAGATTCTGATTCCAACTGGTTGCGTGTACCGGTCATCACCTACCTCCGGGCCTGCCCCAAACCCGAAGCCAAAGAGTACATCGAAGAACTTCGAAAGATCGACCCTGAGTCCGTCCAGCGAGCCGATTTCTTCTTAGGCGTTGGCGACAGTGATGACGACTGGGACAACGACGAGTCAGAGGAAACTGAAAAGCCTCCCGCGGTCGAGCCCGAGAAAAAAACTGACGAACCCTCCAAAGCCGATGCCCCTATTTCCAACCTCCCAAAGAACACCTCGGCGTCTCAGGTGGTCAGAAAAATCCCCCTCCCTCAAGAACCTGCGAAAACGAGGATCGGCCAGACCTTCGCAACGCCGGCCGATGCGTTAGCCACGGAATTTGACTACACCCGCACTGGGACTACAGAAACCCAAACCATGGCAATCGCTCTCTCTGAGGACATCAAATTAGTCAAAACCGCGGCTCCCCCGAACCCTCCTCGTGAAGCGTTCGTAACACAAGGGCAAGACGTCGCGAGTTCAAGTCTCGAACCAGCACCAGTCGCGGCGGTTGTCGCTCCAAACTTGACTTGGCAAATCTTGTTGATTCCCCTGGCATTCTCCGTGGCAATATTTGTTTTGCTTTGGACGGTAGTAAACGGGTGGTTTGAGCGATTAATTTTTTAGGGCTGGGCATTTTTAAGACTCTTGAGCCGACGACGACGACGAATTGCCGTTAAAAACGGAATGGAGGGACAACAGGTTGTGGTTACTTTCCAAACCGATCCGATTGACATCCCAATATCCGGTCAATTTGAATTACCATGTCTGGTTAGCCGGCACGGCGTTCGGCAGTCATGTCGCGTCTTCAAGCGTTTTTATTAACTTGATCCTTAAATCGTCTGTCTATTTGAGACCATGCAAGAAAATAATTCAGAAATTTCGGCTCAAACACCGGGTAACGAATTCGCTTATCGATCCATCAGTAAGGCTGCATTAGCATCCTTGATTTTTGCAATCATGGGCGCGTTAACCTTTTTGATGGCGGCCCATTTTGTCCTGCTACCAATCCTCGCAGCCATTTTTGGGTTGGTCGCACTGGGGAACTTCCGACGCTTCCCCGAAGAATTATCCGGACTACTGATCGGGAAAATTGGCTTGGTCGCAGGGCTCATCCTCACGGTGTCCGGACTGGTCTTTCATGTTTACGACTATGCTACCGAAGTTCCCGAAGGCTACATGAGAATCTCCTATGGCGACCTGCGTCCCAACATCAAGACCGCCCTGCCCTTTTCCGAAAAAGCAATGAAATATGACGGCAACAAGGTCTTCTTGAAAGGCTATGTTAGACCCGGCGCCAAACGAACCAAGCTAAAGAATTTCATCCTCGTCGGTGATTTTGGAGACTGCTGTTTTGGTGGCAATCCGAAAATCACGGAGGTGGTCGCAATTAAAATCATCGGGGATGAAACAGTCGATCATGATTATTCGTTACACAAAATTGCAGGAACGTTTCGGCTCAACCAAGGAACCAAACAGACTTCAGAAGATGAAGTTCCTCGGGTATACTATGAAATTGAGGCAGACCAAATTCGATAACGAATCGAAATCCCCAGCAGACGGTCCACCATTTATTGAATTGCAATTAAGTCAAATCAACGCAGTCCATCATGAAAAATAAATTCACGGTTATTCTGCTCTTTGCCGCCAGCGGCATGTCATGGTTTGGCAATCAAACACCTGTCGAGGCGCAGCAAATCACACCGGCTTCCTCGGTGACACCTAAACAGACATCGCCATCGCAACCTAAGCCGCTGCCAGCCAAAAAGAAATTCGACCTAACCTTCGACGATCTTAAGTTCGAGATGGAAAAAGGAAGCTCCTTTAACCGCCAACTCCTGACTCCCAAGATTAATGGTTACCACAACTCAACGGTCAAGTTGAGGGGCTACATTAGGCCCAGTTTCACTCAAAGCGGCCTCTCGAAATTTGTCTTTGTCCGGGACAACAAAGAGTGCTGTTTTGGCCCTGGGGCCGCGATTTTTGATTGCGTTTTGGTGCGTCTTGAAGCTGGTCTCGAAACCGAATTTACCGTCCGTCCGATCTCAATTGAGGGGAAATTTTCCTTGAAAGAATACAAAGGGCCTGATGGAAATGTTTGGTCGATTTACCGAATGACCGATGCCAAGGTCAAATAGTCTTTAATCGGCAACGCTTCCCTGGCTTGTCAGATTCGAAGGGTTTCTCCGAGCCCGCCATTCTTCCATTTAAGCCGGTTTTGATTCGACGCTTCAGTTGATACAATTCGTGCTTGATTTTCATTCCAAATCGATGAGTGGCAGAATAACATGGCGTTTTCGGACTGGGTTAATCGACGGATATTTACTACCGTCCATGGCAATAACCTCGTTTATAATACCTGCTGGGAAGACCCGCGGCTTGACCGAGTTGCCCTCGACCTAGGTCCGGATGACAATATTCTCGTCATCACATCCGCCGGATGCAATTCTCTCGATTACGCGCTTGCCGAACCCAATCACGTCCACGCTGTCGACATGAACCCGCGACAAAACGCGCTGCTTGACCTCAAGATGAGCGGGATTCGATATCTTGAATTCGATGATTTCTTCAAGATGTTTGGCGAAGGACGGCTCCCCGGCGTGCAAAACATTTATGAGCAAAAACTGCGCCCGAGCCTTCCTGCCTGGTCGCAGTCATTCTGGGACAAAAAAATTAAGTGGTTCGATAACCGCAAAAAGTCATTCTACTATCGAGGAACGTCTGGAACCGTCGCGCGAATCGTCCGCGCGTACACAGATAACGTGATTCGCGTTCGACCCCATCTCGATGCGATTCTCAATGCAGAAACCCTCGAAGAGCAACGAGAGATTTACGAGAGCCATCTTCAAAAGAAATTCTGGTCGAGCCTGATGAAATTCGCGATGAATCGCGATACCACCATGTCGATGCTGGGAGTCCCCAAGGCGCAGCGTAAACAGATCGAAATGCAATACCAAGGTGGACTGGTCAAGTTCATTCGCGATTGCATGGAGAGCGTATTTCTTGAGTTGCCGCTAAAAGATAATTACTTTTGGCGTGTTTATATAAACGGCGCCTACACGCGAAATTGCTGCCCAGAATATCTTAAAGAAGATAACTTTGAAAAACTCAAAGGGGGACTCGTTGATAAAGTCTCCACCCACACCGATTCGGTGCAGGGGTTTCTTGAAAAACATGACGGCACGATTTCTCGCTACGTCCTCCTCGACCACATGGACTGGCTGAGCGACCAATTTTTCCCGCTTCTCGAATCAGAGTGGCAGGCAATCCTCGACCGGGCCGCTCCCAATGCGCGCGCGATCTGGCGAAGCGGAGGCTTGCGAACTGATTTTCTCGAGCAAGTTCAAGTAAATCTCAACGGTGAAATCCAAAACATCAGTCCGTCGCTGACCCACAACGAACCGCTGGCAAGCGAGCTCCATCAAAAAGACCGAGTCCACACTTACGGCAGTTTTTATATCGCCGATATTCATGCCTAACTTCCATGATTCTTTGCAATGATCTTCGACAGACGGACTGATTGAAGCCCATTCGTTTTACCCCGGTGCACCACCATGGCGTTTATTTCTGACATGAAAGTCCTCTATCACATGCTGGTCAAACCAGTCCGTGGTGACAATCATGCGGAGAGAATGGAAAGTTTCTACGGGGGTCAGGCAACCGCCTATGATGATTTTCGTAAACGACTTCTAAAGGGCCGCGAGGAATTATGGGAAACCATCCCGCGACCAGTTGACGGTATCTGGGTGGACATGGGAGGCGGCACTGGCGCCAACATTGAGAACCTTGCTGACGACATCGATTCTCTGAAAAAAGTTTACGTGGTCGATCTTTCCGAGTCATTGCTGAATGTCGCCACGGATCGGTTTGCAGCGCGAGGATGGGACAATGCCGAGGCGATCGCCGCCGATGCAACTAAATTCCGCCCCCCCGAAGGCGAGGCTGATGTCGTGACCTTCTCTTACTCCTTGACCATGATCCCAGATTGGTTTTCAGCGATTGAAAATGCCCTCGCAATGCTGAAGCCAGGTGGATATATCGGAGTTGTCGATTTTTACGTCGGAAGAAAATACCCACCTGCAGGACTCGAGAAACACCGCTGGCTCGCAAGGTCTTTATGGCAACCCTGGTTCGCGACCGACAATGTCTTTCCCTCCCCGGATCATTTACCTTTTCTGCGAAGCCATTTTGAGCAAACTCATTTGGTCGAAGCTCGAAATCGAATGCCCTATGTTCCGCTGCTTAGAACACCGTACTATCAATTTATCGGGCAGAAGCCTGAAAACTAAAATCCGTGACCGTCTCTTTAGCTCGCAATGCACTTGCTCAATTAACTATGTGGCGCACTCTCCTCACTGGTAAGCTGACAATCTCAATCCTAGCCTCGTGTTTCATCGGCTACCTGTGCCTGATGCACCCCGGAAAACACGAAATCGCAGCTTCCGGAGCAGCCCGCTGGTATGCCTTGGGCATTTTTTTTCTAGTGCTCAGCGTTGCTCAAGTGGCTGCTGTTTTCTTACTGTTAAAACGAAAATAGCAAACAGCAACGCGTGGTCTAGCGCAACCGTTGGACCACTTTTTTCAACGCAGACCCCATGCGCTCGACTTCATCCAGCGTGTTGTACAAATAGAAACTCGCGCGACAGCTCGCCTTGATTTCTAAATGCTTGTGTAACGGCATTGCACAATGATGCCCGGCTCGAATCGCGACGCCTTGCTGGTCAAGCAAGATAGAAACGTCTTGTGACGAAACCCCTTCAATCACAAAACTGACCAGCCCTGCCCGGCAATCCGCCGCGGGACCAAGAATTTTCGCCCCGTCGACTTCCATAATCAACTCATAAGCCCGTTTTACTAGAATCTGTTCGTGTTGTTCGATTTCTGAGACATCGATGTTTTCGAGATATTCGATGGCGCTTCCTAATCCGATCGCTTCAACAATCGGCGGTGTACCAGCTTCAAATCTTACCGGTAGCTCTCCCCAAGTGAAACCGTCGGTCGTCACTTGATCAATCATGCTTCCGCCACCCATGAAAGGTTGCATTGACTCTAGAATTGACTGACGCCCCCATAAAACTCCAACTCCGGACGGACCTAGCATCTTATGCCCGCTGAAGGCAATAAAATCAGCGCCCCAACGCTGCACGTCCGTCTTGTCGTGGGGCACCGATTGGGCTGCGTCGACAACGACCACGGCGCCGACCGTTTTAGCCAGAGCCGTGATTTCGGCCACCGGCGCCCGAGAACCCAAGACGTTAGAAACCGACGCAAAAGAAACGAGTTTGGTTCGCGAATTAAGCAACGATCGCAGGTGCTCGAGGTCTAGCTCCCCTGCTTCCGTCAGTTTTACAAATTTCACCGATGCTCCGGTGCGATTCGCCAGTTGCTGCCATGGCACAATGTTGGAGTGATGCTCCAGCACCGTCAGCAATATCTCATCCCCGGATTTGACATTCGCATCGCCCCACGAACGGGCGATCAAATTGATCGACTCCGTTGTCCCCGACGTAAAAATGACTTCATTATTATGGGCCGCATTGATGAATCGCTGCACCGAAGTCCGCGCTTGCTCATAAAGCGCCGACGACTGTTCGCTTAGCCAGTGAGTCCCTCGATGCACGTTGGCATATGTCTTGACATAACAGTCATTCATGGCCTCAAGCACCGGTTGCGGATGCTGCGTGGAGGCACCGTTGTCAAAATAGATCAACGCGCGTTGGCGGTGGATCGTCTGATTGAGAATCGGAAAATCCTCTCGAATTTCAATCGGATCAAACATTTTTTTTCGTTTCACTTCCATCATCTCAGTTTAACTCATCTCCGTTTAACACATCTCAGTTTAACTCATCTCCGTCGAACTCATCTCCGTCGAACTCATCTCCGTCGAACTCTTAACCCGTTAACATAGAATCACTGGCCTCACCTGCGATTAACCGCAGGGGATCCGCTTCAATGAACGCAGATCCTAAAAATTTGCAGCGATTGCCTCGCTCTATCTCTCCTAATCGTTCACTCAACAGATAGGGCATTCCAATTAGGCAGGCGTCACCTTGGAATGCCATTGCAGCTCCGACATTTCAGCCAATGTCAGTTGTAAGGCGTGGGTCCCTAAGTGGCCGTCACCGCGGGCAGCAACTCGCTCATAGAGCTCGCAAGCAAGCTCCAAGCCTGGTAATTTTAATGACATTCGTCTCGATTCCTCGATCGCAATCCCCAGATCCTTGACAAAATGATCCACGAAAAACCCAGGATCAAAATGACCGGAAACGATCCTCGGCGCAAGATTTGACAGTGCCCAACTACCAGCCGCGCCGCTGCTGACAGATTTTAAAACCTTATCGAGATCCAGTCCCGATTGTTGTGCGTAGAGAAGCGATTCACAAACTCCAATCATTCCAGCGGCGACGAGAATCTGATTAACAATCTTGGCGTGCTGACCGCTGCCGGCCTCTCCCTGCCGGACGTAAGTTTTCCCCATTGCTTTCCAACACAGTTCCAATGCGGCAACGACCTCCGCCTCTCCACCAATCATAATCGAAAGCGAGCCCGCCTTAGCACCGACGTCGCCGCCGGAAACCGGGGCATCGACCGAATGCACTTCCCTGACGCGCGCAGCATCAGCAATTTCAATCGCTAACCGAGGTTCACTCGTCGTCATATCGACCACCACGGCCCCCGGCTGGCAACCAGCGAGCACCCCTCGATCACTTAGAAATACCTCCCGAACATCACTCGGCAGGCCAACGATAGAAAAAATAACATCGCTGGCCATGGCTACTTCTTTGGGTGAACCACACCAGTTCGCCCCAGCCGCAATCAGGTCGTCTGCCTTTTCTCGCGTACGGCTATGAACGGAAACTTGAAATCCAGCATCCATTAAGTGCCGGCACATACTGTGCCCCATGACGCCGGTTCCAATCCAACCAATCTTTGATGTTTCAGGGGTAATTAACATTTTGATTTCGACTCATATTTAAAAATGACAATAGACATACGCTGCCACTCAATTAATCAAAATGAGCGCACAAAAACAAGCTTATGATCTACCGCCCCATTGTGGCTGCAGCTCGAAACTTGAGCCCGGTGGGTGATTCCAACAAATGAAAAATTCTCGATCAAAGCAAAACAACGAGCGGGCTCGCGCTAGTCAAAATCAGGACGTTTGAGAATTTCCGCAAGGATGATCGCGTGTCCGACTGTTTTGGGATTTTGCAGCATCCGTCGCAATTCCTCAGACATTGGCGCACCGGAATCTTGCATTGCCGCATGAGAAAGGCTATCCGTTACCGAGGGAGTATCATCAATTTCGGTCAAATCATGATCTAACCGCCGATGAATATTTGCGTCCACCTTATCATGAACGCTCGCGATACGGTCACCAAGAGAATTGGCATGCTCAGCAATACTCGATGTATCGAGATGGTTTCGAACATGATCGGCGACGCTCTCTTCTCGAAGGTTGCGTCGCGGGGCAGGCTTGGGACGAGGGGGTCGCAGCTGTTTTCGCTGTTTGAGCCGCGGGACTGCCGGATTGGCTTTCACGACAACCGCGTCAACGATAACCGGTTCCGAGCGTTGAGGCGGCGCAGGTTGCGGTTGCGGACGGGAAGCGGTTCGAGGGTTCTCGGGAGGTTTCCCTCCACCGCTCTTTTGTTGCTGCCGGCGTTCAGCCGCTTTTCTCAAAAAGTCTTCAATGTCTCGCGCCATGGCCGAGTTTGCTCCTCACCCAGGTTAATTCGACGACGTACTTCCACCGGACGAAATAGATTTTCGCATTTCAGTATCGGCTTGGACGTTTCTCAATTTATAATAGTCGAGAATTCCCAATTTTCCGCCCCGAAAACTGTCCGCCATCGCTTTAGGAATTTCAGCCTGAGCGGAAACCAGTTTCGCTCGACTCTCTTCAATCGCAGCACTGTTCTCTTGCTCCTGCGCAACCGCCATTGCCCGGCGGCCTTCCGCTCGAGCACGCGCAACGCGGGTGTCGGCTTCAGCTTGATCTGCCCGCAAACGAGCACCAATGTTGTCACCAACATCGATGTCCGCAATATCAATCGAGACGATTTCGAATGCAGTCTGCGAGTCAAGTCGACGTGCCAAAACCGCTTTGGAAATCATATCTGGATTCTCAAGAACTTTATTGTGAGTTATTGCGGAACCAATAGCACTTACGATTCCCTCGCCCACTCTCGCGATAATTGTCTCTTCGGTTGCTCCACCAATTAGCTGTTGCAAGTTAGAACGCACGGTTACTCTTGCCCGGACCTTCAGTTGAATACCGTCTTTGGCAACCGCGTCAAGCGATCTGCGAGAAGACCCTCTTGCGGGACAGTCAATCACGCGAGGATAGACACTCGTTTGAACCGCTTCCAAAACATTACGGCCGGCAAGATCGATCGCCGTCGCTTCCCGGAAACTCAATTTGATCGTCTTTGCTTTATTCGCGGCGATGAGCGAACGTACCACCATCGGAACATTTCCACCGGCGAGATAGTGTGCCTCTAATGCTTTCGTTGTCATCTCTGGTTCGTCCAGTCGCGCCTGCACCGCCATGATCTTACTGGGCACAATAATGCTGGCTTTCACTTTCCGAAATGACATCCCGACCAAGTCGAAAAAAGTAACGTTAGCACCAGTGAAAAAAGCCTGGATCCACCAGCGAAAAAAAGACAGGAAGAACAAGAAGAAAATAAACAGGAAAAAGAGAGTCAACAAGATCCCAACGATAACTAGGATCTGGGTCACTGTTGGTTCTTGACCGAGAAGGAGATTACTAATCATAGAAATGTTCTTTAGCGTTGTTTCACGTTTTTAATTGGGCGACTTGGCACGTATTCTAAAAGATTATCGCCGGTAAATGTAGTGTGCGAACAAAATTAGCCAGACTTAGAGAAAACATGGGAGTCAATCACAAAACCCGTCTTTTTCAACATTTCGCGAGATCTCCGCCCCATTCGAACTCGATTTTAAATCTCAAATTCGATCTGATACACCAAAAAAGTTACTCCGCATCAGACTTTGGTCCACGCCGAGTTATTTTTTGACGAGTTAACGGCGGCTTCGATAAATGCCATTCCTTCGACACCATCGAGTACCGCTGGGAAATCATAGCCTTCTGGCCCAGCGTAAGAACCACAAACCTCATCGGCAATCGCTTCGGCAGCTCCCAAGTACACATTCGCAAATGCTTCAATGAACGCCTCGGGATGCCCGAAGGGAAGCCGAGTGTACTTTCCACACACTTCTCCATTGTAAACATTCCCGCGACGATGGATCTGCCGAGGCTGTTCCGCAAATTTCACGATCAACTCGTTGGGATGTTCTTGATGCCATTCTAAAGAGGCCTCCGTGCCATAGACGCGAATATTCAAGTTGTTTTCATCACCAGTCGAAATCTGCGATGCATACAGGACCCCTTTGGCGCCGCCCTTGTAGCGAATCAACATATTTCCGTCATCGTCGAGCGGCCGCCCCGGAATAAACGTCGTTAGCTCCGCGGCCAACTCTTCAATCTCTAGTCCCGTAATGTAACGGACTAGATTCTCCGCGTGGGAGCCGATGTCTCCAATACAATTGGAAACACCAGAAACACCCGGGTCCATCCGCCAATTTGAGATTGCTCCGTCTGCTTCATTCTTCAAAGCGGTGATAGCATAACCCTGAGGGTATTCAGCCACAATCTTGAGAATTCGACCGAGCTTGCCATCGGCAACCATCGCCTTGGCTTCTTTGACCATCGGATAGCCCGTGTAGTTATGCGTTAGTGCAAATACTTTGCCGGTCGCTGCGACCACCTCCGCCAACTGCATTCCCTGCTCGTGAGAGAAAGCCAGCGGTTTCTCGCAAATCACATTGAAACCGGCCTCTAAAAAAGTTTTCGAAACATCGTAGTGAAGGTCATTTCTAGCCACGATCGAAACAAAATCGATCCTTTCGTCCTCCGGCAATGCCGATTCTTTTTCGGCCATTTCCTGATAGCTGGAATACACCCGAGAAGGAGCCAGCATAAAATCTTCACCCGAGAGTCGACTCTTTTCAGGATCAGAGGAAAAAGCTCCCGCTACTAATTGAATCTTTCCATCCAACGCTGCGGCCATCCGGTGCACCGCCCCGATAAACGCACCGCGGCCACCGCCGACCATTCCCATGCGGAGTTTACGATTTAGCGACATTTTATAACCTCAAATTTATCTAAATAATTAATGAAAAAGGCATTGGACAACTCGATCATTCTCACCCGCCCGTTGGTGTTCAAACAGCAATCGGTGTACCCGAACTTGCCGAAGCATAGATGGCGTCAATCGTCCGCATCAAACGCAAGGCTTGTTCAGGCGTATTGAGCGGTTCCTCGGTCCCCTCAATTGCGCCAATGAAATTAGCGGCCGATCGAATCCGGCCCATGTCCTCGCACGCTTCGACTTCAATCTTAGTGTCTACTGATTTCCCATTTTCTTGCAAATAGATCTCGCAAGTGTCAATCGCGGTCTCATCCAATCCATCGGTCTCGAATAGCCTTTCCACTTTACCGCCACCCTTACTGCCCTGAAATACGACAGACACCTCTTCCCGTTTCACCATCTCAGCCCAAGAGACCTGCAGTGAAAGGACTTGCCCTGTTTTGAATGTGACAAAACCATGAGCCGCCGCTTCGACATCATTAACACCCTCTGCGTTATCAGGAATTCCCCAAGGACCCTTGAAGTTTTTATCCTCGATAAAATCGTTGAATGTCTGACCAAGCACGAATGCCGGTTCCGGGTAGCCCATGAAATGCATCGCTAAGTCGACCATGTGCAACAGATCGATCAGGGGGCCTCCACCAGAAAGGGCCTTGGTCGTAAACCAACCTCCAAACCCGGGAATCCCGGTGCGCCGAACCCACTTTGCTTGCGCCGAGTTAATCGTTCCAAGGGAGCCATCGCCGAGCCGCTTCATCATCTGATAAGATTCTGGACGGGCGCGATTGTTGAAATTAAACATCAACTTTTTACCCGCCTTTTCGGCAGCAGCCATCATCAATTCGACTTCACCCGCATTCAACGCTGGTGGTTTTTCGCAGAAAACATGCTTCCCCGCGTTGAGGCACTCAATCGCCAAAGATGCGTGAAATTTATTAGGAACAATAATACTGACGGCATCCGCGTCAGACTCTGCCAACATAGCTTCAACGTCGTTGTAAACGTTCGGAATTTCCCATTCCTGAGCTGCATTGGCGGCGGCAGCTTCGTTCATGTCGGCCAAGGCCACGATCGTCGCCCCCGCCTGCTTGAATCCACCGGCATGGTACTGAAGCATTCCACCCGCTCCGATAATTGCAACTTTGGTCGACATACTTTGCTCTCTCTGAGGTTTATATTTTGGAAAACAAGCGTTTCAGAAATAGTTTTCTAACAGATTCTCGCTTGCTTTTCACCAATCCCGTCCGCGTCCGAAAAAAAACTCGCTCGCAAGCGAAATTTGCGTGATGAATCTTGCGAATTATTGACAAACAGCCGTCCGCCATTGAATTGCAGAACTCCTGACATCCGTTTCGATCTCACTCAGCACCGCAAGAAAAAAGGCCGATTCAAGTTGAATCGGCCCTGTTTAAAATAGAATAATTCGCAAGCGCGGCTTAAACCGATTCGCCAATCTAACCCAATCGCAACCTTGATTAGACCGGGGCCAATTCCGCCAAACGCTTTAACGCATCTAAAAGTGCAACCATGTCGTTCCGACTAATCTCGCTCCACTGATCCGCTTTGTGTCGAATGATTGCGACTTTGAAATCGCTGGCCGCCTCCATCACATCGTCTGGCAAATCAGTAAACGACTCAAACGGTCGGACTTCATGAGGGGCCTCGATTTCCAAATCGGATTTCGGTTCTTCATCAAGTGTCGCTGTATTCGAAGAGGAATTTCCCGCCGGCCGTTCTTCATCGCCCCAATCAGGGCCTTCATGAACGGGACCTTCCATATAATCCCGATCGTTACTGCGCGCGTTCTCCGAAAGTGCGAGTGATTGAGTCTCCTCAGCTGATTCCGAAACTACAATGTCTGAATCAACCGGTTCATTGCCAACCTTCCCAAGCGTTTCCCATCGCTGTTTTCGCATTCCGGAAACGGACCATTTGTTTTGAACGACTCCTTCGAGCCACATTTCCGCATCTTCCCATTCGAGCGCCGCATAAAAGTGACTCCAAAAGGCACCATCGTACTCTCGGTAAACGTGTCCGAATCGTTCAAACGTTCGACGCAGGCGGCCGACATGCTGTGGCGTTACGCCACCAACCAATTGGCTCCAAGCCTCATCGGAGCGGTCCGTCACGGGCACGCCATTGGACTTCAAAGAATCACGCCACTGGCAAATAATCTCACCCTTGTCCCAGTTGGTCGTTGAAATGAGCCGATTCCATTGCCCAATAAACGGCTCTGACTTCGTCGTCGCATTTTCGCTAACAACAACCTTTGATTCCACAACGGCAACGGGGGCTTCAGGCTGATTTTCCATAGTCGGTTTTATCGCTTAGATATTGAATGGGTTGATCAGATCGACATTCGATTCTTTTCTTGAGAAACAAAGCGTAACCGGATCAGTGCTGGTGAAAAGCCAAAAAAAAAAAATTCCAACAAGACATTTTTTGAGGCGAATCGAAATCACCGGAAGCCAAGCTTGCACGGACTAAACTGCCCCTCTCAAGTTCGCGACACCAAGATTATCAGATAAAGCTAAACGAATATGCAGATTAGCGCAGCCACCGAACATCGTGGAAAACATGTTGAAGGATGCCGCAAAGCGATGCACCCAGGGGAATGCTCCAACGCAAGTGCAACCAGCTGCCGTTGGACGCCAGACTTTAGTCGTTCGCCCTGGCTGGCTGAATGAGGAGTAGGCACTCCACTGACTTGGTGTCATCTACGTCGTCGCTTAACCCGAACCACCGGTCTAAATTCTCAATCTCCCGAGAGGTCGCCGCCGCGCCACTCAACTCTACCGGTTGGAGTTGCAACGCCGATGCATCGTCGTTACTGGCGATCTTAGAACTGCCAATTCCGCGAGTTCCTAGCTGTCCGGGAATGGCAAAAGCGGTGACGATAACTGACCCTTTATCCGCAATTTCATTAATCGCCCTTTGCATACTCCTTCTTTGACTCACAACGTGAACGGCCTCCACCCCCTGCTTCGCCTGGGAAATAAAATGTGCCTCGGCTGCCGTCTTACCCTTCAGGTCGACGATGCGTATCGCATGCCGATTCAAAACGGCCTCAAGATCCGACAAAGTTACATTTTGAATCAACAACACCTGCTCGATGCCCTTGGGCTGACCTGACGCAACATCCACGGACGGGGAACGATTTATTTTCCGGGACAACGAACTGTTTCTGGGAGCAATGATGGGCGCGGCCTTTACCTTAGGCGGCTCTTCCTCAGGAGCAACGGACTCTCGATCAACATCTTCAACCACAACAACGGCATGCCGATCGGTCCCATTTCCCATCAACCGGGGAAACACAAATAACGTCAGCAACAGCATTGCGGCTAAGGCAATGATCCCGCCCAATCCGGCCTTCTGGCTATCGAAACTGGAAGCAACCACTGCAGGCCTGCTCGGCTTGGAGGACAGAATCGCGTCAATTTTTGAGCGAACACCAGCTGAAAACTCATCCCCAAGACTGTACAGCGGCAACTGCCGCAGCGAATCTCCGGATTCTCGCCACTGGTCAAGTAAGCCACTCCACTTCGGATTCTCGCCCAGCATCGCTTCGACTTCGGCTCGCTGCGCCGGCTCCAGCTCATTATCAAAATAAGCGGTTAACAATCGCTCGACATCCCATCGTTCGATATCGTCTTCGTTGATCTTGCCTGTCATTTTTCTAATTCACCACGCGACCAAGTAATTTTGCACCGTCTCGCTTCATCGCCGTTTTCATCCATCGCC
>JAPKBL010000193.1 GCA_028823415.1 Mariniblastus sp.
TCTTCGCGATCTACGTCGCCGACGCCCTCGGCTACACCGGCTCGGTGGCGATTCTCCTGTTCAAAGATCTAGCTGCCGGGGAGTCCACCCGCCTGGAGTTCTTTCGCTCTTTCACCTACCTCCTTAGCGCCGGTTCAGCCGGGCTCATCTTGGTAAGCGCGGCGCTGATCCTGAGGAGCGGCAAAACCCGGAATCGAACCGCCTGAAACGGGCCGTTGAAGATGCGGGGCCAAGCACCGTCAATGAAATGGATTTGTATCTTGGCAAATAGGATTTCACAACATTACTGACCTTCGGTGGCGCGGATCTGGATGCACAAGATCCCTCCTGCCCACCCTCCTGTGCCTCCCAGCCAAGCAGGGTTATCTGGAAGTTGTCAAATTCTTGACCTCCAGGGGAGCGGAGGTAAATGTGAAAAGCGATGCCATGGTGTTGTCGCGACAGGATTTTTTTTTACTGCAACAAAATATTTTCTTGCGCAGCAATGTTAAGTCGATTCTCTACGCTCACCTCGCCGTAATGCAAGTTCATTAAATCGCGAAGCTTGTCACCGTGCTGCAGCCATTGATTGTCACGGTCTTCCCAAAGGAAATGCTCTTTCGTTTTGCTGCCCACGTGACCGAAAACAATTAAGTCTTTCAGCTGTTTTTTTTACAGGGCATGCGAAATCACTGTAACGACCTCATCTTCACCCTAGGGCAGTATTACATTTCCAAAATTCTGAACGGTGTAGAGTTCCCCAATATCAAGTTCCCCAATATCAAAAATTGAATTTGATCCGGCTGGAACACGAATCCAGAACAGCAGACCATTGCGGCCGACCAACCGTCTGAATTAGGCTGAAGTTGCGGGAGGGTTTTCGATCGTTCCAAACATCGACTGGGCGAAATCGAGAAGATACCGATCAAGCGAATGTAATGCGTTGGGCGAGTCCATTATTCAACATCGTTTCCGATGCCAAACGCAATTTTGCCCCACTCTGATAAGAACCTAAGTACGAGTACGGTGATCTTGTGAACCGGAAACAAGAGGAACAAACAGGCGGCGACAACAAAAAAGCCAATGGCCCACCATAAATTGCGTTCTTCCTTGCGTTCAGATTCCGCAGCAGATCGGGCGCAATGGCTTTGGCCTAGACGTCGTGGCTCTTCTTATCAAGGAAGGCGGGGCCGATGTCCCGGAAGCTTACTCCCTTCATGCCTTTGAGCAAATCCGGCAGGTAGGAATTGAGCTCAATGATCTGCTTGCGGTGGGGATGATCGAGATTGCACCTTCGCGGCAACACGCCAAACACCAAGACGTTAATATCGGGATGAATCTCTTTCAGTTTCCTGCCAATCGCCTGAACGCCTTCGGCGGCTTGCGGATTCTTGATGACTGCCCTGTTAGATCAGCAATTTCTCAATCGCTTGGCCGCCGTCTGTGATCGGCACGGGACGGTCGCCGTTGTATAAGTTCTTCGTGGGATCGATCCCCATCGCTGCGAAAATGGTTGCGAACAGGTCGGGTACGGAAACCGGGTTTTCGACGGCTTTCATGGCTAAGTTGTCGCTGACTCCGTATGCTCCTTGATGATTCAGCCCACCGCCGGCCAAGACCACACTGAAATTTTTGCTGTGATGACCACGGCCGCCGCCGGAATCAAATTGTGCGGGTCGGCCAAATTCACCGCTGATCACGATTAGAGTTTTGCTGAGCATGTTGTGCGACTCCAGGTCCGCCATCATTGCGGTAAGCGAAACATCCAGCTCTTTGATTAGCAAATACTGATTCAGCTGCCCGTCGTTATGCGTGTCCCATCCGGTACCGTTCCGGAAATTCATGTTGTGAGAGAGTTCGACAAACCGGACTCCCGATTGAAACAATCGTCGTGTTAACAAACAACGTTGCCCGAAACCGTCGCCGTATTTGTTTCGCAACGAATCTGATTCGCCGCTTAAATCAAACGACTTCATGAAATCCGGCCCGCTCAATCGCAGGCTCTCGCCGACGGCTGCGTCGTAGTCGGCATAGAGTTTGTCGCCACCGAATCGCTTGCGGCCTGATTCGCGTACGGTCGAAAGCAGGTCTTGGCGTCTGGCTTGACGTTTGTCGTTGACATCGGCAGGCCGAGCCAATCCGGCGGGGCCGCTTTGAATATCGGTTAGATACACATAGCCTGATTTTTGACCAAGAAACCCAGGGCCGCGAGTGATGTTGGGGTACCCAATCACCATGTACGCCGGAACTCCGTCGGCTGCCGCGCCACGCTCGTTGGCGATGATCGATCCAATCGACGGGTACTGAACAGTGCCGGTCGTCGGGCGACCGGTGTGCATACGATTGGTCGCTGCGGCGTGTTCATCGACGACATCGTGGTGCACTGTGCGCATTGCGGTGACGCGGTCCATCATCTTGGCCGTTTCACTCAAGTGCTCGCAGACTTCAACACCAGGCACAACGGTATCGATACTGCGGTAATAGCCGCCCGCTTTCTTGGCTTTGGCATCGCCCATTGGTTTTGGGTCGAACGTATCTATTTGAGCCATACCGCCACCGAGCCAAATCATGACACAGTGTTCGGCGTTGCCCAACGCTGGGGTATTGGATTCAGAGGCAAGCAGCGGTGCAGCCATCGCGGCGGTAGCGGCCGATTGAAGAAAAGTTCTACGTTTCATAATTCGATTTTCTTTGGTTGTCGCTTTTCGTGGAGTCTGCCAGATATTTCAAGAGTCTCGATTGAAATATTCGACGGTGTCATGGAACCAGTATTGATTCGGGACTGTTTAGCAACGCCCAAATTGCGTCCTCCGCTTTCTCTCTCCACTGTGCCTTTAGTCGACTCGTTGGCTCCGGGCCTTGGCGGACCAACTCTTGCATTTCAACTTTGATCACGTTCGCATCGGTGTTCAGGTGATTGGACCACGACACGTAACGGAAGCGTTTTGAATCTGGCGTAAGCGAAGCCAGCACTGATTTTGACAAACGATTTTCGTATCCGTCACTCAGCAGTGCTACGAATCGCATCTGCTCTGCTGCGGTTGGCAACCGCGTCAGCATTCGCAAAAACAATTCCTCGACCAACGATTCGACAGGTTGCTCTTTGCACATCAAGTCCGTCATCGCACTTTCGTTACTCAAGCGGGTTAACCAAACACCCAGTGTTCCGTTTGCCAACGCGCCGGGTTGGACCAGATTCGGATCTTCTTCACGCGCACTGGTGGGTTCGGGACGGGAGTTTCGCCAGCCGAACGCGGTTAGCACATCCGTGATCGCTTGGACTTTTGGTAACGCTAGGCTGGGTCGATCACGTTCGTTCGCGAGTGTGGAGAATTCCCAAGATCGTTTGGGGAAACCAAAGTTCAAAAATCGGTCGGCGGGCAAAGTGCCTTCGATATCCAAAGTTAGCTGTTCGGTTTGCATCGTCATCCCAACGACACTGAATGCGGAATCCACGATTTGTTCTGCCGTCATGCGTCGGCGTTGGGGACCGGCAAAGAACTGGCTGTCAGCGCCAGCGTCGACTGCCTTGCGTTGATACACGTCACTGACAAGAATCAATTTCGCCAGCGACTTTAAATCGTAATCGGATTCGATCAAGGCATCGGCCAGTCGCGCCAAGAGTCGCGGATCGCTGGGTGGGTTTCCTTGCCAATCGTCAACGGGTTCGACAATGCCTGAACCGATCAAGCGTTTCCACAGCCGATTCGCGATGACTTCGGCGAACCGTCGCGACGCGGAGACTTGGGCGGCCAACAATTCTCGCGAATCACCTGGCGACTGCAGCAATTCGGACTGCACGTTGGGTGCAAAACTCGCAAACGGCCAATCGCCGTGGACCGTTTCGCCGGGTTTCAGTGTGACCTTGATCAGAGACTCACGTTCCTGTTTTTCAAAGAACGCGGCGGGCACCGTGCTAGTTTTCGGCAACTTGATCGATTCTCGCTGCAGCATCGCGGCGAGCTGAAAAAGATCGCTCTGTTTCCAAGAATGATAGGGCGCGTCGTGACAACGGGCGCATTTCAATTCGACCCCCATGAATGCCGTGCCAATCACGTGAGCTTTGGCGGCCATCGGCGAATCGTTTTGCGATGCGATCGAAAAACCTCCCGCACCGCCGGACCACTTGCTACCTCGCATCTGGATCAGTTCCGTTGCGAACCGATCGATCGGTTTGTTGTCCACGAGCGCCTCGTAGATCCAATAGCGAAACGGCCCCGTATTGTTCAGTGTCGGTTTCAGCAAGTTCGGGTTCTCGGCCAAAGCGTCTTGCCAATAGCCAACCCAATTGTCTGCCCATCGCGGATCACTCAATAATCGATCTACCAGTTTTTCTCGACGGTCTGCGGAGTGATCCTTTAGGAACACGTTCGCCTCGTCGCTCGTCGGCGGTACACCGACGGTGTCGATGTAGACACGGCGTAGAAAAGTAAACTCATCGATCTCGGCCGTCTGATGGATTGCCGGCTTGGCCAATGCCGGCATCGCGGCTCCATCTACGATCCACTTCCGAAGGGTTTGGATCTCTGAATTGCTCAGCCCGTCACCCTTGGGCGGCATGCGATGGTCGTCTGCGTCAGCGGAAACTAATTCCAGCAAATAGCTTTCGTTGGGTTTGCCGGGAACGATTGCAGCGTCGCCAGACTCGCCGCCTCGCAACAGGTTTTCGCGATCAAGGACTGACAGTTCGCCTTTCTGTTTCTCGCCGTGGCATCGTCCGCAATTCGATTGCAGAATCGGTTGGACGTGGTCATGGAAGAACGTGTCGTCGGAATCAATTGATTTTACATTTGCGCGGACTTCATTCTCAGCGTTGATTCGCTGGCCAATGATCGCGTCGATCGACTCTACGGGGTCGTTGCTTTTCAAGTGCTGTTTTGCGTAAGCGTGGCGACGATTCCAGTATTCATCCTGCAATGCGGATTGGGAGCGTCGGTTGGCAGAATCCAAGTTCGCCATCGCTCGATTTTGATCTCGAGTAAAACGTTGCCATCCCCGGTCGTCCAATGCGTAGTCCTCGCTACTGGATACCAGTTGAAACATTTCGTCTGGTCTCGCGATCGCAACGCTAGTCTCACCGAACTCAAGTCGATAACTTGGCCCACCCACGATCACCTCGAACCGCAATTCGTGCGGGCCACCGTCGCTGTGGAAATCAACGATCCGTTCATGGTCACTCATGAACGCAGGTCGCATTCCCATCACAGGAACTTCCGGTAATGGATCCACGACATGATGAGCACCGCTGCGGTTTTCTTGCTTGGGTGTCGACACGATCTTTTGGCCGTCGACAAACAAGCGAGAATAGCCACGCGAGCGAACCAAGAACCGATAATCGCCCGGTTCCAACTCCAGATCCATCCAGGAGCGAACAAACATCGCTCGCGAACCACCGCCCTCGGTCCAGTCCTCTCGCACGCCCCAAGAATCGAAGTTATTGGGAAGTCGCGTGAACGCAAGCGTGTCTTGGTCCCAAGTCGTTTTGGGCGCGGCAGTACGAGTGGGAATTGACGAGGTGCTACTAATTGGCCCGTACAATTCGTTGACAACTTTAACGCCCGATTTCGGTGGCCGAACAATGAGTGTCGGCTTGCATTGGTAGCGGTTCTTCAAGTCGTCGGCCGGGACGATGCTGCGATAGACCGCCAATTCATCCATTTGTCCGTCAAACGAATTGCCTGCGTTGCCCGCCATCGCCGAGCCGATCCAGACGGGTGAGGTTGTTGATGCCGGCGGCCGTGTTGTGGGGCCGCCCATGTCCCATTTGCCTTTCACTTGTTTGCCATCAACGAAACCACGAATACTGTCAGGTTCGCCGAACTTGTACGACACCGCGACGTGGTGCCATCCGTCACCGATGCCAATGCCGCTGTCACTGGTCCAGCGATGCCAATCGCCGGGTTGCGATTCGTCG
>JAPKBL010000080.1 GCA_028823415.1 Mariniblastus sp.
ATCGAAAAATTAAGAAATTTGGTATCCAAAAAGAGTCGCCTTAATCCGAGTCGCCTTAATCCGAGTCGCCAGAACTTCAGGAGGGAACTGCCCCATTACTTACCTTGGGTGGTCGCCGCCGAAAACGCTTCGTCACTCACTGGAATTGCATTTACCGGACGCTGAGCATCAGAGAGAGTCGATTTCCCTTCCAGTCGTCGTAAGTGTGAGATCAATTTCGATTCACAATCGGGAATCGACTCCGCGAGCGACTCCGCCATTGGTTCGGCAACACCTAAACGAATCAATTGCTTCATCTGATTTTGGACAATCTTGCGAGTTTGCTCGTCGCCGCTTAGGAGGAAATGCACCCACAGCCATGACTCCGCATAATCCATTTGATTCATTTCGGTTGCCTCCTGCAATGCTTCCAACCTAGCTAAATCGGGGCGCCAATCGAGCCGTCGCATTCGATTTGATAAACTGTAGATGTGCGGGCCATTGAGGCCTTGCTTGCCTCGCTTAATTTCAAAATACTCAGCCAGTCCTTCGTCGAGCCAGATCGGCAGGTTAGGAATGACAGAATGAAGATATCCATGGGTTACTTCGTGGCGAAGGTCATCTCCAACCCGCGGGCCCCAATAGGCATAAACATTGAGGCTGTTATCGCTCTTTACGAAAAAAGCACGCCGGCCCGGAAACTCCGGGTGAGCTCGCTCCATAAACGCTTGAAAATGTGTTTCATCATCAAATAAGAAAACATGAATTGACTCATCAGAGGTCGGAATGTCTAGGATTCTTGCGATCTCGTTCCGACGGGACGTCAACTCATTGATCAAGCGATGATTCCTGGGTAAATGAAAATCGGAGTGCACGACCAATTGATCCACTACCAATTGCTGCTTCACCGGAAGTGAACTTCGCTCTTCTTGCATTGCACATCCACCGACCAAGGCACAGCCGATTGCCAACAGCAATCGAAACCCAATCGGAGCAATGTAGAAACGAATGAACACCCAGAATTCCAATCAATCAATCAATAAAACGGAACAGCATCGCGAAGCAGCGAAGATTAACAGAACGCCAGAACCCTTTAAACGGCAATCGCTTCCATCTCAACGGACAGTGGAATTAAGGGAAATCACCGCCTGCGGCAAATGCTCTGAACACTCGCTCAACGGAAAACAGGTCGTCAATACGACCCTCGGAACAAGTCACCGATGCAGCCAAACCAGTAGCAGCAGACTTAATGAAACACATTGGCCTGGGAGAGAATTGGGAAGGACGAATTCTCCTCCAAGATCACGAAGCGACAACTAGTCCCGCGATATTATTGTAACGCCCCCTGTTTAACGCCCTTTTAACTGCGACTGCCGATGACGCTTTTCCCGGACGCCAAACTTCCTAAAAAGTGATAGCAACCAACTGCGAATTTGTTGCTTCGGCAGGGAACTCGCCTGCTAATCAACAATTGGTTAATAAATCCATCTTGACCCACTACACCAAAAATGCAGAATCGAGCGTTGTTCAGTCTTTCGGATTTGTTTTCCGATTGCAACATCCACGGAAGGATTTGATAATGCCGCGTTTTTTTGGGCGATTTGGTTTCACAGCTTTTTTAGCGATTAGCTTAATTTCTCTCACTGGTTGCATGAAAGAGAAATCCGCTCAACTGGAAGTTAATGCGCCAAGCGAATCGCTCCCTCACGACGAGAACAAGACGGTTTCACCTGAAACCAACTCTGTGGCGGTGGTTAGCGCCACTGAAATGTCTTCACCCGCAAAAGCAGATTCCAAAGAAATCACTTCCGATTCGACGCCATCAGAAGTCTGCCAACGATTCCTCGACCTACTACAATCAGGCAATCGTATCGCCGCCGAAAATCTATTAACCCGCACAGCGCTAACAGCGACGACAAGAGCAGGTTTAAAACTTGAACCGATGGGCGGACCGGCATCCACCTACCGGACGGGAGAGGTTCGTTACGCGACAAACAAACAAAAACTCGCGCATGTGGATACCTATGTCATGGACAAGGTAGACGGTAAACCGTACGAAATGGAAGTCACTTGGCAACTCCACAAACACTTGGATGGGTGGCGCATTTCCGGATTAATGCTAGAACTTGAGCCCGGCCAAACCAAGGACTTGCTTTCTCTTGAGAATCAGTTCGACGTGGCCAAACTGCAGAGCCTCGCCGGCGTCGAAGCCCTTGAGGAAACTGAAATTCCACAGGCTAAAGTGAGTGATGGCAATACGTCTTTGCAGTTGAAATGAACCGCCACCGAGGCCTCCTCGCTGAATTTAATCTAGGCCGGACTGAACTAAGTTGGCAAGATTCTTATCAAAATCAATGAACGATTTATTGAATTCTCGCCCGCCAGCGACCTCTCTGTGGATTTAACGGACCAAACCCACAGTTAATCGTTAATAATTAAAACGATTTCACGGGCAACCCAGCAGCGAATCGCATGTTCGTTTACACGTTGTGAATAAGTGAACTTTCGCCAGCGAAGGCACAAGACTAGACTATTATTGATGATAGTCGCTCACTCTGACTCGCGGGTTAGCCCCGTTCCTCAACGATTTGAACAAAGAAGCCATGGCTACTGAAACTCAACCCGAACAAAAAAACATTTCTGACGAAGCGGCCAAAACAGACGCGATTGCGAAAGACATTCACGTTGAAAAGGAGAGAGTTGGCCAAACGCGGATTCCTAAACCCAAGGGGGTCACCGCAGACAGCAAAGTGCTTTGGTCCTACGTTATCCCAGTCGTCGTTTTTCACCTCCTCATTCCACTCGCGTTTATTCCTTATTTCTTCTCTTGGTGGGGCCTCCTTTTTCTGCCCGTTGGTAACTACATCTTTACCTCCATGGGAATCGGGGCTGGCTACCATCGCCTACTAACCCATCGTGGTTTCGATTGCCCTAAGTGGTTCGAGTACACCCTGGCGACACTGGGCGTCTGTAGTTTTCAAGACTCGCCAGCACGGTGGGTTCTTGTCCATCGTGTGCACCATCAACATTCCGATCATCAACCGGACCCACACACCCCTAATGTCAGTGGGTATTGGTCGCACATGGGATGGATGTTTGTCGACAATGCAGACTTGAGCACCGCGGCGGCCTATGACAAATATGTTCGCGACCTGATGCGTGACAAGTATTACATGTGGCTCCAGCGAGGCTTTAACTGGGTTGGGGTTTATGCAGCCCACGCGCTCCTATTATTAGGGGTTGGTTTCGGACTTGCATTTGTTTTCGCACCAGAAAACATCACCCGGTTCACCGCCCAGTTTTTCTTTTGGACAGTGATCATGCGGACGGTCTACACTTGGCACGTCACTTGGGCGATTAATTCGGCCACTCACATGTGGGGATATCGAAATTACGAAACGCGGGAAGACAGCCGCAACAATTGGCTGTTCGCGTTATTGACCAACGGCGAAGGCTGGCACAACAATCACCACGCCGACCCCAGATCCGCACAACATGGGCACCGTTGGTGGGAAATCGATTTAACCTACATCAGCTTAGCGGCGTTTCAAAAAATCGGCATCGTAAGAAATCTCGTCCGCCCCAACAGCTCGGCGTTAGATCGCAAAGCTCTCTGAAATTGGGCTTGAGGCTGTTTATTTACGAACCCAACCATTGTCTAAAGGTCAAACTTAATACCTTGGGCAAGCGGCAATTCGGTAGAGTAGTTAATCGTATTGGTGGCCCGCCGCATGTACGACTTCCACGCGTCGGATCCTGATTCACGCCCACCTCCGGTGTCCTTTTCCCCACCAAAAGCGCCACCGATCTCAGCGCCACTGGTGCCGATATTCACATTCGCAATTCCGCAATCGGAACCAGCTGGCGAACAGAATAGCTCGGCCTCCCGAACATCACTGGTAAATATCGAACTTGAAAGCCCCTGCTTAACGCTGTTTTGTATCGCGATCGCCTCCGCGAGTTCGGTATAGCGAATGACATAGGTAATCGGTGCAAACGTCTCTGTTTGCGTTATCAAGGCATCTTTCGAAACTTCGACGAGCGCTGGTTTAACGTAAACCCCGTGGCCGATCTCGTTGGTCATTCGCTCGCCCCCATGCACGACACCTCCTTGTGCCTGGGCGCTAGACATTGCAGCCCGCATTGTTTCATAGGCCTCTTCATCAATTAAAGGCCCGACCAGGGTCGAAGTCGCTAATGGATTACCAATGGATAACTGATTGTAAGCAGAAAGCAATTTCTCCATCAGTTGATCGGCAATCGACTCATGAACAATCAACCGTCGCAACGAAGTGCATCGCTGGCCACAAGTTCCCACGGCTGAAAAAATGATTCCTCGCACGGCAAGGGGTAAATCGGCAGACGGCGCTACGATCGCCGCATTGTTACCGCCCAACTCTAAAAGGGGACGACCCAACCTTGCTCCCACGGAAGCTGCTACGGATTTGCCCATCGCCGTAGAACCGGTTGCCGAAATCAGCGGTAATCCAGGATGCGCAGCAATCGCCGCACCAATTTCACGTCCTCCAATTAGTAACTGAATCAGATTGTTAGGAGCTTCGTCAAAGGCCGCAATTGCCTTCATCGCAATCAAATGGCATCCAATCGCGGTCAATGGTGTTTTCTCCGAAGGCTTCCAAAGAACGGGATCTCCACAAACCAACGCCAACATGGAATTCCACGCCCAAACGGCCACGGGGAAATTGAACGCACTGATAACGCCAATGGGCCCCAAAGGATGCCACTGCTCGGTTAAACGGTGCATCGGTCGCTCACTCGCAATGGTCAAACCGTATAGCTGCCGACTCAGCCCAACTGCAAAATCGCAGATGTCGATCATCTCCTGGACTTCGCCTAAAGCCTCTTGGTAAATTTTTCCGCAGTCGACAGTAACAAGATACGCCAGTTGCTCTTTGTTGGCCCGTAGTGCATTACCGATCTCGCGAACCAATTGCCCGCGGACCGGCGCCGGCACAATCCGCCATGTTTGAAATGCTTCCGTTGCCACGGCAACCGCTTGATCGACCGCCTCAGGCGTGCAAAATTGAATGACGCCCGTCGAGCTCCCATCAATAGGTGAAATCACATCGACGACCTCGCCGGCCCCGGTCTCCCAGTTCTCACCGTTTGCAATGGACCGCAATGGAAACTCGGCCCCTAACTCTTTAAGAATATCTAAGGCCCGAACCGAAAAATCGACTGAATTCATTTTGCTAACCACTCGAGAATATTAAACAAATCACGACATGATCATAACGCAAAACAAGGCGGATGAAATCGGGTCGCTCTCTAAATACTCCATCCATCAGGCCAAGTTATCACGACCGGCGATGCGCAATCCGAATTTAACCGGTCGACAATCAGATTCGCCATCCATCTTCAGACCCGCGCTTCGAGTACTTCGCCCGTGGAGAATCGGTACCGCATATTTCGATAAACGCAGACATCTGTAATGTCATCGGGCGTATCCGCAGGAGCCGAACGATAATTGATGGAAACACGCTTGCCGTCATGAATCGGCAACACTCGGTGCCAACAGTGGCCATGCAATAGGACTCAAGTCCCCTTTTTCAATTGCAGCACCAACTGGCCGTCTAGGTATTCATTGGGCGCTCCGGCAGGAAGAACACCCCGCCGGTGAGACCCCGGCATGACGACAGTCCTTCCTCCGGTTCGGTCATCGATATCATGAGGATAAACCAAGCGGTTCAAATTAAACTGCGAAGCGTCCTCCGGCGGACAGTCCTGATGCCATGACTGCCCATTACTATTCCGGTTAGAGAACATCACCATCGAATATTGCTCGCGCCACCGTTCACCCAAGATCGCTGCGGTCAGTCGTTGAAGATTTTCTTGGTTGCCAATGGAATCGAAATCAGAAACGCCCTCACGCTGTGGAAACCATGGAATCACATCCGCTTTGGATTTTTCAAGAAACTCGGAATCGTGCATGAAATTCGGTGATTCTCCAAACTCTTGAAAAATCAACTCACAGAGTCGATCCATCTCGTCGGACTGGAAAAAGTCCTCAACGACAACGAATCCATTCTTCCAGAATTGCTGCGCCAGTATTTCAAATTCCATTAAGCATGCTCTCCAGCGCGGGTCGAACAACTATTTTCAACGTGGAAATAGAATACAAAACCCGCCAAGACGGGTCTAACCACCTTTCCGGTGACATTCGATTGATTAAAGTGGTGTCAGTATCATACCAAACCGCATCGGCCATTCCCTCGCCGCTGCCTCCCATTTTACAAATGCCGATTCGATTCTCGAAAGCGTTAAGTTGCCGTATCTCATTGGAACTGACGAAGCAGGCTACGGACCCAATCTCGGTCCGCTCACGATCGCCGGCACCTTATGGGAAACCGAATCGACGGAAACCGATCTTTACCACGCATTGAGCGACGCGGTTGCCAACAAGTCGACGCGCTTCGCCAAATCTCAAAAAGTCTTTATTGCAGATTCAAAAAAGGTTTACTCGGGATCCATCGAACAACTAGAGACCAACGTTTTGGCAATGGTTTACGCGCTCTCCGGAAAAATCCCCGCGGACTGGCAAGAATTAATCGAACTGCTCTGCCCGCAACATTCTGAAACACACAGCCAACGCCAACTCTGGCTGGACGCGCAGAAAAAGAACCTTCCATTGGCTGCCGATCTTGACAATGTCAAAATACTTGGCGACCTTTTCCAGCAAAGCTGCGCCCGCGCCGGCGTGCGATTATTGGGAATAGAATGTCATCCAATTTTCCCACCACAATTTAATGAAGAGTTGATTTTGCTCGGCAATAAGGCAACGTTACTCTCAACCTACACCCTTAAAATTGTCAATCGATTAATGACCCATTGTGACGACGACACAGAAATTGGATGCGATAAGCACGGCGGGAGAAGTAAATACGCGGGACTTGTTCAAGCAATTTTGGCGGAGGAACTCGTGTTGGTTGGAAATGAAACTCGGGAAATCAGCGACTACAGCTTCCGAAAAGACGATCACGATGTTTTTATTCGCTTCCAGGCAAAAGGCGAGTCCTTTCTGCCAACGGCGCTGGCGTCAATGGTTGCCAAGTATTTGCGGGAGGTGTTTATGGCGATTTGGAATCAGTATTGGATCAAGCACCTGCCCGAAATTAAGCCCACCAAAGGCTACCCCGTCGATGCCAAGAGATTTATATCTGAAATCGCCGAACTCCAGTCGCGACTGGGGCTCAGTGATCATCTCGTTTGGCGAAATAAATAATCGACCGAAACCACATTCAAATGCTGGTATTTCCTTTTTCCGTCTACGATAATGAGGCTTCCCATTTTCACTCGGAACCCCAACTTGAAGACCATGAATCTAAAATTAAATATCCTATTCGCTGTCACGGCGGTCTGTTTTTGTTTTTCAACGTCGAACGTTCGCGGCCATGAAATTGCCTCGGAAATGACGGATGCAGCCAATCAATTGTTGCAGTCTTTGGCCCCTTCACAAACCGCGACGCTCATGCGTCCGCTCGATGATGAACTGCGAAAAAACTGGCAATTCATCCCCATGGAACGGGAAGGCCTCAGCCTTAAGAACCTCCAGCCCAATCAGCGGCTGCTTGCTATGTCGCTGATCCAAACGGCGCTTAGCCATCGCGGTTTTTCGACGTCGATGCAAATCATGGCACTCGAACAAATACTGCATGAAATGGAGAACAATTCACCCAAACGTGATCCCGAAAAGTACCACCTTTTCGTTTTTGGAAAACCGTCGCTTAAATCGCCCTGGGGCTGGAGAATTGAGGGGCACCACCTCTCCATTAGCGTGACCGTCGTTAAAAAAGAAGTCGTCGTGACGCCCGCATTTTTTGGTTCCAACCCAGGTGAAGTTAAATCCGGACAATTCAAAGGGGTGCGCGTGCTTGGCAAAGAAGAAGATCTTGGCCGTCGCTTGGTGAAGGGACTCACCACCCAACAGCAGACGATTGCCGTGTTTAGCAAAAAAGCCCCCAGAGATGTCATCAACGGCCCCGGCAGAGATGCAACGGTCCTCACGCCCAAAGGACTCTCCGCGGCGAAAATGACCGACGAACAACAATCCGTCCTGCGGCAGATTGTTGATTCTCATCTCAACAAATGTCGCTCTGAACTCGCGGCCAACGATTGGAAAAAGATAGAAGCCGGTGGCTTTGATAGCTTACATTTTGCTTGGGCAGGCGAGCTTGAGCGTGGAAAACCTCACTATTATCGAGTCCAAGGACCGTCCTTTATTCTCGAATACGACAACACCCAAAATAAAGCCAACCATGTTCACGCTGTCTGGAGAGATTTCAAGAATGACTTCGGACAAGATCTCCTCAAGAACCACTATCAGTCGAGTGAACACACAAACCGGTGAAGCATGAACTACTCGCTGCTTCGGCTCAGTCGGTGCTTCGGCTCAATGATACGGTTTCAATAATTTTAGACTTTTGCTACCGAACGCAACCGTTGCACGCAAACTTATCACAGTTCCGCTAAGTTAACTTTTTCCGCTAGCAAACCAGGCAAGAGTTACCCAAGATCCAACAGTATTTCTGAGAAGATCCTTAAAATCGGAAAAATTGTGTCTTAATATCCTTCTGATGGTCGAAACAAACCATGGGTTCAATGGACTGAATCCGCGAGGGGGGCCTCGCAAACGAGAGCTTGAACAATCGACATGGACGTTGATTTGTTTGAGCTTTAGCCTCTCTGCGGCAAGCATTCATTGCGGATTCGATTCTTGGAACCCAAGCCTGTAAACAGCGTTGTGCTTGTTTCAATACACTTACAAAATTTTTTTGATACTGAGCCAACAAATTCAATTTGATCTTGCGGCAACACAGCCACAAATCATTTAGCTGAAGAATTTGTTTGACTGCGATCAACGATTTTGAACCAGGAGGGATCTCTAATGCGTCGTTTAGTGCTTGGAATCGCGGTCGCGGTAACCTCGCTTATACCCGTCTTGGGTATGGCGGACGATCAGCAAATCGCTGATTTCATCAAGAGCCGGCTTCAAGCCGAGCAAAGCCAAGGAAATTTAAAGGGTTTCAACGTCGACATGCGTGTCGAAAACGGAACCGTTTGGTTTAAAGGCCATGTATCAAACCCAGCTCAGGAAATGATTATCCTGACGTCTGCTCAACAAGCCGGACATCTCGGGGTCGTTAAAGTCGTGGACGACATCGAAGTCAATGCTCTTACTGCTCCTGCTCAGCAGCCAGCGGTTTTTCAGCAAGCAGCTACAATTGCCCCTCCCCGTATGCAGGGACAACGGCAAATTATTGCTACGCAAGTTAGCAACCCTATCTCTGCAATTGTCATTGAAGGCGAACCATTGCCTTTCGCGACCTCAGGTGGCGCAGCAATGCCTACCGGATATGCAGCAAACGCCGGTGCACCGAGCGAAGCACCTAACCTTCCTGGTTACGCTTGGCCTGGATACGCAGCTAGTCCTAATTACGGTGCTGTGACTTATCCGCAGCAATACAGTGCATCGGCTTGGCCATACATCGGCCCATTCTACCCATACCCCCAAGTTCCTCTTGGATGGCGTAAGGTCAGCCTCGAATGGGACGACGGATGGTGGATGCTTGACTTCCACGACAAGTAGTCGGTCGGAGCGTTTAACACATCAAAAAGCCTCGCCATTTTCTGGCGGGGCTTTTTTTTGTTCCTAAAACTAACGAAGGAGTCAAGGAATTCACCACCGATGGCTTTCCAGCTTCACTTGCCACGCAAACTCAATGCTCGATTAGATGGTGAGTGATAAAACAACAGAGACGAGGCCTAATCAGTACGCGTTAACTAGACCAAGCTAAGGTGGATTAACAAACGCGGAGCCGGAGGCCTTCTAAACTCGCCCATTGGAAGCTAAGCCCAAAACCAGATGATAATTAGTTGATGAGCACCTCCTGTTTTCTGGGGACCTCACAACCCGCTCGCATCGCCCGGTGGAAAAGAAGTCGTCCCTGATGAAAAGCACATACTCTCGAAGTTACGCTGGCATCCTTTAATAGCCCCTTGGACTGGCTAATCACGCGGCGGGGCGGTCGGATCGCTGGGATCCCTACCGTCACCAGCAACAACCGAGCGGCCAATGCATTTTCGCGCCAAAACAACAACGCATTTACCCCAAACCCACAATTTGCACACAATACCCCGTGAAAACTGTTATTTGAAAGCGTTGATTCGCGCAAATTTAGATATTGTTTTCCGAATAGTCGGAAATATCCGCAAGTCCGGCATAGTTTATCACGATAGGTAGTCATAAGAGTGATTACACCACAAAGGGATTTGCGATGTTAACCAAAAGATTGACTGTCACCATGATGTTGCTGGTTGCAGCAGCGACAGTTTCGAGCTCCGGATGCTTTTATTCCACCGGACCTTCCTTGGGAATTTTAACGATTCCTATACCAGTCTCCCCCTACTTTCAGAAGGACAAGGAAGATAAATTCCATGTTCAGGAGAGATACGGACGCGTTCCAATTATGGGACCATTGACCGCGGGTGGGCCGATAATTGCCCTCGATCCGCCATCTGATGATGAAGTCTGGTGGGCACTTGAGCGAGCACGTTCAGTTCAGGGTGGATTTCCATTCCTTAATGAAACGCAACGTAACAACGTGACAATCGTTAAAGAGAAGATCGCGGATTACATCGATCCACCACGCGTCATTCCGCTGGTAGGTCCTGTTCAACTGCATCACGCTCATTACAAATGCACCGTTTATTTCTCTGAGCGAAAGATTGTCGGCTGGCCGATACCTCACACCCTTGAGGACGAAGATTCCGTTGAGGTACTCTACGTCGACCACAACCACTTCCACCAAGTTGGAAACCTCGACTACGGAGCCTCTAGCACTCACTACTAACGGTTTCGCCACAAATTATCTAATCAATGCCGCTCTACCAGGGCGGCATTTTTTATGAGCGAATCTCAACTTCGACCGTTGCAATAACGTTGTCAGGTGAAGTAAAACTTCAGTGGGTCAGTTGGCAATCCGGGAAGCCGCCGAGGTTATCCATAGAATTTCCATTTTAGTGAGTCCGGCGGAGTTTCGCTCTCTGCCAAATGGCTCGATGAAATAAATGGCTCGATGAAATTCACCTGATCAAAAAAGCCTCAAAAATAACAGCATCGGAAATTGTCTTGACGGGCTCTAACGAAAACTCATCGCCGGATGAAATCCCATCAAAGCCTAGCGACTCCCCGCCCTCTAAGCCACGAAAAAAATATGCGGAGGCAACCCGGGAAGATGGCAACCGGACGTTTCTAGCAAAATGGTCGACAACCATTCTTTGCGTGACTTTATTTATAGCGCCTTTAGTAGTGACTGGCGCCATTAAATCGTTGCGGGTCAGTGCGACTGATATTCGACAATGGCTTCCCACTGACTTCGAAGAAGCGGTTACCTACGACAATTTTCTCGAACGCTTTGGCATTGATGAAATGGTTGTTCTGAGTTGGGAAGAGTGCAAGATCGGCAATCCAGAAGTTGCCCAACTGCGCAGAGCATTTCAAGAAGCTACGCTCCCAGATCCTGACGGCGACACGCTTCCTGTTTTACCGGCTTTCAGCAAAGTGATGAGCGGTGAGCGGATGTTGTATCAGCTCAAAGATTCTGGGCTTTCCGAAACCATCGCGAAAGAGCGCATGAAAGGTCTGCTCATCGGTCCGGATTTAGAGACCACCTGCATTGTCGCCTTTCCAAGTAAAAAACTCGTCGACAGCCGACGCATCGTGGTCGAAAAGATATACGAAATTGCGAAATCGGAATTAAATCTCGAAGCGAGTGAGCTCAAACTGGGCGGGCCGACCACCGATGGCGCCGCAATCCAAGTCGAAAGTCAAAAGTCGCTCAAGAGTTTTCTTGGAATGTCGGTTGCCTTGGTCTTCTGCTTAACCTGGTTTCGACTGCGCGACTTACCCCTTTCATTCTTAGTCATTTTCTTTGCCGGATTTTGCGCTGCCATCAGCCTGGCGTTCCTCTATTGGACCGGCGGCAAGATGAACCTCACCATGGTGATGCTTCCCACACTAACGTTCATTCTGGGCGTTTCTGGTTGCATTCACATGGTAAATTATTACCGAAAAGCCTCCACGCTCGGATACGGTATTAACTCGGCGGATCAGTCGATCATCGATGGCGGTTATCCGGTTGCACTCTCCTCGGCGACCACAGCCATCGGACTGTTGTCACTGGCAACCAGTCAAGTCGTTCCCATTCGGCTCTTCGGCTTTTACTCTGCCTTGGGCATTTTCACGAGTATTTCCGTCATGCTGCTGGTCTTGCCGGCAACTCTCTACTTAATGCGCGGGCGAATTAGTAAACGGTTTTCTGACGAAGGTTTGATGTCCAAACGTGAGCGAACTTCCGGCGTTAGTCGCTCAACTTCGCTCTTGATGCATTGGGTATACCGCTCCCATTGGCTGGTGGTTATCCCCTGCCTCCTAGGAGTCACCCTCCTGGCGACGGGGATTTTTCAGTTGGGAGCGTCGGTCAAGCTACAAAATAGATTTGCCCAACGGGCGAAAATCATCACCGACTATAAATGGCTTGAAACGAATCTTGGATCGCTCGTGCCGATGGAAGTCGTTCTCCAGTTTGATGAAGAAAATGATTTTTCAAATTGGCAGCGGATGCAAGTAGTCAAATCGGTTGAGCAGGCGATTAAACAAACAACTGCCATCAGTGCAACACTCTCCGTGGCGACCTTTGAGCCGCGGTTGCCGCGCGGTTCAACTTTTCGCGACAAATTAAAACGCAAAACGAAACTGGACCTTTGGAATAAAAACTACCAAAATTTTGAGGATGCCAAATTAGTCAAAACGATCGGTGATAAATCCTATTGGCGAATTAGTCTGCGCGTCGCTGCACTCAACGATATCGACTATGGCGAGTTTTTAGAAACGGTCAGCAAAAATGTCAATTATCAAATGGAGCATTTAGAACTGAAAGGTGTGTCGGCGCAGCTGACCGGTGGGATTCCCCTAGTTTACAAAGCCCAGCATCAGATACTCCAAGATTTGACGTACAGTTTTTTGACTGCTTTCCTGATCATCAGCATTATTATGATGGTGGTTCTAAAGAGTTTCTGGGCCGGATTGGTTGCGATGATCCCCAATGTATTTCCACCTCTGGTCGTATTTGGGGCGATGGGGTGGCTGGGCATCTCCATTGAAATTGGATCGGTGATGACGGCCAGCGTAGCGTTAGGGATCGCAGTCGACGATACACTCCATTTTCTAACCTGGTACCGGCGCGGAACTCAAAACGGACTATCGCGATATTCATCCATTCGTTTCGCGTTTGATCATTGCGCCAAAGCCATGATTGATACCTCGCTAATTTGCGGGCTTGGTGTCATGCCTTTTGTTTTTGGGATCTTCATGCCGACGGCTAAATTCGCCGCCCTGCTAATGATTATGCTATTAACCGCCCTCCTGGGAGATCTGTTATTGCTTCCCGCGATCCTTGCTGGCCCCGCAGGAAGACTGTTTCGCTTGAAATCGGTCAAAAAGCGAGGAGAGATTTCTTCCGATCCGCCGCTCTCCCTTGGAACACAACGTAGAGATGCCGCCCAACAATCCAGTGCCGCAAAAATTCACACAGAACCGCTAAACACCGTGCGAAGGAAGTGATCTCGCCCTTAATGGCAGGTTTTTCGTTGCCTCGGCGAAAGCCACTGATTGATCGCTCGATGAAAATTAGACCGTTTGTCCATCGAGAATGGCAAATCACTTATTTCAGGCGTTGCAAAGAAGGGGGTTCTATGTAGACTTATCAGGCTGAAAACTGTTCGAAAAGTCGGTCAAAAGACTTAATTGAAAACGCTAGCTGGGTCCAATCTTCGAACGAAATACGTAGCTTTCCGAGTTAGGCTAAACGCCCGACTATTTGCGACTCGATATAAACCTTTGTGTGTCGGTTCTACAGAGCGTTCGATTCCGAGTCCTTTTTCAAAACATCTACCCAAAAGATACTTTCATGCCAGACATTTTTGACAAGTGCGATGAATTTTGGAACCGCATGAAAAAAGTAACGGGTGATCATTTTGATCCAAGCGTTTTCTTCCGTCAATTTCCGGTTACCAATTGCCTCCCTAATGTAGAAATCGAGGGGACTGAGTACCTTCAGATTGCCACCAATGATTATCTTGGCTTAGCGACTCATCCCGATGTCATCAAAGCTGGCACAGACATTTGCTCCGAGAGCGGCGTAGGTACTCCCTTGGGCGCTCGGCCGTTAACCGGCAACACTGCGATGCACCTGAAGCTTGAAGCCGACCTCGCAAAGTTTCGTGGCACCGAGGCGAGTTTGGTTTTCAACCTTGGACTCGGAGCCATGTCCGGAACGGTCGCCTGCATGGTCGGGCGAAAGGAACGTGTCTTCGTAGATGCATACGCACACGGTTGTTTGCATGATGGTGCAAGACTTTGCAAAGGCGAAGCAAGCTGGTTTGGTCACAATGACATGGATGACCTCGAAAGCCAATTAGCTGCCTGCCCGTTGGAACAGCCGAAACTGATCGCTGTCGACGGAGTCTACGGAATGACGGGCGACCTCGCTCCGTTACCCCAACTTGTCGAGTTAAAGAATAAATACAACGCTCAATTGTTTGTCGATGATGCCCATGGAACGGGCGTGTTAGGCGACAACGGACGCGGTACCCCAGAGCATTTTGGGGTTGAAGACCAAGTCGACCTTCATGGCGGTACGTTCGCTAAGTCATTCGGAACTTTCGGTGGATACATCTGCGGCAACAAGCGAGCACTCGATTTCATCAAATTCGTTTCTCCAGGATTTATGCTCACCAAAGCACTCCCCGGGTGTATGACCAACGCAACGATCAAGTCACTTGAGTTGATGCAGTCCATGCCTGAACGACGTCACCAGCTTTGGGAAAACATCACTGTTCTTCGCGAAGGTCTGCGAGATGCAGGATTCAATATTGGTAATCCCAAGGGTGCGGTAACGTCCATTTTCACTCGCGGTGCAATGGCTCTCACCGCCGTCCGCATGTTGATGGACGATTACAAAATCGTTGTCAATCCTGTTATGTACCCTGCCGTCCCTTACGGAACTTCGATCATTCGAATGACGGCCAGTGCGTTGCACTCCCCTGAAGATATGCGACGATTGATCGAAGCCATTGTGGATGTGTCAACCAGAATTCCACTGCTAGAGGGAAACGAAGCGGCAGCCAGTAAAGTCGCGGCAGTGATGCCTGGTGCCGGAATAACCTCGGCTGGCTCGAACGGTTCGGCTCACTAATCCGAATGAGTGCCTCAGCTCCCTTCTCGGTTCATCCGGTCTCGACAGCGGCTCAGGCACGCGACTTCTATCAATTGAGGCGGGAAATCTATCGGGGGAACGATGTCGTTGTTTTTCCGCTGAAGTCGATGGAAAAACTTCAGCTGGACACTCAACGTCACCCTTTTTACGAACACGCTTCGCGCGAGATGTTTGTTTGTTACCGAGACGGATGCGTTGTCGGACGAATCGTTGCCATCAAAGATGATCTGCACAACCAGCAGCATGGCGATCGCGTCGGATTCTTCGGATTCTTCGAAGCTATCGATGATCAGGTGATCGTCGATGCACTGATTGATACCGCCGCCGACTGGCTAAAAAAGCAAGGCTGTGACTCAATCCGCGGACCGGTAAATCCCTCAATGAAGAGCGATTTTGGGGTTCTCGTTGAGGGTACCGATGAGCCACCGATGATCATGACCGGCTACACGCTTCAACGATACGAAGATCAACTGAAAACCGCCGGGCTTACCAGCATCAAACGATTTTTAGCGTTTAAGTACATTTCCGATCCGGCAGATACCAAATGTAAAAAGTGGATTCGCCTTCAGGCTGCCAAACAAAAAATTCTCACCCGTTATCCCAATTTGGAATTGCGAACAGTTTCAGCCGAAAACTTCGACGAAACCATGAGAGATGTGAATAAACTGGGCAACAAGGTCCGATCCCTCGGATGGGGCTTCGTTCCACTTACTCCCGAAGAACTTAATTTCATGATTAAGAACCTTCGACGCGTAATCCGCTATGACACCATTCATGTCGCGTACTGGGATGGCCAACTCGTTGGATACATAGTGACGATTCCAGATATTAACTGGGCCTTGAAAAGGGCCAAGGGTCCGTTTGATTGGATTCGGATGCTGCAAATGCCACGCCTCATCAAAAAGACCCCCCATAGTCGTGTGATCGCACTGGGCGTTGACGACCAATTCCGCAAAAAGGGAATTGCCATATTGCTGATACAAGAATTGGTGGAGAACTTTTCCGCTTTTGAAAAATGGGAATTTTCATGGGTCGACGAGGCAAATCTAAAGTCAATTCGAGCGATCGGTCGCACTTTGCCACTTCTGAAATCGCGGGTTTACGAACTTTTTGAAAAAACAATCTGAGCCTCGGCAACAGAGTACAAACCTATGAACAAAGGTTCTGATCCCGCGATACCGCGCCACTGCAGACTGCCTTACCCAGGTCTTTCTCGCTCGAAATTCCCGCAAGTTGCGCACACCTTAAGTTTGTCCCATTATTTGGTTAAACTTGATCTCAGCCATCCACTTGTCCATTCGCATCGATTAATTTGAAACGGGATCACCGTGACAATCCATATCCCAGTCCTGCCCAAAGAAGTCATCGAAGGGCTCAACCCTCAATGCGGAGGCACCATCGTTGATGGCACCCTCGGTGGAGGCGGCCATGCACAGGAAATTCTAAAACTCATCGGAGCCAATGGGACGTTGTTTGGATTCGACCGGGACCCCATTGCGGTTGATGAGACGAGGACTCGCATTTCCGCGTCCAACGCCCATTTAGTTACTGCGAATTATTCGGACATGCCCGAACAACTCTCTCTGTTCGACATCACCGAAGTAGATGGCATCTTACTTGATCTCGGCCTTTCCAGTGATCAACTCGCCAACCGTGATCGCGGCTTCAGCTTTCACAGCGACGGCCCGCTTGACCTCCGATTTAATCAAATGGCGGGGGAACCTGCCGCTAAATTGGTCAATCGGCTTAGCGAAAGACATCTCGCCGATCTAATCTACGAATTTGGAGAGGAACGATTCAGCCGGAGAATTGCCAGAAAAATTGTAAAACTGCGACACGCAAATAAAATCGAAACCGCTTCCCATTTGGCGAGTATTGTTCGTTCTTGCATTCCAAAAAACAAGAAAAAATCAATCGACCCGGCCACAAAAACATTTCAAGCGCTCCGCATCGCCGTCAACGAAGAATTAAAATGGCTGCGAGTCGCGGTTAACCGACTTCCTGACCTTCTCTCGCCCGGCGGACGAATTGCAATTATCAGTTTTCATTCACTGGAAGATCGGATTGTTAAACAGTCCCTCCAGCAAAATGACCAACTCGAAATTCTCACGCGCAAGCCGATCATGGCCGGAGAAGAAGAACTATTGGGCAATCCACGAAGCCGCAGCGCAAAACTCAGAGTTGCCCAAAAAAAAACACTGAGTCCCCAGAGTGTTTCTAAATAAGAAACTGGCATAACAAACGCTAGCAGTCGTTGCAGTGCAAAAGATGATTTTGGGAACATCTCGACGGCGTTTTGCGTTCCATCTCAATTGGCTTTTCTGTATAGTTCCGCCACCTACGATGCCTTCGTTCGTTCAATGGGATTCAAATGGCCGACCCATTCAAACCTCAATCTAGCCACCAGTTGATCCGCGAAGCCAAACTTGGCCTCTCGGTCGTCGCGTTACTTTTCGCAATCTTAATATACGTCGGCACATTCAGGATGACCGGACGGGCGCCAATCCTACCGTGGAGTCAACTCACTGGCCCAGCAAGTTCTCACAATCCTCAGTCTACCGTCTCCAAAACGGATGCCCCAGCGGGAAACCCTCAACCAGTTAAAAGTAACCAGTTTCCACCGTTAGCAGGCCTCCCATCGCAACACGATTTTCCTCAGATTGGTCAATCGGCCGCAACCCCCTCTCCGATGGAACTCAAAACGAGACCTTCCGTAACCGTTGGGACCGCAAACGACTTTCAGCCTACTGGACCTGCACGCAACGGAAGTAGTTTTGTAGTTCCTCAGACGAGCGTCGGATCAGTGAAACCATTGATGACACGCAAGACCCCGGATTTTAAAAACGTTGATGGCAATGTCATCCGTGCTCAATTCGAATCCAATCAATTCAAACTTCCAAGCCCAAGCCCGTCCTGGCCAGCGACCGCTACGGCACCAAAGATTCCTAGTTTTTCAACCCCTTCAAAACAGCACAGTCAAGAGTATGTGCCGACGCCAAATTCTACCAACTCCATTAAAATCCAAACGAAACCTTTTCTCGCTCCGATTTCAATTGTGAAAAACTCTCCCAACTTAGCCGTCAAACAAGTCACCGAAGGTAATAAGTTCTCCCGTCCAGTCAATTCTTTTGCTTACTCTGACAAGCCACCCATCAAGTTGACTGCTCCCGAGCCCATTCCAGATTCGAATTCAACCGAAGAGTCATTGAAGTTACAGACATACAAGACTCAAGCGGGCGACACCTATTGGTCCGTTTCAGAAAAGGCATACCAGGATGGAAGATATTTTCGCGCTCTGTTTCGCTATAACCAGTCAATGCACGCAGAATACGAATTAGTACCGGGGCTTGAGCTCATTACACCAGCCAAGGGTGTGTTAGAGGAACTGTGGCCCGAGGAATGTCCGATCGCAGCGAAGTCCATGACTCCCGTAACGACAAACGGGTCAGGGCGTTCCACGACCCATCACATCACGTCGAACGGGGACACACTCTTTGAAATTGCCCGACAAAAACTCAACCAAGCGTCGCGGTTTGTTGAGCTCTATCAGCTTAACACAGATAAAATAGGCAATGACGTTCAACCTGACTCTCCACTCCCCGGCGGTTTAAAACTCACTCTTCCAAACTAACCGCCGGAAAATAAATGAACGCGCCTACCCAACGCTGCTAGAATAACCGGATCAGTTATTTGGAAAGCGCGCCATGATCTCAATGCCATTTAAAAAGGTCATTTCCGGTGGTCAAACGGGTGTGGATCGGGCTGCACTTGACGTCGCAATCGAATTGGGAATCCCGCATGGAGGGTGGTGCCCCGCCGGTCGGCGCTCGGAAGACGGCACGATCGCTCCGATTTACCAGTTACAGGAAACCAATTCCCGTAACTACGCAAACCGAACCGAAAAAAATGTACTCGACTCTTGCGGTACGCTAATCCTCTATCGGCGCGCAATCTCAGGGGGAACGGCTTTGACCCAACGGTTGGCGCAATTGCATTCCCGCCACTGCCTATGCGTCGATCTTGGGCCCAGCCTCTTCGACTCTGGTCAACTCCAGGCGACTTTTCTCAACTGGTTAATAAGCCATCAGATTGAAACTCTAAACGTTGCTGGCCCCCGCGCGTCAACGCAACCTGAGATCTACCAATTGGCTTACTCGTTCTTGACCGTTTCCTTATCCCACTCCGTCAATACAACGTGAGCGTTGGATTTAGCCGCCTCATTCTCGGCAAATCAATCCGTTTGGCCTCGCCTCAAGGAAAGTGTCCCACCTAGATTGCTCCTCGGTTAACCATCCAGCTCTGCCTTCGACGACCTAATTGTGGATTCCCATTTTCCGCGATGAATCAATTGTAGTGGTTTTCCCATTCATATCTTTTTTTTTGATCGCGCAGAATGTCTCGGATTTCATAGCAAAATAGCCTTTGTTGGCTGGGGAGTTGAGATAAGGTCTGTTTATTTTTTGCAACATTCTATGTGGCATAAAATGTGACCTATATTTTTCTGTTGCAAATAAAGCCGGTGATTCCGACCGGAAAAGCAACGCAAAAATCAAATCCACTCGGTTTTCCATTAGACATAAATGACCACCATCAAAGAAAAAATCAGCGAATTTGATCAACTCAAGCAGCGGATCCATGGCAAGTTAATTGGAAAACTTGACCTCAGTCGCGTTGGTGAGTTGGAAGGCGATGTTTTGCGTCGCGAAATTCGAGTAGTCGTCGAGCACTTATGCGATGGTGAAAGCAATTTCCTCAACCGAACTGAACGGGATCGGTTGGTCGAAGAAGTCCTCGACGAAACGTTCGGGCTTGGTCCGCTTGAATTACTCCTAAAAGACCCGCTGATTAGTGACATTCTCATTAACGGCCCCAAAAACATCTACGCCGAACGCAACGGTAAAATGGAAAAGACGAACGTCGAATTCCGAGATAACGCGCACTTACTCCAAATTATCGACCGAATCGTTTCCAAGGTTGGCCGACGTGTCGACGAAACGTGCCCGATGGTCGATGCAAGGCTTGAGGATGGTTCCCGTGTCAACGCGATCATTCCCCCCTTGGCATTAGACGGCGCAGCCATGTCCATTCGGCGTTTCGGCGCCAATCCGCTTAAGCTAGAAGACTTACTCAATTTCCGAGCGTTCACACCTGAGATGGTCATGCTCCTCGAGGGTGCCATGAAAGCCCGATTGAATATCATTATCTCAGGCGGTACCGGCTCCGGTAAAACAACCTTGCTCAACACACTCTCGAGCTTCATCTCCAATGAAGACCGAATCGTTACCATTGAAGACGCGGCCGAAATTCAACTTCAACAAGATCACGTGGTTCGTCTAGAAACTCGTCCGCCTAACATCGAAGGCAAGGGAGCAGTCACCGCTACGGACTTGGTGAAAAACTGTTTGAGAATGCGTCCCGAAAGAATCATTATCGGTGAATGTCGTGGACCTGAAACGCTGGACATGCTCCAGGCCATGAATACCGGCCACGAGGGATCACTCACCACCACCCACGCTAACTCTCCGCGTGACTGCATTTCGCGTTTGGAAACGATGATCATGATGTCCGGTTTTGAATTACCCGTCAAAGCAATGCGAAGCCAAATCTCAAGTGCTGTCGACTTGATCATTCAGGTAAATCGACTTCAAGGCGGATCACGAAAAGTAACTAAAATCACCGAACTTTGCGGGATGGAAAACGATACCATCGTCATGCAGGATATTTTTAAATACGAAAAACAAGGCGTCGATGAAAACGGACGAACCCGAGGTCAATTTCTCTGCACAGGCGTCCGCCCAAAGTGCATGGATAAACTCGAAGCCATGGGAATCAAACTACCTGCCAGTATCTTTCGTGAACGCATCATGATGGAAGACTAACAAAACTGATCTTTTAAGAATTTAACTTAACTCACAAACCCTCCCCAAAAACTCCGGCAGCCCCCAGAGCATTTAAGCGTCAAGAGTTCAAACATGTTAACTTACCTTTTATTTGGATTGATCGCAGTCGGCATCGGCGGCATGGTATTCGCTGCGTCCATGCTGTTTCAGAATGACCAGCAGGATCACATCGAAGATCGCTTGGCTAGTTTAACCCAAAACAAGGGACGCGGTTCGAACACCAAGGTCGCCACTCCCGCCAGTTTGCTCAACTCACCACTCGACGATGCGCCCGACAAAATTGAAGAGTTTTTAAACAAATTCTTGAACCTTAGGAAATTCCTTAGTCAAACGGGAACCCAAGCGAGCATCGGAAATTTCATCGCAATCACTGCTGTTGCGACGGCGGTTACCTGCATCGCATCTATCATTTTTCTTCCATTGGGTTTTGCACCGATAACCAGTCTCGGTGCGGCGATATTACCATTTTCCGTTCTCTCCTGGCTGAGAAAAAGACGATTAACCAAATTTGGCGAACAACTGCCACCGGCTCTCGACCTCATGGCACAGGCACTCCGCGCAGGACAAAGCCTGCCGTCTGGAATTCAACTCGTCGGTAGCCAAGTCGATCAACCACTCGGCCCAGAATTCAACCTCGCCTTTGAACAGCAAAACCTCGGAATGACACTCAACGATACATTGAAGGCGATGTCGGAACGGGTTCCCAACCTTGACCTAAGATTTTTTGTAACGGCAGTTGTTCTTCAACGCCAAACGGGTGGTGACCTTGCCGAAGTGCTCGATAAGATTTCCCACCTAACTCGGGAGCGGTTTAAGATCCGCGGCCAAATCCAAGCGTTGACCGGCGAAGGTCGGATCTCAGGCGTTGTCTTGCTGGCAATGCCGCCTGTCCTCTTCCTCGTCATGATGAAGCTCAACTACGAATACGTCATGATGCTATTCGAAGATCCGTTAGGCCAAAAAATGCTATTAGGCGGACTCATCCTCCAGTTCATTGGGGCAGTCTCCATCAAAAAAATCATCGATATTAAAGTATAAAACCATGAATATTTTGATTCTCATTGCGGAAATTGACTTTACTTCAATCCTTCCCTTCGCCGCGTTCGCGGCGATAGCAATTGGTTTTTGGGTGCTCGCTGACCTTTTTTCCAATAACAAAACAAAAACCGAGTCTCGACTCGAACAGATGAAAAACAGGAGCCTTGGCAAATCCGATATCGTCAAAAGCTCCGGTGGTGCGAAAGAAGGGATCACCAAATTACTCGAACAAGCAAGTCCGAAAATTTCCGAAGCTCTTCAACCGAAAAATGAAAAAGAAGCTGGGAAACTTAAACAAAAACTGGACGAAGCCGGTTGGCGGAGTGAAAATGCAACCCAAATTCTTTCGACCTTAAAAGTCGTTTCAGCAGGTTTTGGATTCTTCCTCGGTGGCGGAGTCGCACTTTTTACCAACGGCCTAAACACGTACAGCTTAACCTATGCCTTGGCTTCGCTCGTCGGTTTCATGCTGATGCCAGAATTATTGCTACGATTTTTCGGAGCTCAGAGAAAACAAAAATTGTTCCTCGGACTACCCGATGCGTTGGATCTGATGGTCGTCTGCGTCGAAGCAGGGCTCGGAATGGACCAAGCACTCCGCAGAGTTGCCGAAGAGTTGCTGTTTACTCACCCCGTCGTCGCCCTCGAATTCAAGTATTGTAATCACCAACTACAAATGGGCTCGACACGCGAGACTGTCCTCATGGATTTGGGACGAAGAAATGGAGTGGATGACTTAAAGACCCTCGCTTCGGTCATGATTCAAGTCGATAAATTTGGTACCAGCGTCGGTAAAGCGCTTCGTGTTCAGAGTGATGCGATGCGAACTCGGCGACGCCAAATCGCCGAGGAAAAGGCAGCTAAAACCGCCGTTAAGCTGATTTTCCCGCTGGTTCTGTTCATTTTCCCTGGTATCTTCGTGATCCTCGTGGGGCCTGCCGCACTGACAATGATCAATGAGATGTTGCCACTCATGGCAGGGCAATAAATTTCGTTTTCTTAAGCATCGTCAGTTCCCGACCGCAAAAAGCTAATCGCAAAAAGCTAATC
>JAPKBL010000008.1 GCA_028823415.1 Mariniblastus sp.
GTATGACGTTTTCGTCCCATTGCGTTTCCCCCTTTTTGAATCCAAATTCTAACAAAACCCTAAGTTCTGTCGTGGACTCGTTCTCGGGGGGCAGGTCATTTGCCGTGGATGGAAACTACTGCGTTTCCAGAGGCTTTGTGCAACCGATACATTGGTGGAGTCCATCCGCGAGAATTTTTTGACGTGCCATTGGTGCGTCCATGACAGGTTTACGAATAGATCCGGTATGAATACCGGATTTATCCTCTGAATCCTGTCGCACGTTTGACGTCAAACGGTTGAAAACAGCATGTTTTCTCGACTGATAAAAGGTGGACCCGAACGGGATCGAACCGTCGACCTCTACACTGCCAGTGTAGCGCTCTCCCAGCTGAGCTACGGGCCCTGAGATAGATGCACGTAAAATCTAAATAATTCGTGCGAAATTGCCTACCGAGAAACGCATCTACCGAATCTCGTGAGCGAATAAAGTATCACCGCACCCATTCGGTGTCAAGGACGACCGTCAAAACCAACCGGTAGAGAAATTTAAAATTCTGTCGCCCGGTTGCCCACGCTCACAACATGGCCGCAACACGTTTAATTTGTCTGCAAATTCTCGTTATTCATTCGCTATCAATCTTGAGTGATATTCCCAATCGGAATCAAGACCCAGTCGTGAACCGCGGCCGGTGAGTTGGTATAATTTCTAAACTCTTAAATTGTTCCACATAGCCCAAAGAGCCCCGCATGCGACAGCCATCTATAAAATCAACCATTGGGCTCCTTTCCGTAACGATTGGAGCTTGCCTAAACTTCTCGGCTTTCGCACAAAATTCAGCTCCGAATGAATCAGTGGAATTGATCGTTCTCGGCATCGCCCAGGACGCAGGCTTCCCACAAGCTGCGTGCCAAAAGCCATGTTGCGCGGTGGCGTGGAAAGACCCAAACGCCCGCCGCCAGGTCGCTTCCCTTGGGCTCATCGACCATGCGACGGGACAAAAATGGTTATTCGATTGCACACCAGATTTTCCACAACAATTACAGACATTACTCCAGCATGGGCAAAAGAAAAACGGAGAGGCCGATGCACCGCTGCTGGACGGCATTTTTCTAACTCACGGCCACATTGGCCATTACTCAGGATTGATACACCTTGGCAGGGAAGTGATGGGCGCCCGCCAAATCAAAACCTATTGTATGCCCCGAATGGAAATTTTCCTTACCCGAAACGGGCCCTGGAGCCAGCTGGTAAAGCTTGAGAATATCAAGACCATGGAAATGACCGCCGGCATGCCCGTTAAGCTCAATGACCGGATTGAGGTAACGCCATTTTTGGTGCCCCATCGTGATGAGTTTTCAGAAACCGTTGGTTTTAAGATTCAAGGGCCGAACCAATCCGTTCTCTTCCTTCCCGATATCGACAAATGGTCTCGCTGGGATCAATCCATCGAAAAGATGATTCAATCCGTAGACGTCGCCTATTTAGACGGGACGTTTTTTGAGAATGGAGAGATTCCCGGTCGGGACATGGCATTGATCCCTCATCCGTTTGTCAGCGAATCTATCCGCCGATTCTCACCGCTCGCCGATTCTGAAAGAAAAAAAATTCGGTTCATTCATTTCAACCACACAAATCCCGTGCTTCAGCCAAAGAGTCCCGCAACCCACAAGATAAATCAGGCAGGCATGGCCATTGCTGCAGAAAAAGAAATAGTGAAACTCTAAAAATCTCCCGGACGAAACCGCATTTCATTCAACTCGGCGGACAAATCATTGAAAATCCTCGATCCCTTCAAACGCCCCCCCTGCATTTCAAACCGGATCGAGAATAAAATCTGAAACGCATTAAGGAGGTTGGGAATCTCAGCACCCATCCCATCGTTAGTACAAACATTTAACTGCTTACAATCAGATACTCCAAAGGAAAATTGAGATGGCGGAAATCACATTAAAAGGCAATCCCTGCAACACAACCGGCGACCTCCCTGCGGCAAACGCGCCCGCCCCTGGTTTCACCTTGGTTGCTGGAGATCTAAGTGAAAAGACAATGGCCGACTTTGAAAATAAGAATATCATTCTCAACATCGTCCCGAGCTTTGACACAGGTACCTGTGCACTATCAGTGAAAACATTCAATAGTAAAGCCGGACAACTCGAAGACACCGTCGTCGTGAATATTTCTAAAGATTTACCTTTTGCGCAAAAACGCTTTTGCGATGCCGAAGGTGTTGAGCATGTCACCAACCTGTCCGCTTTCCGATGCAGTGAATTTGAAAGTGGCTACGGAGTAGGACTCGTAGACGGCCCACTCAAAGGACTTCTCACGCGAGCAGTGGTCGTGATCAACAAAGACGGAAATGTCGTTCACACCGAATTAGTCGGAGAAATTGTTAATGAACCCAACTATGACGCAGCACTCGCGTCAATTGGTTAATTTACCCAGATTAAATCACCGGCAGGAGCGGTTCTGATAAATACCGTTCCTGCATTGGGTTTAGACATTGCGGCATCTCGCAAAAAACTCATCTGATCAAGCAACGCCATTTAGTTTGCCTTCTCCTTACGAGATCGGTTATAACAAACCGCTCATGATTGCTTTCGAAAATTGATTTTGTGTCGTTTAACGGCACACTACCTCCCGGCATCAACTTTCGAATTTAGACCGGGTTAGTTATTAACGGAGTTAATCAGCGCCATGCCCGGTCGAGAGCACTTCTCTGGTCTTCTCGACATCGCATGCGATCCGATTTGGTCGATTTCACTCGACGGTCTCCAACTCTTACATATCAACGAAGCTGCCTCATCTGCCTTTGGTCGCTCTCGGGAATCGATGCTTGAATCGGATCGAGAATGGCAGCTATTAATTCAGGAAGAAGATCGCGTCCTTCTCAACGATCGTTTTAGTAAGATCAAAACGATTCAATCGTTCAGTCAAAAATTCAGGATTCTTAATCTCAGCGGTCCACCCGAAATATTCCAAGGGCACTTTCGATTGTTGAATTCGCCAGATTCTTCAAAACAATTTATTGCTGCGACCGCTCATAATGCCGCTCGAGGAAACCCATTCGCGCAGCGACAAGAGGAAACTCTTGCCATTTACGATTCGCTTCTTGAAAGCCTTCCGATCAATGTTTTCCGCAAAGACCGTGACGGCAAAATTGTTTTTGCAAACAATCGTTACTGCAACGATCTAGGACTCGCCAGAGAAGAGGTTCTTGGGAAAACCGATTTTGATTTTTTTGAACAGAAAACCGCAGAAAAATATCACGCGGATGACCAACGTGTCCTGACGACTGGCGCCCTCTTTCACGACACCGAAGTTCACCCTTCGAGCGACGGAGCAATTCATGTCGAAGTTTTAAAAGCAGTCGTGACGGACCAAAATGGTCATCCAATCGGAATCCAGGGCATGTTCTGGGATATTACGGATCGAAAAAATTCAGAAGTGGCTCTTCGAAACGCAAAAGAAATTGCGGAGTCGGCAAGCCAGGCTAAAAGCGACTTTCTCGCCAATGTGAGTCACGAGATCAGGACTCCGATGAATGGAATTATTGGTATCACAGATCTACTTCTTTCGAATTCCTCGAATTCCAAGGACCGTGAATATCTTGATATGATTCAGCAATCGGCTGAATCACTGCTTGGATTGATCAATGACATTTTAGATTTTTCCAAAATCGAAGCCGGTAAAATCGAACTAGAGAGTCAACCCTTCGAACTCAAGGAAGCCTTAGGTGACACCCTTCGCTCCCTCGCCTTCAAGAGTAAAGAAAAGGACATTGAGTTGATTCTGGAAGTTGCCACCGATGTCCCCCAATTTGTCATTGGCGACTTGACTCGTTTACGACAGGTTATCATCAATCTAGGAATTAATGCTGTGAAATTCACACAGCAAGGATCTGTTAAACTGTCGGTTGAAAATCTGGAAACCTCGGATCGCAGCGTGAAATTACAGTTTCATGTAATCGATTCAGGCATCGGCATTCCGATTGAAAAACAAAAACTTATTTTTTCGGAATTCGAACAAGCGGACACTTCGACCACCAGAGAGTACGGCGGGACGGGCCTTGGCCTGGCGATTTCTTCACGCCTTGTTTCTCTCATGGGCGGTAAACTCCAAGTCGAAAGCTACCTCGGTCGCGGCAGTCGATTTTTTTTCACATCGAATTTCATTATCGACTCGGCGGCAATTTCGAATACTAAACAAGAACTCTGGAATCAAACCGTTCTCTTGGTTATTAGAAACCCAGATCTGCTATCCAATCTCGAACAAACCCTTCACAACTATGGCGCTCAGACCTTTTCCGCAAGAACTGTCGATAGAGCATTGCAACTATTGACCGCTACAGCGTTGCAAGAGGCCCCTATTCCATTGGTCATCACCGATATCGAACTCGACCAAGAGAGTGGTTCTATTTTAGCCTCAAAGATACGAGCGGACGCGTTGCTCTCCCAGACGAAAATCATTTCCCTTGCCAATGCCAACCAACATGAGACAGACTTCGATTTTAATAAATCGGAAGTCGCAGCGCGAGTTTTGAAACCAATCAAAGAATCTGATTTATTGGTGACAATCAGAGCTTTGCTTGGACAATCGGATCAACGATCGATGCCCTCTCAAACTGTCCAGGCAGAAACTCCTCCTCCCCGTCAATTAAATGTGCTACTGGCTGAGGATAATCTCGTCAATCAGAAACTTGCCGCGGCTATCCTGAAGAATGCGGGGCACACCGTCATTATGGCCAACAATGGTCGCGAAGCAGTCGAAAAATTCGACCAGGATTCTATTGATTTAATCCTAATGGATATCCAGATGCCCGACACCGACGGCATTCAGGCCACGCTTGAAATTCGCCAATTGGAATCGGCACGTTCAGTACGCGTGCCCATCATTGCGCTGACAGCACATGCCAGCGCTGACGATCGAAAACTCTGTCTCGAATCCGGGATGGATGAATACATCGCTAAACCCTTCCGCGCCCATGAATTGATCAATTTAATTCGCATTCAAGCCGGTCGTCAAACTCTCAAGGTCTCAACCCCCGAAGGTGAAGGTATGGAGTTCAGCTCTGCTATTGAATGGAATCGTGCGTTTGAAACCGTAGGTGGGGACAAGCAACTACTTTGCGAACTTATGAAGGTGTTCATCAAAGACCAAGTTTCCTTGGTCGCCGCGGTTCAAAACGCGGTTGCGACTAAAGACGGCAAGGAATTAAGGTTAAAAGCTCACTCCATCAAAGGTGCATTGAATCACCTCGGTGCAATTCATTGTGCGAAACTTGCAGCATCCTTAGAAGAGATGGGAAACAACGACCAATTTTCGGATGCTGAAAGCATTTTCGAGGAATTCACTCAGGCGCTGCTTCCGGTAGGAAACGAAATGAAAAAGTTCATTGATGAGAGTGATTCAGCTGGCTAACATTTGAGTCGATTTCGCTCGTAAAATTGAAACGCCAATCTCAGGTCATGATTGCAAAAATTCCCTGGCCGTGTGTTTTGTCATTACCACATCGGCAAACAATCAATTTCAAATCAGAACTAGATCGACGAATCCCATCGATCAACGAGCGACGCCACATCTGGCCGAGAATTTCTGAAACTTACAATTTCGATTTTTAAATCGAAACTCTGATACTTAATCAATGACCGCTCGATCGCCGAGATAATCCACTCGAACTCATTGCCAAATGCACCGCCACCGAGCAATGTGAGAAACAGTTTCCCATTTCCTGTTTGCACTCGATTCAAAATCGCGGAACAGAATACAGATTCATAACTTGCCTCCAGCACCAATCGAGCAAAGGGCTCCCATTTCGAACTGGCATGACGGGAATAGGCGACCGGCAGCGCCGAACAAAATGCCTGAGTTACCCGATTGCCGCTACCCGACAGTGTAACTTCTACGCCCCATTGTATGCCAATCCTCAGCGCCTCTCGAAGGTCGTCTTGTTTCCGCTGAGATGCATTGGCGATCTGACTTGAGATCTCAGCCAAACCCTGCTCTGTTGCCATGGCGTACCCGTTTCGCATCTCCCATAGATGCCCATTGGAATTACCGAGCAGCTCCCCCAAATCTTTTAGCGTGTCGATTTGATGGTCAGTGGTCTGCCCAAGAATGCCATCGTTTTCAACAAAATAATTTCGGTAAATTGTGCCAGCTCCCGCAGCAATCGCACATGCCGGCCCTTGAGTAAAATCCTCTTCATAAATCCCAACACCCGCCTCAGGAACAACGCCCGGACCGACCATTTCCAGTAAATTAAATTGTGAAGCAACTTGGAAAATGGCGTTTCGATTTTTCTCGTCTCTATGTAAATCTAGTACATCCGCGACGATTTCCTTAATCGATATTTTTCGCGTAGATGACTTTGAAAAGTCACCGCATTCAAGACCTGCAACGCGATCACGCAGCTCTCTCAAAGAAATCACTTCAAGTTGACCATAACGATGGGCTGCCCCATTGATATTCGATTTCAAAACACCATCGCACGCGGACAGGTGCTGACGAACATTTTCAGGAGACTCTTGAACAAGCCCTGTTAGCTTTTGGAACCAATTCATCTTAGAGTCCGGCTTTCATTAGTATCCAATTCGATTTCACATTTCAATTATCTTGCGGTGACGAGAAATTTCTTTGGACTCAGGGACTATTTATTTAGTTGCCTTTTTTTTCTGCTCAAACATCCAATCAAAATACTCGCGTTCCTTAAAAACCGCACGCGATGCATTATGGCCCTCGCTAGGGTAAACTTTAAGCTTCGCGAGCTTACCTCCCGCTTTTTTGATTTCCTTCACCATGGTTTCAGATCGATCCGCTGGAACGATTTTGTCGTTCCCACCAGCGAATGCGTAAACTGGGATTTTCGCTAAATTAGTAGCCCACTCTGTGAGCTCGTCAGTGATGTCCTTGGGGCCAGCGGGGCCAATCCCTCCGACGATCGGTGCGATCGCTGCAAAGTGTTCAGGGTTGGACCCACCCCACATCCACGAACCATATCCCCCCATACTATTGCCCGTTAGATAGATTCGACATTCGTCAATCGGCAGTGTGGCCTTCAAATACCGCAGCAATACGTTCAGATCGTCTGCGTTCCAAATCCCTCGCTTGCCTTGCTTGGAAGTTCGGAGGCACTGAGGCGCCACAACGATGCAAGGCCCTTTCTGAAATGTTTGCACTCCTCGACAAACTCCCATCGGCTGTCCCTTAATTCGATTGATGTCATCACCAACGCCTCCGGCGCCATGTAGATAAATTACAATCGGCACTTTTTTTTCACCACTGGAATGGAGCGAGAAAATCAAGAACTCGGGATTGAGACAATTAGTTTCTTTTTGAAGCCCTGTCGGCAACTTGTCTATTTTCGGTCTTGGGGGCTGGGCAAACACAGACGAACAAAAAATAAACACCAAAAACAAAACAGCGGTCGTTCTCATCGAATTTCCTATAATTCTTTGGTAGTTTCTAAGTCTCAATCGCCCTCAACGATTTCCAAATTGGATCAAATCACAATCCAAAAGTCAAAACAGGTCGCCAAATATCAATACAGGCAGCCGCCTTTACCGAGGGCAGTGGAAATCGTACTCCCCATTCCGCAAACGAAGCTCGAGTGATTGATAGCGCTCACGTAATTAATGGGTTAATTCAATCTGCCGTAAAAGGTTGTTCTCGCACTTTCAGAAAGCGCGACGTCGGGTAACGAGTTGTACGCCAGTACGGCGAGAATACGCGTCTTGTCACCTTCATTGGGCGAAACTCGATGCACTGAATTCTTGCCTCGGAAGAGCACTAAAGTGCCCGGATCTATCTTGAGCCAAACGGGTTCTAATTTTCCATCGAGAAGTTTGGACACTCCCGAGTAGTTTTCCCTTCCATCGCTGGAGAACCTGAAATCACGAATGAACTCAAATCGTCCACCTACCTCAGGTTTTTGAATCATCAAGGTAATGGCGAATGAAGAATTGTCAAAATGCCATCCCAACTCTTGATGGCGTTCTGCATAGTGGATGTTAATCGAGGACAGACGGTCCGCATAAGGATAGATTGCGGATTGACCGGTTACCGAATTCACAAACTTACGAAACATCTCTGAATCATAGAGTTTACGCAGAGGCGAATCCGCAGCAATGTGATCGTCACAGACACACCCCTTGGAGGATGTGACGGTTCGATTAACAGCATGATCCACTGGCAGACTCGACTCCGGCGAGGTCAGATAAACAGAATGGGTTTGGCGACAAAAATAAGCCCTCTCCCGCAACCGCTCCGACTCGACAAGCATTTGCTCCAATGCATCATCATGAATAAATTGATCTAGCGAAATAACGCCTTGACCATCCAAACCCGCCCGACAATGCATCTGAAAATCGCGGTCAAAGATTGGGTGCTTTTCTAAATCAATGATGCCGTGGATTTCCACTCCGTGATTCTCCCTTTCACTCCGAATGATCGAAGTCACTTCGTCCAGTTCTTAAATCATTTGAAACCGTCATCCTGTCATTCGCATTCTCTGAGAGCCGATCTCAATCGCTTTTACTTCGGTGCCATCCGGTTCAATTATGCAGGAAATAATCGCTATCGGGCAATCTGGAATTTCAAACAAAGGCTCCGCGCCAACGCTCTTACGACAGTAATTACATTCCCCGGTCTTTTTAGGGAAGCTACAATTATTCTCAGGACATTTTTCCGCTCAGGATTTCATTTTCCCACCAAGCGCAAAGCCTATCCAAGTCAGTCTTACCGAACGCTCAAAAAAGCGACACAACGTTAACTGCGGTCGAGACTTTCATTCTGGCGCCATCGTTCACGCGCCCGTTCAACAGAATCAAAGAACATTGGAAACTCATTTCGCAGCCATATTTGTTCAGCCAACATTCGCTTGATGCTGATTCCACTTGAAAGCTGAACAGCAACTTCATTACCGTGAGTCCGCAATACTAAACCCTCGATCGAAACCTTCTCGCCATCATGAAACTTGATATCACCGGCAAATGCTGCCGATGGAGCAATAGAAAAAGTCCCCGCAAGAACGATTCGCGCACCAGCCTCAGAAATCTCAGCCACCTGATAGGTAACATCGTCGATTTCAATGGTCGGTTGGGACGCAGGCGGGTATCTCAATCGATAATGAGATCGTCGAGTTTCGCGTTGCTTGTCGTCCATGGGTTGATATAAACCAATGCAGAGGCAAACCTGGCTGATTGAAAAAGATTTTGCTTGCCAAGTTTCGATTAATTGAATTTCAGCATATCAAACAGCTTATTTCTTCGCAAGCCAAGCCGCAATTTGCCCCAAAATAAGCCAACCAATGGACAATGTTTGACTGTTTTTTTAAACGGGCGGCTAAACTCGATTAAAAAATGCAAATTTTTGATAGATCTCTGAATTCCAGTTATGTGGGGAAGAAATTGGACGCCGGCCCAACCTCTCGTTCTAAGCAAACAATTTCACCTAACCGGCCGCGGACGTCCCCGACTAAAGTGGCTGAGGGTATACTTCCATCAACAACGCAAACGCCGCAAGAAAAACTGCCAAGACGGTTCCGGACAGAAAAATAATCCAGCGTAGGAAGGCTCCACGGTAGCCACACCAACGAAGGTTAATCTCGAGCAAAGGACCGGCGAAAAAAGCAAGATTCGCGACAACGGCGCCCTCAACTACTAGATAAAACAGTTGACCATCACTAAAGATTTCTGAAAAAGCAATCGAAGAGTCAAGGATACAAGGCAAACCAATTAAATTACTCTCAATTTTCTCCAAGCCCAAAACACCTCTCGCGCGATTTTTGGAATTTCAACTGGCGAACTGTCCGGTTCTGCAACCTTGGCAATTTCCTTAGGTGAATCCGGCGAATCATACGGGTTTTCTTTAACAGTCATCATTCACAAGCCGAATGCTTTGCAAACGAATCAGGACGTGTTCACTGATCATTTCCGGGGGGATAGCAAAAAGCCAGTCCGCCGACTCAATGAACTAAAAAGCTGAAAGTCCGAAAACGCAACAAAGTGCAGGTCCTGACTTATTCTCAAGTGGCTTTAATTCTGTCAGGGTTGGAAATTCAGGAAACTGAACCAGATACCCAGTCGACATCGTACCAAGCATCTTCTTCGCATCGAACATCGAGCAAGTCCCGAACCTCGGTGCCCTCGAGCTCTGATCGCAGAATACTCAACAAAGGATCAGGCGCCACGATCGCGATGGTCCCCGACTTATGCTTGCGACGAATCTTTTTCAAAGTCGCCTTCACGCGCTCGCGCACGACTTCCACAGGTTCGCCATCCGGCGGGCAAATTGAATCGGGGTTGTCCTGCCATTGACGATAGAGTTTTGGTTGGTTTTCTTTAAACTCACTACGGCTTTTTCCATGCCATAATCCGTAGTCGAGATTAACCAGATTCTCCTCAACCCGCACGCGAACCTCGCCAGAACGCGACAGTTGCCGGGCTGTTTGTTGAGCAGCAAGACCTGCGGCAGAAAAAATAGCAACGATCCCAACACCTGCAAGATCTCGAGCGATCGCTCTCGCCTCACGCTCGCCATCAGAGCTTAACGGCATATCGAGCGAGCCCACGATCCGGTCTTGATCGTCAAGATCCGTCGCTCCAGCTCGGATTAAAAGAATCCGCGGCTTCTCATTGAATTCGATTTCGCTCATTGATTATATTTAACCTGTGCCATCATCGATTCCATCGCCACCGAATAATCGTCTTGTTTAAAGATCGCGCTTCCTGCGACTAATAGCTGAGCTCCTCGCTCAGTTGCCGGCCCAATTGTTGCGGCATTAATTCCACCATCAATCTCGAGAATTATATCTTTTCCTCCGGGCATACCACGAATCTCATCGAACTTATCCAAGACCGGCTCGATAAAGGACTGACCTCCAAAGCCAGCATGGACACTCATCACAAGTGCCATGTCAGCATGTGGTATCGCAGCTTCAATTTGGGTTGTCGACGTATCCGGATTAACAGCGATACCAGCCACAACTCCAAGTTCTTTGATTTGATTCATTAAGCCGCAGGCATCCTCGGTCGCCTCGATATGTACCGTAATTATGTCGGCACCTGCATCACGAAATGCCTCAATGTATTTTTCCGGTTGAACCATCATCAAATGAACGTCAAGCGGTAAATCCGTAAGCTTCCTCAAGGCAGAAACAATCGTCATGCCGTAAGTAAAATTCGGAACAAAAACGCCATCCATCACATCAAGATGCAACCCCGCAACTCCCGCCTCTTCCAACAACTCGATTTCCCTTTCGAGATTTCCGAAGTCGCAAAGTAATAACGAAGGCAGAACAGCAGGCGCTGCTTCTCTGAGAGCCGGTATACATTCTCGTCCAAGCGACATAGTCATTTACGCTTTTTGATTTTTTTGAATCCGTGAACCGGAATTTAAACGCGTAACGGCACTTCTAACCATTACGAGCAACTCCGGGAACGACCCGAAATTCTATCCTGACCGGTCGGCTTCGCTAGAGCCAAACGCCCAATCTCCTCCAAACAAACTAATAGTTGCAGCTTACAAACCGAAAAACGCGTAAGAAGCCGATAAGAACGGCTTTCTCGAGCATTTTCGCTTCCAAAAACCAGCCTGTTTTTTTCAAAAAAATCGGATTATTTGTCCTTATTGTAGAATTGACTCAAATCTATGCCTCGATCCCGCTGTTCGTCTTCCATCAGTTTCGTTCGCATTTCCAAACGTTCGAGCTGCTTTACCATTTTTGGAATCAAGTCATCGATAGGATCTTTCTTGGTGGGCCGCGGGACGGCAGGGTAATTCAGCTGTCTCTGCAATGCGGAAAACAAATACATCGGCTCTTTGCCTCGATTTGCCAGCGCGATCCGCCCTTCTTTTTCTCCGAACAGGACGACCTCTGGAATTTCACTATCCCCGTCGACGTCGTCCAACTCGCTATTTTTTTTTCGACGCGCTACATAGTGCTCGCTGTGGACATATACCAAATCCGCCAGATCGACCAACCCTACCCGATGACGAATCGATAGGATCCACTTACGCCAAACCTCGTCATAGATTCCGTCACCTGCCATCGCCCGCAATCCATAATCGTAATCTAAATGATTTTGACAAATGGTTTCAAACTGAAAAAAGAACATTCCTATCGGATCAGTACTTTCCGCACGAAACTTCGCCTCGTATTCAAGAATCAAAAGAGCGCGCCGCATATCAAAACGACCCAATTCATCTTCAGCTGCATCAACGAGAAACGTCTGAAATGGCGCGAAGTAATGGCCAATCTTTTTCATTGCCGTCGCCATCGTCCCGACGTGCGTTAACTCCGCTAACAAGAAGTCGATCGCTATCGGTAGCTTCGTAGTGCTGAGAATTTCGTCTCGCAAATGCCGCATCACGATCTGAATCGGATCCGATTTCTCGGTCCGGTTGTTGAGACCACGAAAAAGGTAGGACTGCTCTATGTATTCTTCTCTGTCAAGTGTTGGCATGGAGTTCTATTCGATTTAAAGGAGCAACGGTGTGACCGCGTCGCAAATGGTTTACCAATTTACAATCTAAACAATTACTGCCCCAGCCCGTCACGAATTGGGGGCGGCGTTTCCTTCAAATGATTATCAAAAAAAATGATGGATCGATGTATCCAAGTAATATCGGTAAATGTACCCAAGTGACCATTCCCACGAGCAATTTCATACTGACTCTTCAGATTCGCATCAAGTAATTTCCGATGCATCATCAAGGACGACTCTCCCGGAACTATCCAATCCGAGTCCCCATGAAACAAGAAAAACGGTGGATCATCAGGCGTAATGTAACTTGTGGGTGACGCGCGTTGATAGGACTCTGGAGACTCCGCCTGAGATTTTCCAAGCCAATAAACCAACGCACTCGAATTCGGAGCGACCCAACTAAACTCGCAAGGAGCGCCTCCGGCTGCCACGCACTGAATTTGGGAGGAGAAACCCAAGAGAGACGCATCGATGTCTCCTTCCAAACCGTCCTGTGGATTCGTCGTACCGAGTAATGCGACCAAATGTCCGCCAGCAGAATATCCAAAAGCCCCCAATCTTTCGACGTCTATGTTATAAGAATCTGCGTTCGCCCTCATCCACCGCACCGCATGTTTGCAATCATGAATTTGCGCAGGAAATTTATATTTTGGGGCATGGCGATAATCAATGGCGACCACTACATAGCCTGCGCTAACCAACCGCCAGGCATGTCGGAGCATCATAAATTTTGTCCCGCTCCGCCAAGCTCCACCATGGACGGCCAATATCGCGGGGAACGGACCGTCCCCCGCGGGAATGTAAACATCGCATTTTAATTCAAACTCGTCTGTTTTACGGTAAACGACATCACGCTTGGTCGTATACGTTGGCCGTTTTCGTTTCCTTTTCACCTCGCTTCTCGGTCGTGGGGGTAAATCGGTTTCTTTCGATTCGCCTTCTTGCTGCACGCCCAAACTGGCATTCTGATCAGACCCAATTCGAGCGACGGCCGAAAATTTCCGAACACCGCTTTCCTGATAATAATGGGCGTGAGAACTCGCTGTGTTGAACGTGGCAAATTGCAATAACGTCCCGCCCCAATCAAAATACAAAAAGGCGTAGAGCGTCAGCAAACAGATCATGAGCAACCTTCCAAAAAGTGGACATTTTCGTCCTGCCAATCAATTCAAAAATAAATCGCCGGTGGGGAATAAAAAGCAGTCGCCATCGATGACGCCGTGTGACGAGCACCGGATGATAAGATTGTAGCGGATTTTGCCGAGTCGATAGTATCCGCAGAATGTGAACCGCCCCGATGATACAACCCCAGACTAGTTAACCAGACTCGATTTTGACGGTTCAGCACTTCATGAATCGACTGGGAACCGTAGAATAAGCCCATCAACCGCCCGCTAGTGCGAACGACCTGTTGGAGTCGCAAATATCCCACTCAATCGAAGAAATACAATGAACAAGTCGTTTTCATCTATTCCCGACGCCGTCGAAGCAATCAAAATGGGTAAAGTTGTCATCGTTCTAGACGATGAAGCACGCGAAAACGAAGGAGATTTTATCTGTGCGGCGGAAACCGCAACTGCCGAGACGATCAACCTCGTCATGAGCGGGCGTGGTGATTTCTGCATGCCGATTCTTCCCGAAGCAGTCGAACGTCTCAAAATTTCTCCGTTGGTCGATAATCAAAACAACAACTCGACCAACCAAACCGCGTTCCATACGCCTCTCGATCACATCTCTGCCAAAACTGGAATCACAGCCGAGGAACGCGCGACCTGCGTCCGCGCCATCGCCGACCCACATTCGTCCGCGAACGATTTCCAAAGACCGGGTCACGTTCACATGCTGTTGGCTAAACGGGGTGGCGTCTTACGTCGTGCTGGGCATACCGAAGCAGCGGTCGATTTGGCGAGAATGGCTGGACTCGCACCTGCGGGCGTGCTGTGTGAAATTCTCGACGACGATGGAAACCGAGCCACTCGCGATCGCTTGATGGAAATTGCAGAAAGCCATGGACTTTGCATCATCACGATTGAAGATTTAATCGCTCATCGCCGCGTCAGCGAAAAACTTGTTTCCCAACAAGCCACCGCAAACCTACCCACCCGTCACGGTGATTTTAAAATCATTGCCTACCGCGTTCAACATGAAGCACAAGAGCCTATCGCCATTGTGATGGGTGAACCTCACAAGCAGGAGGTTGCCCCGCTGGTCAGAATGCATAGCAGCTGTTTCACGGGAGATTTAATTGAATCGCTCCGCTGCGACTGCGGTGATCAACTTGAACTCGCTCTAAAAATGATTGCCCGGGAAGGCCACGGTGTCTTGGTCTACCTTCCGCAAGAAGGGCGGGGTATCGGTTTGACCGAAAAAATAAAGGCCTATGCATTGCAAGATGGTGGACTCGACACGGTCGAAGCAAACAACGCTCTCGGACACAAGGCCGACGTACGTGACTATGGGGTTGGCATACAGATTCTAAAAGACTTGGGACTTCACAACGTCCGCTTGTTAACCAATAACCCGAAGAAGACGGAAGCATTCAATCTGCGTGGATTCGATCTGAAAGTTGTCGATCAAGTTCCAATCTTGCCGCCAGCAAACGAGCATAATGAAAAATACCTAGCAACCAAACGTGACAAAATGGGCCACGACCTTCCTTTCGATTCATAGGCGTAAAGGAAGCCACCGAACGCGGATCGCGCGTGACGGCATCTTAAGCAGGCGTCCTGGCAAGAATCACACTTTTGGGCAACACGGCCAATACACAGCCGCGCTTTGTCAAATTGGCCTACGCTCTTGGTTGACATGTCATTTCCCCGTGCCAAGACATTGACCATTTACCTTTCGCCGGCATTCATCAACGGCACCAACTTAATAACATCCTTAAACGGTAATTGACGCAAGTAACTGAAAGTCGGTTTCTTAAAGTAAAACTTGGTCGAGGTACTCGTAAGATCGTTCACATCGAAACACTCCCACCCCTGCTCCCCCAATTCGTTTAGCCTTTTAGCCACTTCGGTGGGTTCGCCGTCTAAAACTACAATCTGATACTGCCAAGACTCCATATTCTTCCAATCCTGCCCCAACCATTGAGAAGTGCTCTGAGCCGATGTCAGACCCTGAGATTTCAGAGACTCAAATGTTTCATTTGCCCATTCCCACGTATCCGCCGCTGACTGTGTTCCAGTCTCGGTCGCATCACCAAGCGTCTCCTGAACCCACTTGCCAGCCTCAGAGGCCGATGTAACGCTTTTCGAAGCGGCATCACCTACGAATTTCCCGGCTTGCGAAAACACAGAATCGTCCCCTTCTTCTGAAACCTCATCGTGTTTCTCAGGACTCTGATTTGACACTTCCTTAGATTTCTCTTCTCCTTGCTCCTGCTCAACCGTGTCCGCTCCTGACACAGACGCCGGACTACTTTCTGGTTCTGTCGCCACTACTGGAGTATTAATTTCTGCGCCCGCATCAACCGTTTGGACAATCGCCACATCCGCATGCGCCGAATGCTCAACACCGACACGATCAGTGGCGTCGCATCCTTGGGATCCCACAATCGCAATAGCCAAAAGACATACATACAAGCGCTCTATTCGGCAGAAAAAACACAGCCTATGAACCCCCGTGATCGCTTTGTTTTGATTCATGTTTTAGTTCTCTCGATTTGTTGACAGTTGATTTAAACCAAGTTGCTTCATTGAAAAACAGTGCATCTTGAGCTTGGCAAACACGTTCTCTAAGTTTTCAATTCAAATTCGCCTCGACCTTCGGTCGCCGAAATTTGTAGTAGAGATAAATGACCCCACCAAACACCACTATCAAATAACCTGCGATCGCATAATTAAAGTCGGGCATGATCGTGGCTCTCTTTTTTACCGCAACCATACAAGTCAAATGAAAAATGAAAATCAGCAACCAACTTGTCTGCCACCCAATCGCCACCAAATAAGTCGAATTGAACAGCAGCGTCGAATCACGTCGTTCCGGTGCTAACCAGTATTCCTTATTCGGAACGTTGATAAAACTATTGGGAATTAGTTTTAAAAATGCACCTAAAACTGGAAACACAACCAGCATGACGACGTGGAGAATGATCATCAGCAGATATAGATCAAGAAGACTCATCTCGCCGTTGACATGCCCCGCCGCATCAAAATCCGATGGAACCGAGTCGGGTAATTTCGAATGCCAATACCACAATTGCATCGCACAAATCATTGCCGTCGCGCTACCTATCATCCGGTTCACAATAGCCCAAAACATCTGAATTCCTCTCCTAAATCCACGGTTTAAATCAGGATATTGTGCGCACAATGGTTGATCAATCGCCAGGCAATCGGTAGGTCGTTATCCCACCTATTCGTAATACAAACGTGAACCTTAAGAATTCATCATACCAGACAATTGGCCCGCAAATTTGATTCTCAACGATAACATCGTCGCGCGCGAGTTACCGGCGAAGCGCCTGCAAGATGTCGTCTGAGCTTTTCTTCGCATCGCCAAATAACATGTCTGTATTGTCGTTATAGAAAAGTGGGTTGTCGACGCCAGAGTATCCAGAGCCCATTGACCGTTTAAAAACAACCACTTCCTTCGCTTTCCAAGCCTCGAGAACTGGCATCCCATAAATCGGACTCGTCGGGTCGTCGAGTGCACCGGGGTTAACGATGTCGTTCGCTCCGACCACTAAGACGACATCGGTACTGGGGAAATCTTCATTGATTTCGTCCATTTCCAAAACGAGATCGTAGGGCAACCTCGCTTCGGCAAGAAGAACATTCATATGTCCAGGTAGGCGACCGGCAACCGGGTGAATCGCGAACCGGGTACGCGTGCCATTGGCCTGCAGCAACTCCGCAATTTCCCTGATCGGATGTTGCGCCTGAGCAACCGCCATGCCGTAGCCCGGCACCACAATCACTTCTTTAGCATTCTTTAATGCTTCCGCCACTTCGTCCGCAGTCGTTGCTGTATGAACCAGATCGCCGCGATCGACGCCCGCCGCTGCGGTGGAGGTACCGGTCCCGAAACCGCCGAGGATGACACTTAAGAATGAACGATTCATCGCGTGGCACATGATATAACTTAAAATCGCGCCGCTACTGCCAACCAAAGCTCCGGTAATAATTAGCAAGTCATTGGAGAGCATAAAGCCTGTCGCCGCCGCCGCCCAACCGCTGTAGCTATTCAACATCGAAACCACCACCGGCATGTCCGCGCCGCCAATCGCCATCACCAAGTGGGCACCAAACACAAACGAAATCAACAACATTATCAGCAACGCGGCCAGGTCACTGGAAGGGACAGGCGACTGCACAAACCAAGTTCCCAAGAGGACGCAAATGCCTAACATGGCAACATTAAATCCATGGCGACCAGGAATTAATAATGGGCGACTGTTGATTCTTCCATCCAGTTTCCCCCACGCAACCACGCTTCCGGTAAACGTAAGGCCGCCAATGAAAACCCCTAAAAAGATCTCGATATCATGGATCAGCTGCACGCCAGCGGGCGCTTCGGGAGAATCGTGGCCGTGAAGAAAAACACTGATGCCAACGAAGACCGCCGCTAAACCGACAAAACTGTGAAGAATCGCAACCAGTTGAGGCATGCCAGTCATGGCAACGCGAACGGCAAGCAGCCCTCCAACGATGCCACCAACAACCAACGCTATCGCCAAAACCGACAGTCCACCCTGGGACAATCCACCTAGCAATTCACTCTCGATCGCCTGCCAAAACGCCGCGCCAATTGCTAACAGCATACCGACAATTCCGAGAAAATTACCTCGCCTTGCCGACTCGTGGCGACTTAAGCCCCCGAGACTCAAAATAAAGCAAATCGCAGCAATCAGCCACGCCACTTGCGGAACAGTACCCATTCTCAGTCCTGCTTTCTAAACATGGCAAGCATTCGATGCGTTACCCAAAATCCGCCGACGACATTCACCGTTGCAATCAAGACAGCTGCCGCCGCCAACAACGAACTCGGACTCTGCCAATCGCTTCCTATTTGCAAAAGTCCGCCGATCACAATGATCCCACTAATCGCATTAGTAACGCTCATTAGCGGTGTGTGTAACGCGGGTGTGACATTCCAAACAAGTTGCCAGCCCACAAAGCAGGCCAACATAAACACCGTCAAATGCGAAATAAATTCAGCGGGAGCATAATTGCCAAGCAACCATAAAAAACCTGCTCCCATTACGATGGCAACGATCGTCAAGATCCAATGATTTGAAGAATTTGCAGCCGGTTTTCCCGAAGACTCGGTCAAATCGACAGACGCGACTTTTTGCGGCGGCGGGGTGGGAGCCTCAATTTTCGGAGGTGGCCACATCAATTCACCCTGATAGGTGACTAATGTTCCACGAACCACCTGATCTTCCAGATTCACCTCTAGCTGACCATCCTTTTCAGGAGTCATGTCGGTCAATAAATTGACAATGTTGTTGGCATATAAGTTCGAGGACTGGGTAGGCAACCGACTTGGAAGATCGGTGTATCCGATAATCGTAACGCCATCGACGACTACTTTCTCGTCGGGGCGGGTTAACTTGCAGTTACCCCCATTCTGAGCCGCTAGGTCAACAATCACACTGCCCGGCTTCATGCTCGCTACCATTTCGGGCGTGATCAATTCTGGTGCCGGACGGCCGGGAATTAAAGCCGTGGTGACAATGATATCAACCTCACGGGCTTGTTCAGCAAACAGCGCCATCTCCGCAGCAATGAACTCTTCGCTCATCGTCTTCGCGTAGCCTCCCTCGCCCTCACCAGATTCCTCAAATTCCAATTCGAGAAAATCTGCCCCCATGCTTTTAACCTGGTCTTTGACAGCCAACCGCGTATCGAACGCCCGCACGATGGCACCTAAACTCTTCGCAGTTCCAATGGCCGCAAGGCCGGCAACTCCCGCTCCGATGACTAGGACTTTCGCCGGGGGAACTTTCCCCGCCGCCGTTATTTGACCGGTAAAAAAACTTCCGAATTCGTTCGCCGATTCGACCACTGCCCGGTAACCAGCAATGTTGGCCATCGAACTGAGAGCATCTAATTTCTGAGCACGGGAAATCCGTGGCACACAATCCATCGCCAATGTCGTAATGTTGCGTTGCTTCAGCTGATCAACTTGATTTTCGTTTTTCGCTGGCCAAACAAAACTAATTAACGCGCTGCCTTCTTTGCAAAGCGAGATCTCTTCACTCTGTGGCACGTTGACTTTGAGCAGCAGCTCCGCCTCTGCCAACACCGATTCCCGATCGGACAAAACCTCTGCTCCGGACGACTGATAAAACGAGTCCGGGAAATTCGCCTCCGCCCCGCAGCCTGATTCGATCACGACCTGATAACCGAGCTTGACCAACTTCTTGACGGAGTCGGGCGTTACGGCAACTCGGCGCTCACCCAACGCTGATTCCTTAATGGCACCGATGATCATATTGCAGCTTCGTTTTGAAAAAAATTGGCAGACTCGGCAGTCCGAATCCTAATTTGGATAGCAACGTGTAACAAGACCGACCTCGTGAGCCTCGACCTTTTGTTCTCGCTGTTCTAAACCTTATCCCACAAAATCGACGACGATGCGGCAATTGGTTTAAAACGGTTCGGTTTTAGCCAAAGACTGAGCTTACATTTCCAATAAACCCACTATCATCCTGCGCAACAAATGCCGGAAAATGGTTGCTTCCAGATTGTGACGGCGGAGCCAACACCGGCTGGTCAGTCGCCTTTCCAAATTTCGTCGATAACAATGAAATTCTGGTCAGTTCGCTGAACGCCTTTCGATCGACTGGCTTTCTCAAATGAAATGCTGCGCCCCTCGCATTAACGCGCCGAATCACATCGACACGTTGGTTTTGATTGAGCACCATTGCCGGCAATTGGAAACAGTCAGTCAGCCCTCTAATCGAGTCGATGAGTTCCTCACCGGGCATGTCCAGCAGTTGGATATCTGAAATCACGAGGTCGATCGTCACATGATTGGCTAAATTCAAAGCACGTTGGGCACTCGCCGCCGTAAGTAATTGAAACCGAGCGTTGCCAATTCTTAACGAGTTAATCATTTGCGCTAACGCAAACAATGACTCGGTATCGGAATCAACTACCAAAACGGACGGTCGATGAGAGCTACCCATGGGAATGTCGCCAATAAGTTCGTTGCAGGCCCGGGTGCGAACCGGAAAACAATTCACGCTAATGTGATTATCGAACGAGGTCTGCTGAAAAGTTTGCCATATCGGTACAGTGCCCTTTAAGCGATTCAATCGGCACGATAAAGATTTGCAGGGCATTCCGATAAAGCACGCTAACAAGCCACCCACTCGTGTGCCTCAATCCATCCGCCTCGCTTTAAATTAAATAAACCCCTGTAAAACATTAAGAAGACGACCGGCCATCTCGAAACCCGTCCCCGTTACAACCCGCGCCTCTTAGATTATCGCCAAACCAAGAACAATGCATGGGATTGATTTGATGAAAATTAGTCTTACGAAAGGTTAGAGCGGCGCTTCCCCTAATACTCTAGCTTGGCAACCTAAACTTTTTCAAAACTGCGACCTTTCGATTTCGCTCCCGCGCCCAACCGACGATGAGTGTAATGAGAGAGGTATCGACGGGAACAAATAGTTTGATTCTTTCTAAACGAATCTTACCCTCATTTATTCCAATCAGTGGCCTATCAATGGCAACCACGCCAGACCCTAAGGCGGACAGATACTAAAGGGTAGAGAATTGACCGGCAATTTTGCCAACACGCTCATTAGGAGTTTGCCTTACATGTTTCCATCAGTTTTAAAATTCTTTATTGCTACGGTCGCACTTTCATTGACTTGTTACGCTTCCGCTCAGGACTGTAGTTGCAACGATTTTGCCCCCGCCGCCAAACAAGCCAACAAGTCACGCACGTGGGGCTTGAGGAACTGCGGCCGCGATGTCAGCCAACAAAAGGCAGCCGGCCTTTGGTCTGGCTACTGCAACGCCGATTGCAGTATCACGGTGGGTGGAGAAGACGAATGTGGGTCGCAAGATTGCTCAGGCGGATGCCGATCGGGCTCAAAATTTCATGGGCTATTCCAGAAGTCTTCTGGCTGCAACGCTTGTGAAAGTAACTGCTCCCAAGGATGCGATAACGGTTGCGGACACACTTGTAAAATTAAACAGCGACTCAGCGGATCCGGGAAGCACCGCAATAATCGAGACAATGACTGCTTCGGTTGGCCTCAGGGTAGCAATGACTGCCAGAGCGCCCCGTGTACGGAAAATGCTGATTGCGGTTGCGGATGCAAATCAGGTTGTAAAATCCGCCACTTGTTCGCAAGCTGCAAATTCAGCCGGGACGGGCTATTTGAGCGAAGTAAGGAGCGATGCGGTTGCTCGGGTGCCTACTTTGACGAATGCGTCGGGTATAAATACGGAACGGCGGGCATGCAAAGTTGCATCGGTCCAATCATGGAAGACACAACTTTATCGGAAGAAGCTCCCGGCAAACCTGGTGGCGTGTAATAAAAGACAAAACAAACCAGCTCACTTTGAAATTGGCCAAAGCTCGTGTTTATCGAGGCTTTACTCCTGAGCCCCGCGTTTTATCGCGGGGCTTTTTTCAATTTCTGTCAATTCAACCCACTGATTCTCCGTCCCAATCCAAGAAGCCGTTGAACGCAATTCGGTTTTCAAGTATCGTATCAGTTCAGATAAATCGACCAATTCAGCAACGAACATCCATAAATTTAAACCGCAAAAGCATTCAGGAACTCCCATGGGAAGTGAAAGAGAACGAGAATTACGTCGCCGCCGAAAGCGCAAGAAGAAAATGGGCTTGCTTCGCAAGCGAGCTGAAAAAGCTTCCTCATCCGAAAAAGAGGTTCTCGCTGCAAAAGTCCGCCGGCTAACCCCCGGCGCCGAAGGACTCATCAAGACCATGGGTCTGAAGTAATCGAGTCACCAGATCAAAATCACCGCTTACCAAAAGCCGCATCCCTCGGATGCGGCTTTTTTCGTGGGTCAATGTTTCGTCTATCGGCAAGCCATAAAATGCATCAATCCACCTCTCCCATTTTCGACTGCAGTGACTACGTTTTTATTCCATTTTTAGTTCAGCATATGGACGATCGAATCCCAAAACGCTCGATTCGAGGCGATTCTCTCTTAAGTACTTGGAGCCTCAAAGGTGCCGAGTTATAAGGTAATCATGGATTCGGTTATTATAAAGCCGGTTTAAATTTGCGCTCGCTTTTTGAATCACTTGTCGACTTCGCCCACGTTTCATTTTTCTTTTTCCTCATTTTAAAATAGATCCAAAGCCATGTTGAAAGAAATCGAAAAACAACCAAACGACAACTCTTCCTCTGGAGAAGACGCGATGGCGCTGATTCTTCAACAAGCTGGCAAATCATCTGATGAAGTCGCCGCACTCTCCACACTCGACGACGCCGACCAAACCGCCGAGAACCAGTTTTCCGGCGAGGCACCGACGATCGCGTCTTTATTCGGAACGGGCAAAGCACGCGAATTTGAGGCGGGGACATTTGCACCTACCAAACAAGTAGCTCAGGTGATGGGAGCATCCCTTGAGTTTCTGATGAAGCGGAAGAAAGAGGACACACTTTTTGATAATCAAAAAATGTTATTCCGCGACGACATTCTTACTGGCCTTGCTGAGCGAGGTTTTTTTGGTTTGGCAATTCCCGAGGAGTACAGTGGGAGTGGTGCAAAACTCGGTGACCTGGGTCCCTTGCTTAGAGCATTGACGTTTGTCCACCCAGATCTCGCTGTGATGTTTGAGGTACACAACTTCCTCGGCCCCGTCACGCCCATTTTAGATTTTGGAACGCCAGAACAAAAAGAGTATTTCCTACCCAAGATGGCACGCGGGGAATTACTGGGTTCGTTCGCACTTACCGAACCCGGTGTCGGCGCGGATCCCAGCAAATTGTCCATGACCGCACGACTAGACGGGGACCAATACATCGTCAACGGTGTGAAGTGGCCAATCACGAATGTAATTTACGGCGGCGTCTGTGTTCTAGTCGTCAAGCTGGAGGGACACGATACACCTCCTGGGCGTGACTCGGGAATGATCATTTTTGAAGTCCCTCCCTCCGACAGCGAACATTTCCGGATGAAACGGAACGACCTCACCGCGTTCGACTATCTTTGGAATGCGCGATTCCGACTAATGGATTTCTCCGTACCGACCAACTGCCTCCTCGGTCCGCCGGGAAAAGGGCTCGCTCAGGCATTCAGCTCACTCGCCAAAGGTCGCGGGGGAATCGGTGTGAACAGCGCGGCAAAAACATTTAAACTTCTCGCCCATTTGATCAACGATCCGGAAACCAATCCCGCCAACAACGAATCTCCCAACGGTGAATTTAAACCAGGAGAGCCCAATGCCGGTGGTTGGACATCATTCCGCAGTACGTTTGGAAAGCCGATTGGAAGCGCACCGAGAATTCAAACATGGATCGGGCGGGCGACAGTTCACGGGCTCGCGGCGCGAGTGCTTGGAGATCTCTGTTTCCGGTTGGCCGCAAACGGAGTTCGCGACGAGACTCAGGGGATGATCGCCAAGGTTTATGCAACCAAAACACTTCTCGAAACAGCAATCAACTGTTATCAAATTCAGGGTGGTCGCTCCGTTCACACCGACGAGCGGCGTAAATACACTCGCTCAGACGCCCAGAATTCTGATCAGGCCATGCCCGAGAATCCGATCGAAAACTACATCGGCGAGAACATGCATGAGTTCACAATCGCCACCGTTTACGAAGGTCCCAACCCGGTGCTTTCCGACGTAGGCGCCCCTAACGCGATGACCCGAAACATCCGAAGTCAATATTTGGTGCCCATTGGGATTGCCGAAGTAAATGGAAAATTCGGCCTCAGCGAAAAAGCGAAATTCGGCTGGTTCGTTGCCAAAACAGTGCTCGGTTCGTTCCTACCCTCACCCGGCAATTTAAGCGGCGTGAACAACCTTTTCATGTTGAAACGAAAGTACGCCGAGCGCGCGTTGAAGAGAAATCGTGTCCTTGGGCGACGAATCCTACTCATCATTGCGAAATACCAAAAGTCTTTCATGGATCAATCGTTTCTTCTCGGCGATGAAGGGGGCGTATTCGATCAACTTTGCCACAACCTCGCGTCACTTTGCTTCATTCTCTCGATGGACGAACCGCAACCTGAATACTTGAAAATTGCAAACGCGTTGGATCTTGAAGCGTCATTGCGTCTCAAAGGGCGAGAATCGTCAGTCCAGCTACAAAGAGCATGGGCTGAAATTGGCCAACTGATGATGGACAAAAACTCCAAACTGCATCAAGACCTGATCGCGGACATCGAAGTTTCCGATATTCCTCTCGATCCGCGATTCATTGACCGGTTCATTTAACAGAAACACGACCCGCCGGACGGATCCCGGAACCAGTCGTCTTGGTAAGCCGATCGCCGAGATCCTCACGCACCTCTCCGGCATACTTCGTTAGCTTGGCTACCACTTCAGGATGCTGATCGGCGACATTAGCGGTTTCGCCGATGTCGGCGCGTAAGTCATAAAGCGCAAACTTCGCTTGATTTTGATCGTAGTTGATCGGTTTGCCATCGTCTTTCCCAACGCGGCCATTGAGACTTCGATACTTGTGTGGAAAAACGAGTTTATATTGCGCGTCACGAATCGCCTGCAACTCGCCGTTCTTATAGTAGCAGGGGAAGTGAGTGTGAGGCGAGACGGCTTCAGATTCGCCAAACATTAGCGGACTGATGTCGTGTCCATCAATTTTATGATTTGGCAATTTACCGCCAATGAGTTTGGCAACTGTGGGAAAAATATCGATCGTCGAAGCCAATTCCCCACACGTCGTATCACCCGGAATCTTTCCCGGCCATTTCATTAATGTTGGCACGCGATATCCACCCTCAAACATGGTCCCCTTTCCCTCTCGAAGAGGTGCGGCCGAACCAGCTCGTCTTCCGTAACTCAGCCACGGCCCATTGTCAGACGTAAAAATCACCAGTGTCTTTTCTGCCAACTGATGCTTTTCTAAGGCGGCGTTAATCTGACCGACAGACCAATCAACTTCCATCATGACATCGCCGAACAAACCGGCGCCGCTCTTCCCTGCAAATTTCTGAGAGACGTACAATGGCACGTGCACCATTGAATGCGGAAGGTAAAGCAGAAATGGGCGGTCATGGTTGTTCTCGATAAATTCGACAGCTCTTTCAGTGTAGGCTGTCGTCAACTGGGTTTGATCATCAGGATCGACTTCAGCATCGACAATTTTATTCCCATCAAATAAAGGTAATGGAGGATAATTGCGTTTTCGTTTTGGCGAATCGGCAGGGAGGTCGACGAAGTTTGGATGGTAGGGCCACATATCGTTGGAATACGGCAAGCCATAATAATAGTCGAACCCATGCTGCAATGGCAAAAACTTCCGCTGCACGCCGAGGTGCCACTTTCCGAAACACGCCGTCGCGTATCCCTTTTGCCGACACAGTTCACCGAGTGTCATTTCGTCAGAATTGATGCCGATCTTTGCCGTCGGTCCTAACGCACCCGAAATCCCAACCCGCCGGTGATTGCAACCTGTCAAAAGGGCAATTCTCGACGCGGAACAGACTGCAGTCGACGCAACGAAATCGGTAAACCGCCGCCCTTGCTTCGCCATCAGGTCAAGATTGGGAGTGATATATTCGTCGGCACCAAACGGACCAATATCAGCATAACCCAGATCGTCAATGAAGATCACAACGATGTTAGGGCTGAGTTTGCTTTGATCATTCGTTCCAGCCTTAACTTCGGCCAAACAGAAACTGCATAACAACAAGCTAAACAATACCGGTAGAAGGACTAGTTTTTTCATCGATACCTTGGTGCGTAAATACAAGTGGTCTTCAAAGCGAGTTCAAATGATAACCCAATAACAGCGCCAAAGTAAAATAGAATCTATACCCCTAGATAAAATCCAATGACTGGGTCTGAGAGGATTTTCAAAACTTGATTGCCACGTTTTTAAATTGATCGAAGGGAATAAGCATTGAGAACGAACCTCGATGGGTCACTTGCCATTATTCCGATTAAATATTTCCGGATCAAACGGATCTTCAGGAGTAAACTGGGACGGTGACCGGTCCAAGTCAGGAATTCCGCCAACGGCCTCTGGCGAACCCGACATCGACTTAGGCGCCAACATCGATTTAGGCGCCGGTAATAAACTGAGTGGCTCTGGCTTGACGGGTTCCACTTGGGGTGCCTGTTTATCCGTTGGGACGGCACTCAATGGATTGTCCTTAAGTCTGACAAATTCAAGGGTAGCTTTGCGCGGATTGCGATTAAGCATTATCAGCCACTGACTCAGATTTTTATACTGCATCGACGCTTCGGCAACGATCGGCTCGCTGTTTCCGGCATGAAGCATTGTCGCCGCGCGGAACAATTCGCTGTCAAACGCATGCTCTCGGTCAACGTATTTCAAAACGTTATGGAGATTTCTCTGACTTTGCCGCCTGGGAATAGGTACCGCCCGTCCCAGATGCATCAACGGCATAACGCGAGAATTTGAGTCATGGCATTTGGCAGCACTGCATCCGGCTACCAATAGACCCTCGATTCTCCTGCGATACAGCCCCAATGTCCCCTCCGGCATCGATCGAGTTTCGTTGTCCAACTCGGCAACTGGAATCATAATCCTGTCATCTCGCTCTGGAAGAACGGGTCGCTCGATTCCGTGGAAAATGGCCTTTGACCGGCGATCTAAAACCACCGATTCGATTTCAATATCTTCCTCGAATCCAACTTGTTTGATCACGTCGACGACTGGATCCGCAGTCTCAACTAACTCGCTCAATTTGGCTACTGCAGATTCGGACCAAACCGGCGAACCGATCGACTCATCAACAGTAGGCAACGGGCGAAAAACGTACCCTTCCTTTTTGCCAGAATTCGAATCAATCACCGGAATGCCGTTATTACCGCCTTCTGGAACCGGGGGGGATACGTCCCTGCGAGCAATCGCATTCCGATCCCGTTGCAACTTCAACAATTCCTGCTTCTGCCTGCTTTGACGCTGGGACAAAGCAACATTTAGCTGGCGATCTAGATACTCAAGTTCTACTGCTTTCAGATTCGATTGCAGCATTAGATCAATTTGGTTTTGAGCCAGATCGAATAGGCGATTTTTTAGACACCAATGAAACAACTTTTTTTGACCGTCAAGATCGCTCGCTCGCGTACGAGCTGCCTTGCCCCAATATGCCTCTTTCAGGGAACCACACACAAACGCCGTGCGGTCTGCGGGAATAACTAATCGGCTGCCTTGGTTAGTAACGACGATCACTTGCTCTGCGCTTCGCGTAATCTGCCCGCGTAGTATCTCACCGTTATTAAGCACCAATAGTTGCTCTACCAATTCACCAGTTGGTATTGGCGATTGGGCACTGGCGACGCCGATGCTCGATTCGGCGGTCAAAATCAGTAATATTGCTGTCAGTAGATAACGGGGCATGCCGGACAGTAGGAAATCGGCGATTACCGGTCAACGCGAATGCAGTCTCACCTGACAACTAAGAGTGCTATCAGTTGCTTGCTAGATCGCTCCCAAATTATGGAACGGGCTCAGCCGTTCGTTTGGTAAGCGATACCGCAAATAAAAATTCAATAATTCAGTCTATTTCTGTTTTATTAAGCGAAACGCGGACCCAAAGAAATAAATTTTGGCCCTAAGGAGTTTCGCCACAGAACTATACGAAGAAATGGAAGTATGACTCGATGATCACTAAACTCGCCACGATAAAACAATAATAGGAGAAATAGGAAAGCTTGCTGGACTTAACTATTTTGAGCATCCATACGCAAGCAAATAGTCCGGTTAGGAATGCACATGTAAACCCGACTAATAGTGACCATTCCAGCCCTTCCGCGGCAAACGGTTCACCCAGTCTGACAGCATCAAATATATCCTTAGCTATTTTCCCAAAGATCAATGGAACCACCATTAAGAAGGAAAACCTCGCAGCCTTCTCTCGATCGACACCCAGTAAAACCGATGTCGATATCGTGGCACCCGACCGAGAAATTCCTGGCAAGATCGCGATGGCTTGTGAAATCCCAATAATAATGGCATCGCGGAACCCTACTGATTTCTGCGTCTCCTTGGCTCGATCGGCAAACATCAACAAAACGCCAGTCACGACCAACATCAATCCAACGAGTAACAGTTGATTACCGAACAACGCCTCAATCTGCTCTTCGAAAAGCACTCCGACGATCGCCGCTGGCATCATCGAAAGGATTATTTTTGAACAGAACTGTAATTCTTCATTTGCTCGCCAATTCCCCTGAGGCAGTCGCAGCAACCCTTTGAGCAGGCTTAGCACTTCTGCTCGAAAAACCACGACGGTACTTAAGGCCGTGGCAAAATGGAGAACCACCGTCATCAGCATGCTCGATTCGCCGACGCTTTGATCACCAAATAAATATTTGACGATCTCGAGGTGGCCGCTGCTACTCACCGGCAAAAACTCGGTAAGCCCCTGGAGTACCCCTAGAACAACGGCTTGGATCAATTCGCCCATAAATCAATTACAACCAACGCAATGGTTTACTTTTCAAGAAACAAAATCGTGATTTATCGCACGTTTTCAGCGATTGCACGTAGATCCCTACCTTAAACTGGACCAGACCAGAGTTAGGGGAGAACTTAATAGAAACCACGCATTTCCCAAATAACACCTTCCGGTTAGGACTCATTTTCTTAAAATGAGGGTTTATTCAGCCCGGCCTGCGATGCCGATAACGCGCTTAATCTAAGGTGGATAACCAACGTTTCCAATCCACCTTCGCGCTACTTCGGCGACTCTAATTCGGCAACTCATTAAGTGAATCTACCAAGGCAACGCCATGAATCCCCAAGCTCCCCAAACTATGTTCGACAAAATTTGGGAACAGCATGTCGTTCACCATGAATCAGGAAAGCAGACAATCATTTACATTGATCTGCATCTCGTTCACGAAGTCACTAGCCCGCAAGCCTTCGAGGGACTCCGCTTGGCCGGGCGTACCCTGCGACGCCCTGAATTAACCGTGGCAACTCAGGACCATAATGTTCCCACAACGGATCGTAGTCTGCCGATTGAAGACCCAGTTTCTAAACAGCAGATTGAAACGTTACGTTCAAACTGCGGCGAGTTTGGCGTTCGCCTTTATGATCTCGACAACGTCAATCAAGGGATTGTCCATGTGATTGGCCCCGAACTCGGCCTGACCCAACCCGGAATGACAATCGTATGTGGTGATTCTCATACGGCGACACATGGCGCATTTGGCGCTCTTGCGTTTGGAATTGGCACCAGTGAAGTCGAACATGTGATGGCAACTCAGACACTCTTGCAATCTAAACCAAAAACATTTGAAATTCGCATCGACGGAAAACTTGCCCGCGGAGTTACCTCAAAAGACCTGATCCTCTACCTCATTGGAAAAATATCGACGTCTGGTGGAACGGGGTACGTGATCGAATACACCGGAGAAGTCATTCGAGCGCTTTCCATGGAAGAACGAATGACCATTTGTAACATGTCGATCGAGGCGGGTGCCCGGGCTGGAATGATCGCGCCGGATGAAACCACTTTTGAGTACTTGCGTGGAAAAGAGTTTGCTCCAGCTTCATTTGATCAAGCGGTCACACAATGGCGAGAACTTCCCAGCGATCAGGGGGCGACATATGACCGTGTTGAAATTTTCGACGCAGCTGAGATCGCCCCTCAGATCACCTGGGGTACGAATCCTGGACAAGTTATACGCGTTGACTCCACTGTCCCATCACCGGAGGACGTCACCGATCCAGGAGAAAAAAAATCCATCCAAGCCGCGCTCGATTACATGGAACTAACACCTGGAATTCCGATCGTTGAAATCCCAGTGGACCGAGTCTTCATTGGATCGTGTACCAACTCGCGCATAGAAGATTTGAGAGCCGCTGCTGATGTTGTCCGGAACAAAAAACTGAGTTCTCAAGTGAGTGCGATGGTCGTTCCCGGCAGTGGCGCGGTGAAACGGCAGGCCGAGGCAGAAGGATTGGATCAAGTTTTTATCGATGCCGGATTTGAGTGGCGAGAAGCCGGTTGCAGTATGTGCTTGGCCATGAATCCAGACAAACTTGAACCCGGTCAACGGTGTGCATCGACCAGTAATCGTAACTTTGAAGGAAGGCAGGGCAGGGGGGGACGAACTCATCTTGTTTCTCCAGAAATGGCAGCCGCTGCAGCCATCCAAGGTTACTTTGTCGACATCCGCCACTGGGACTACGAGCTCAATGACGACGTCACCCCATAGCCTTTCAGGAATACCCATCAAATCCTTTTTCGCGTCCCTCCATTGGCCACAGTTAATTAATAGAGTTCATCATGAGAGCATTTACAGAACACACAGGAATTGTTGCGACCATGGATCGGTCGAATGTCGACACGGATCAGATCATTCCCAAACAGTTTCTCAAACGCATTGAAAGAACTGGATTTGGGCAATATTTATTTTTTGACTGGCGTTTCGACGAGCAGGGGAACAAACAACCGGAGTTTGAACTCAATCGGCCCCAGTTCGAAAATGCGTCAGTCCTGGTTGCCCGCAAGAACTTTGGAAATGGCTCCAGTCGGGAACACGCCGTTTGGGCGTTAGATGACTTTGGTTTTCGATGCGTAATCGCCGAGTCGTTCGCTGACATTTTCTACAACAACTGCTCCAAAAATGGCGTTCTTCCCGTTTGCCTGCAACCCGAAGAAGTCGAACTAATTCATAAACTTGTTGCCAAACATGAAGGATTCCAATTGACCATCGACCTAAAAAAGAAAACGCTCAGCGATGGCAGTCAATTCAATGCCACGTTCGAGATCGACGACTATCGTCGACAGTGTTTCCTAGAAGGGCTCGACCACATCACCCTCACGCTTCAGCACCTCGACAAAATCGAAGAATTTGAAAATACCCGGAATATGTATTCCTAGGTCGCATTTCATTTGCGACCGCTTCACCACGCCGTTTTACCGAAGCATTCCTGCCAAACTTACCCTGTAATGAATTTCACCAACCCAATTCATCGCCGGGATACTGGAAAACGCTTATAAAAATTGTCACAATACACCCATGGCAATTCGATCGAACGATCTACCGCCTCGGTCGACAAATCACTTTGAGGAAATAATGAAAACTATTATTGGTTTAACATGCGTGCTACTTGCTGGTTTTGGAATCGCGATCCCTCAGGATTCCTACGGCCAAGACAAAGTAGAAGTCAAAACGGTGGTTGAACGTCTCAACAACCCATGTGGAATCGCAATTCAACCTCAAACTGGACACGTTTTTGTTTCAGATAGCGGCGCGCTTCGGGTCATCCGGATCGTCGATGGAAAATCGGAACCCGTCATTACGGGATTCCCAAAAGACCAGTACGGCAAGGGCCCGATTTACGACATCGGTCCACTTGGACTAGTTTTCATCGACAAAGACACCCTCGTGGTGGGCGGTGGTGGAAAACCAGACGGCGAGGAAATGCTTCGTGTTTACAAGATTCCCCCCACCGGTGCCGCTCCGATTGACGCTTCTCAAATGCATGGCGAACCACAAATGTTGCCCCCCAATGGAGAGATTATTGGCGAAGGGAATTTTTACGGACTGGCCAAAGGTACACAGGGAATCTTCGTGACCTGTAACGGTGATGACGAAAAGGGGTGGATTTCACTTGCCAAAATCACCGGAGGGAAGATCACTAACTTCGAAAGAAAAATTTCTACCAAAGAAGCAACCAAAGTGGACGCTCCCGTTGCAATCACTGTCAGCCCCGAAGGTTTTCTCGCGGTGGGCCAAATGGGGGAAATCACTCTCGCCGGTGACAGTCTCCTTACCTTTTATAACGAAAAAGGCGAACAACTCGAAAACTTTAAAACCGATCTGTTCGACATTACAGGGCTCGCGTATGGCCCGAAACGCGGACGACTGTTTGCAACCGATTTCCGATGGCTCGATACAGACCAAGGCGGCCTCTACAAAATCATCGCAATCAAAGACAATTTCGAAAAATGTAAGCCTCAAAAAATTGTCAGCCTTAAGAAGCCAACTGCTTTGGCTTTCCATCCCAACGGCGACCTTTACATAACCCTCGCCGGAAATCCTGTCGAGGGAACTGGCAAACCGGATGGCAAACTCGTTATGATCCAAGGACTCGACGCTGAACCTAAAAAATAAACATGACAAGACTTCTCTTCCGAGCGAGTAACATTGTAAAGAAGCGAACTCCAGTAATTCAAAGAGGATCAGCTAATCCTGATTCCTAAACCCTCTACAAAAAAAGAAGGAGACATCTTGGGCGCATCACACTTAGTTCGCATCGGTTTAATGGGGGTCGTCAGAAATCTAGACTCTGCTGATTTCAATCAATATCCGCGCGACACACGGGTGATTTGCCGAACGGACCGAGGCCTCGAACAGGGAACAATTATCTGCCCCATTGAAAATGAATTCGGAGATCGGGCAGAACAAACGAATCAGATACTCGAAGGCGAAATTCTTCGGAAAATTACTCCCGATGACAACATGATTTTGAAGCGCCTCGAAAAACATCGCGACAAGGCATTTCTGGCATGCCAACAAATCATTATTGACCGAGATTTACCTGGAATTCTCGTCGATGTTGAGCACCTCTTCGATGGCGAGTCGGTGTTTTTCTATTTCCTGGGTGAGGTCGACAACCGACTCGAATCCATCACCGAAGAGTTAGCAACGACTTACGAACGGCGAGTGCGATTTAAAAAATTTGCAGAGACACTTGCCAACGGTTGTGGGCCCGAATGCGGGACGGGCGATAGCAAGTGTTCTACCGGAGGATGCAAATCGTGCGCGCTCTCAGGGGGTTGCGGTTCAAAAAATAAGTGAACCCAACGTCAACAGTCTACTGCCGCCAACCGCACTCTAAATCTGCGCCTGTTTCGAGCCGCTGAAATTCCTGGAATCGTCCCATTCCTCAGCCCGAAGCGAAATAATTTCTGTCCCCCCTAAAAACAACGGGGAAAACCCTTTCCCATCCAAAATTGACTGAAAAAACAGGAGATTATTGGCAAAGATTCTCGGTTCACTAACGAATAGTGAATTGAAATGGAAAAGAAAAATAATGGAATCGAACCACAAAATCCAACGAACGCCAATTCACGTCTGATTGGCGGCTTTCGCCTAAGGTCCCTCCGAAAGCTGATTGCGATCGTGGCCGCCTCGACGGCAATCATCGTGATCAACTCAAGTGCCTGCTTCGCGGCCCAATCCATTGAAAAGAATACCCAGCCGGCATCGTCGGTTGTCGTAGAAATCGACCAGACCGCTCACCCAGTCCCGAATTCAAAATTCGACCTGTCAGATTACTCTTTCTTCATCGCAACTGCAGTGTTGATACCTGCGACGGTCTTGTTAATCTACAGCCTGTTGACTCGGGGTAAAATTGGCACCGGCTGGAAAGCGATCTGCCTCGCTGCCATGGTGGCAACGCTTTTATCTCGCCTCGCGATTTCGATTTTCTGCGAGATCACCAGCGCCAACGGCATTCAAGATTGGGACGGTTAATGGGCATCATCGTTTGGTGCAGGATCAAACCAGGCTCTCATGCCTTGCCATACACGACCTGCCATTTTGCCGGAGAAAATATCTTCGGTCACGGTCGGTCGATCCGACGAAAAGTTGTACCAAACGGCATCGACGTAAGGACGGCAAGAATCTGAAAGCATGACATAGATTCCGCGATTCATGATTTCGTCCAACCCCTCGCGATAGTGATCAATCAAATGCTCGTCGAGGACACCTCCCGTCACCCGAATCGTCGTCAGCGCCCCTTGGCTCACGGTCGACACGTGACCCAGCGCGTAAAGCGTCATCGCACTCGACACTTCAAATAGATTCACCTCTTCGCGGGCTGCCATTGCCTGCATATCTTCCCACATTTTGGCGATCTCAGATTGTGGGATTAACAGAGTAGGATCAATCTTTAAAATATTTTCGGTCGTTTTATCGATCGTCTCGCGAAGACCGTCAACGCTCAGTGGCGGCGTATCCAAAACATCCGCTGAATCGCCTGTCGCGATACTCACTGCATCGAGAAGTTCGGCTGTACTACCGATTACCGAGTCCTTCGAAATAATGCCCTCACGTTTCAATTCATCTGTCAACTCATTGAGATAGACTTTTGACCCATAAGCAACATCACTCACGATTGCGAGTACCGTAAGTGGAGAAACGTGAAGAGTAGCCATTCCCGCGAGGTCAACAAAAGTACTGACAGTTTTCTTGGCGACATAATTCTCAACCACCGGGTCTTTATCGGCAGTTGTTCCTTTTTTAACTCCGCCAATATCATTGGCCAACATATCAAGCATCTGTTGGACAAATGAATCGTACGTCTTAGAGTCTTGAAAGGCCTGCGGCACTAGCAGAGACGCTGATTCATGAATGGCTCCGCTCACCATCGCTGCTGTGCTCCGCACTGCTCTCTCAGGAAGGGAAGCACCGAACATCAGGTAACGATACACTTGATCAAATGGTGGCTCATCGCCCAACAGACCTTTTCGCACCGCAGCCTCACTCTTGAGTGTTTCGGAGCACTCTCCATCCCGATCGTCTGATTCACTTTTTATCGTCATCGCATAACCTACTCAGTATCCTGATTGATTTTGACTAAAAAAATCAATTCACAAAAATTATAAATGCCAACCGATTGCGGTACGCCCCAGCAATAATATGATTAACTGACTCCACGAACAACTATTTTCTAAATACCCATCTGTTAATGAACTCAATTAAACGCGAACTTCGCTCACCTCGTGAAATCAGAAAAATGCGAACCGCTGGATTAGTTGTCTGGCTGGCCCATCAAAAAGCCGCCCAGACTCTCCAGCCGGGAATCACAACGGCTGCAATTAATGAAGTTTATAGAGACATATTTTCCGAATACAACGCGGAACCCCTGTTCCTAGGTTACGGCGGGCGTCCCGGGATTGACGCCTTTCCGGCGGAATCCTGCATTTCAATCAATGACGAGGTGGTTCATGGAATTCCCGGAGATCGAATCATCGTCGAAGGCGATATCGTATCTGTCGACACAGGCTGTCGGATCGCTGGCTGGTGCGGTGACGCTGCAGTCACCCATGCCGTTGGCAATATTTCAAAAGAATCCCGACGTCTTCTGGAAATCACCAATGGTGTCTTGAATCTTGCAATTGAATTGATGGGTCAAAAAACGCTATGGAGTGAAGTCTGTAAACCGATGGAGGATTACGTACGTGACGCCGGGTTCTTTGTGGTGGAGGACATGGTGGGGCACGGCATCGGCAAAGAACTCCACGAACCCCCGCAAGTCCCCAACTACTACAACCAATCAATCATGCAGTCCGAAGACTTTGAATTAAAACCGGGGGCCGTAATCGCCGTTGAACCCATGGTGAATGTTGGAACTCAAGAGCTTGAGACGCTGGCAGATGGCTGGACAGTGGTCACTGAGAATCGCAAGAACAGCGCTCACTTCGAACACACACTCGCGATCACCAAAGACGGCCCGGTTCGCTTAACAGGACCACCCAACGACGAAGAACTCACCCGATTGCCAGAGTGGGTTCAGGATAAATCAAAGTGGGTGACTTGGTAACAAACCACCGCGCTGGCGAAGCAAATCTTATGACTCACTTACCGGTCGGAATATTCGATTCGTTTTCAGGTTTTTCCGGCTGTGATTTTGGCGTTGTTGCGCTTTGCAAGTAAGGTTCACTTTTTTCGTACATCATGAGCCGTGCCTGAAACGGTTTCGCGGTAACTTCTTCCTCCGCTCCTACTAACCCAATTACTTTCTGCTGCGTCGCCATCGCCGCATCAAAGTCACCCTTTGCTGCCTCGCAAGCTGCTAATGTATCAAGATTAATTGCAGTGTCTCCGCCAAGGGCAACCGCTTTTTGCGCCATCGTCATCGCAACGTCGAGGTCTCGCGATTCCTTTTCAGGGCAAGTCGCAAGGATCCAGGCAAGCCGCTGACATGCGACTGCCGATTCTTTTAACCCATTCGCCGTTCGATAATCGTCGGCACTCTCCTGCCATCGCCCCATTTCCTGAAACAAGTCACCACGATTTACCAGGGCTTCGCCGCTCTGCGGCTGCAACTTGATCACAGTTTCAAAATCATCAAGCGCCTCTGGAAGACTCCCCAAAGAATGCAACGACAGCCCACGCCCGGTAATCGCCTGGGCATCATCCGAGTTCAACCGGATCGCGACATTATAATCCTCGACGGCATAATCGAATTTCCCGAATTGATATAGAACTTCAGCGCGATTAAACCAACCACTGGCAACATCTGGCTTGAGCTTAATAACACTTGTGAAATCAGCAAGCGCCTTCTCGTAGTTCTCGTTAGCAACGCAGGCAATCCCGCGGGACATCCACGATCGATATCTCTCGGGTGCGGCGATAATCGCCGCATCAAAATCCTCCAATGCTTTCGCCATGGCGGATTGATGTTGCTGATTCCCGATGCGTTGTAGCTGCATCGCCATCTCATAGTGGCGTTCGCCTCGCCGATTCAACCCCCAGCCTGTAAGGGAAACAACATACTTTCGGTTTTCACCGGACAACTCGACCTTTAATGCGTTTTCACATTGCCCCAGAAAATCCGTCAGTTCTTTGGTCGTTTTCACCGTTTTCGTTGCATCGTATATCGCCCGCACCACCTTATTCTGGTCGAGCGGTTCCGATTTATTTTCCTCTTGCGCGACCCCCAGGGACGCCAACGAAAATACAACTGCCAGAATACTAGAGACCGCGAAAAATAAACGCAAGATTTTAATTGAGTTGTGCTGCTGAGTCGGCATCATGATCCCTCCGTGGAATGTGTGATAAGAAATTTTTGCGAGTCGAAAAATTCGCCCTATGTCTTCTCTCGTGGTTATAAATACTACGCCTGAGGCTCTGTCATCCTCATTGCGTCAAGCGCTTCCTCCAGTGTATCCAAAGGAAGTATTTCCTGTTCAATACATAGCTCTCTAATTGTCTTGCCCGTTTTAAATGCTTCCTTCGCAAGTTTGGAAGCCCGCTCGTATCCGATGTGTGGATTTAGACTCGTGCACATGGAAAGACTCTTTTCAACGAATGACTCGCAAGCTTCGATATTAGCCTCCATATCCGCCGCGCAAAATTCTACGAACGCGTTGATCCCGCGGGAAAGCAGATGAACACTTTCCAAAGTCGTTTGGCACATAACCGGCATCATGATATTCAACTGAAACTGTCCGCCACTGGCACCACTAATTGTAATCGTTTGGTCATTCCCCATGACGCGGGCAGCTACCTGCATCATACTTTCACACAAGACTGGGTTTACCTTACCAGGCATGATCGAACTTCCCGGTTGTCTCGTGGGCAACGCCAATTCATAAAAACCGCAACGTGGCCCTGAGCCCAGCCACCGAATGTTGTTAGTTACATTAAACAGAGTCGAGGCGATTGTTTTTAAATGGCCGTGACAATCCACTAAACCATCTCGCTGGGCATTCGCTTCAAAATGATTGACCGCCTCAACAAAAGCGATGCCTGTTGTCGATGCCAACTCTGCGGCAACCCGTTTTCCAAACTCAGGGTGTGTGTTGATGCCTGAACCAACGGCAGTGCCACCAACGGGTAATTCACATACCGCTTCAACTGCCTGTCGCGCCCGCTTGATCGACAACTCTAGCTGCCGAGCCATGCCACCGATCTCCTGCCCCAATCGCAGCGGCGTCGCATCCATTAAATGTGTTCGGCCAATTTTAATGACTTGATCCCACTGAACCGATTTCTCGTCCAATGTCTTTTTAAAATACTCTAAAGCTGGAATCAACGAATGTGTGATTTCCATCGCCACTGCTACATGAATCGCAGTCGGAAACGTATCGTTTGTGCTCTGCCCCATGTTAACGTGGTCATTCGGGTGAATCGGCTTTTCAGAAGTGAATCGATCCCCGCCAGCGATCTCAATCGCGCGATTTGAAATCACTTCGTTAACATTCATGTTGCTCGAAGTGCCCGAACCCGTTTGAAACACGTCAACTGGAAACTGATCATCCAACTTGCCGACAACAACATCCTGACAAGCGGCTAACATCGCCGAGACCTGATCATCGCTCAATGGATTGGTACCCGTTCCCGTCAGTTTATGAAGGTCTCGGTTCGCAATCCCGCAAGCTGATTTGACCCGCCCCATCGCGTGGATCATTGCTGGTGGCAAACGCCAACCAGAAACTGGAAAATTTTCTACCGCACGCTGGGTCTGAGCACCATAATACGCCTCGGCGGGAACCATGATGGTTCCCATTGAATCCTGTTCCGCCCTCAAATCGTCCGCCATGATGTGGTCTTTCTCAATGTCGCATTAATATTTTTAAAACTTCGCGGTAAGATGGTGCGGGTGAATGGTTCGGGTGATTTTGAAAAATCGACGGGTTCCTTAAAATCAGGCAATCACGCTCGCTATTCAAAACTACAACCCCCCGATACGTCACCGCAAATCGTTTTGGATTTCCACTATCATATCGTTTTCACAAACTCGTAGAACCTCGGTTTTGGTTTTCTCGTGTCGATTGTGGTTTTAACCGGCTAGAATACCATTTCCGATTCGACTCAACCGCTATCACTTCCACTCAAGGCCAATCACATGGACTTTCAGGCAATCCGTAAAGAATACGAGAACCAGGGCATCCTCGATTCCGAGCTGACCCCCAATCCAATGCCCTTGTTTCGACAGTGGTACAACCTCGCGGTTGAAAATTGCCCCGGGCCGTGGTTTGAGCCCAATGCAATGTCTCTCGCAACATCCGACCTCAACGGTAACGTGACCAACCGAATCGTCCTCCTCAAGCAGATCGAGGACGACACCATCAGCTTTTTCACAAATTACGAGTCGGAAAAAGGTCGCCAATTAAGCGAAAACCCCCAAGCCTCCGTCGTTTTTAATTGGCCTTATCTGGGAAGGCAGATACGCATTGGTGGAACCGTTGCACGGACGAGTCGGCAAATTTCTGAGACTTACTTCCATTCCCGTCCACGCGGTTCGCAGATTGGCGCCGCTGCTTCGCTGCAATCTTCCATCGTCTCATCTAGAAAGGAACTTGACGAACGTCAATCCGCGCTCCAAGACAAACACCGCGATCAAGTTATTCCGCTACCGGATAACTGGGGGGGATACAATATCACGCCCTCCCAAATTGAATTCTGGCAAGGGAGACTAGACAGAATGCATGATCGGATTCTTTACAGGGAAGATAACGGATGGACCACCGTTCGATTATCTCCATGAGTTAAACGATTTGCTGAGTGACAATCGACCGAGAGTACAGAAAATCCTGCCTTTACTTATTTCGGTTTTCGCTCTCGGCTCGGGCCGTCCGCTGAGTCCGAGGCCCCATCAAGACAATGCGTTTGTCCTTTAAAAAGTAATTTGTCGATTGCAGAACCTCAAACTCTGCCGGCAGGCGTTTTTCGAGCTCACTGCGGTGGTCTCCTGTTGTTAAAATCGCGCCCGATGGAAAGCGCGAAAGGAATTGCTCCAGAGACGGACGCGACTTAACCTGCCAAAACTCACTCCTCTGAAACCAAGATGCGTCGCCCGAAATAGCGACTACAGAAGCCTCTTGCGATAACTCGTAGATGGGACGGCGAGCGTAAAACACCCAGCTCGATTCAAGCCCCCCAAAAGAAGCAACCGCAGTCCCTTCCTCGATAGCGTCGAGCACGACACGACTGGTCTGCTCCTTCCCGACTGAAACCGTTCCGAATCCGAATAGCCCGATACAAAAGAACAATGCCATCATGGAAAAGATCGGTGCAACCCACTGATGTCGATTATTGACCAAGGCGTATACTAAGCCCGCACCACCCAAGAGTGGAATCACGCCCAGCGCCGCCAGCCAAGTCTGATTTGGCAGATACTGAGACGTTGCCCAACCACCACCAATGGCGATTAATAATCCGGCTAACAGTAAACCTCCCACGGCCGCCGCAAACCACTTCTGATCCACCTGCGACCGACTTTGTGCAAACTGGCATAAATAGGTTGCCGTCAACACGGCCAGTGCTGGGTAGCAAGGAGTCACATAGCTCGGGAGTTTCGTTTGGGCAATCGTAAAGGCGACCACCTGCACACCAACCCAACTCAACATCAGGCAAGCCGGAACTCTCGTTTCCGACATTTTGCTTGATTTAATTTCACTACCTGCCCTGCCGGCCGTTAGCAACCCAATGGCGACAGGTCCCCAAAAAATTGACCATGGGAAAAAGCCAACCAAAATTGCAACAGGATAGAACCAAACACCACCGGTGTGATTCTCTAAAGACTCGGTAGCACGACCAAAGTGCTCTCCCAAGAAAAACAGCCGGGTGAAATCACCGTCCGTTCGTTGATCCACCATGACATACCACGGCAACGCAACCAATAAAACAATCACCGCTCCGGTGATGGGCCGCATCGCCCATAAAGTCTTGAAAAAATGCACCGGATGAAAAGTCCGAAAACAGTCAACGAAGATTCGCAGAAACCGCCGCTGACCAACCACTGCCAACTCACTCCCCCGTTGGGGCAAAGTCTGAATCAACATGAACAAGCCAATCATTGCCATCGGTAATAAAAACCCGACCGGCCCCTTCGCCAACACGCCCAGTCCGAGCATTATATACATCCCAGCAATGTGCCACCGGCTACTCGGGAACCAGACACCCTCCTGAGTTAATCGCAGCCCCTCACCATCCCGCGAGAAAGTTCCGATGACGTAGATCATCAGCGCCATCGTTCCACAAAAAATCAAAACCGAATCGGGAGTTGCAGCCCTTGCGGCAACATCGAACATCAAACTAGTCGACAGCGCGATCGCCGCGTAAAACGCAACTTTGGAACCTAGCAATCGCCGCGCGAAAGCGTAGGTGGCAAACATGGTACCAGTCGCCAGAACCGCCGACCAAAATCTCGCCGCAAACTCATTAATCCCAAATACGGAATAGGCAGACATAATTAGCCAATACAACAACACCGGCTTCTGATGCCTTAGTTCGTCGTTAAAGATTGGAACTACCCACTGTCCCTGAGCCAGCATCTCCGCGGCGCAACCTGCATTGCGGGGCTCATCTCGATCCCACAACTGCGTCTCCCCGAGATTGAAAAAATAGACAACCATGGCGACACCAAGCAAAATTATGACGTGCCAAGACGTTTCACGCATGGATGAAAACCTAGGAAGACGGAAAATACGGTTCGTAATCTAGGCAGTCTAAATTGAAGACAAAAACCCGACAACGGCAAGTTAAATGCTATCGCGGTTTCCAACTAATGATGCAAAGACCGGACAGCGATTCGTTTTGAAAAGGAATTGCCCTCCCTAACTATCCACAATCAAATCAACATTTCACGCCAAAATAATGCGGGATCTCACTTCAAACGCATCTTCGGGAACAGGGATAACCCCTTGAACGATACATCGCACCGCTTAGTCGCTTGCAAACCCGAGAAACCTCTCAAGGTCTTCAAAAAATGCGGGATAGGTCTTTGAAACGCACGCGGGATCTAAAATCCTAACCCCGGCCTGCCTCAAACCAACCAACGCCAAACTCATCGCCATCCGATGGTCATCGTAGGTCTCGATATCCGCAGGTCGCGTTGGCCCGGGATGAATTGCCAGACCGTCCTCGCGTTCATCGACCGTTGCCCCAAGTTTTCGTAATTCAATTGCAAGATTTCCAATTCGATCAGTTTCCTTGACGCGATTGTGAGCGACATTTCGGACATTCGTCGTTCCTTCGACAAATAAAGCAACAGCGGCAAGTGTTTGTACCGTATCGCTGACATCTGACATGTCGATGTCGATCCCATGCTTCGCAGGGCCACGGACCGTTACTTCCCCCTGCCCCCACTCTACATCACACCCCATCTGCTCGAGACAACGCACAAAACCGACATCCCCTTGAAGTGAATTCTCATCCAAACCTAGAACGGTCACCGCTCCACCGCAGATCGCGGCGACAGCCCAAAAATAACTGGCCGAGGAAGCGTCGGGTTCAATTCTGTAAGCAGTGGCTCGATATGTCTGGCCGCCGCCGATTTCGAACCTGCCAAATTGCTGATCGACCTCAACACCAACTCCAAAACACTCCATTACGCGTTTAGTCATTTCAACATAAGGCCGTGATATCAACGGCCCGTCTATCTCGATAATCGTATCATGGACAGCTAAAGGCGCAGCCATCATCAAACCACTCAAGTACTGACTCGACAAATCACCTCTTATTCGAACCGTCCCACCCTGAGAACGCTGAGATGAGATTCGAACCGGCGGACAACCACCAGGCGAACCGGTCTCAACATTGAGATTAAGCATATCGAGTGCATCAACTAAGGGTCCGATAGGGCGTTGCCGCATACGCGGGATCCCATCGAGAACGTAATCGCCACCCGCAACAGCCAACACAGCGGTCAAAAAACGAATCGTTGTTCCGCTGTTTCCAATAAACAAATCCGCCTTCCCGATCGGGATCGAACCACCGACTCCCTCAACGACCACGCAAGACGACTGAACATCATGGATCACCGAAATTCCAAGGCGATTTAAAGACTCAATCATGACTCGCGTATCATCGCTATCGAGTACACCGCTGAGAACAGATCGCCCCGATGCCATCGCCGCAATAGGCAGCGCACGGTTGGTGAGACTCTTCGAGCCGGGAGGTTGAATCGATGACTCAACCGAACCGCAAATAGGCATGATTTTCTTATAGCTATCCATAGACCACAGTTTATTGTCTTTCCAAGAAAACCATTACCCCAACTCGTCCGAATTCAATATCCTTGGGTAATAGTTCCCGTTTACGAAAAAGATCACCCTTGCGGAAAGCAGAAAAAGGGGAAATCCATCAACTCTCCCAACCTTACCTCAACCGTGCAACAACCAGTAATCGCGGATAATCGGCAGGCCCCTCTACCGTGCAATCCTATACCAAAACGAGCCGGCACCAAACGGAAACTCGCCCCGACGCCACCCAATTGGCCGCCGCATCTCAGAATCCTGAGCCAAAAAGCGCATTCGGTTTGCCACTCCCGATCGCGAAAACTATACTTCGGGCTAACCAATCTTGTATTCCAAACGAGATATTCATTGATAACGCGATACAACCCATGGAGCCCCTGATGAACACTGGATTTAATCGTCGCCAATTCCTGGCAGCCACCGGAGCCGCCGCCGCCGTTGGAGCAACCGGAAATCTAGCCAAGGCTAATATACTTAATAGCGCGCCTGCCAAAGACGAATTATTCGATATCTCCCTGGCTCAATGGTCGCTCCACCGAACACTACGCAGTGGTAAACTAGATAATCTCGATTTTGCGAAGGTCGCCAAAGAAGAATTTGGAATTTCGGGTATCGAATATGTAAACCAGTTCTTTAAGGACAAAGCTGAAGACGAGAAATACCTGGGCCAAATGAAAAAACGAGCCGCCGACCACGGCGTCGAATCAGTCCTGATTATGATTGACGGCGAAGGAGCACTCGGCGATGCCAACGATGCGGCGCGGGAAAAAGCCATCGAGAATCACTACAAATGGGTCTCCGCAGCGAAATTCCTCGGCTGCCACTCGATTCGCGTCAATGCGAAATCCAAAGGAACCTACCAAGCACAAGTCTCACTCGCGGCAGATGGACTCGCGAGACTATCTCAATACGCTGACAAAATGGGAATCAACGTGCTCGTTGAAAACCACGGAGGACTCTCCTCCAACGGTCAATGGCTTGCCCAAGTTATCAGGAAAGTCAACATGAACAATTGCGGTACCCTGCCTGATTTTGGGAACTTTCGAATTGGCAACAACAAGAAAACAGGAAAACAAGAAGTGTATGACCGCTATCTGGGAATGTCGGCTTTATTGCCCTTCGCCAAAGCGGTCAGCGCCAAAAGCCACGACTTCGATGCCGATGGAAACGAGACTTCTACCGACTATATGAAAGTGATGCAGATGGTCCTCGATTCCGGCTATCACGGCTGGGTCGGCATCGAATACGAAGGTGGCAAGCTAAGCGAAGCCGACGGAATCAAAGCAACCAAGAAACTGCTCCTCTCCTGCCGTGAAAAACTAAATAACGCGTAGTTCAATTAATTGCCCGGGGTGAGCCCGGCTTCATTAACCCAAACTACCAGCACCTCCTAAACGTAACCCAACCCTCGTCCAGCGGCTTATCCGCTGGACTTTTTTAATGTTTCAGAGCTCATTTCCAAAAAAAAGCTAAAGGGGACACTTTGAATATGCAACTCACACACATGCACACTTTTTAGGCAGAACCAATCTGCACAACAAGCAGGCATGCGTGCGCGGTTTATTAGCAAAACCGTCATTTCGCCGTAAGTGCAAGCAGTTTAATGACATTAGTTCGGCTGCTTGCCAGCTAGTGATTATGGGGCTGAAGAGATGCTCAGTCGGAGCCAACGGGCTTCGGCGGGCGATTGTTATTCAGAAACCTCAAGATATTGCAAAGCGAAAGGAGTCCACTGTGAACGACCTCATGATTCAAAAAGAAGGCTTTACCGGACGTTGTCAAAAAGTATTACAAGTCGCCAAGCCGCTCTTTCACGAGAAGCCGGATTGGGTCACGTTCTTTCGAGAAACACTAGGAGTCAAAGGAGCCGCTAGGGCCGTTTTTCCATCCCAAGAGGAATACGTCCTCTTTGAACAATCGGCTGAGTTTGCCGAGATCCAGAAGATGGTAGCCAGCCTGAGAACTAGAAAAGCAGGTGGCAGTAAGAATGAAGTAACCCGCGTCATCACGGTCCGACTTCCAGAGAGCCTCCACGAGGCACTCAAAGCAGAAGCCAGCGACCACAACACAAGCATGAACAAGCTCTGCATCTCAAAACTATTGCAAGTCCTTGTTGAAAATGAGAAAGCGGCGAAAAACTCAGCGGCTCCACGCCCGGCGTCGCTTCCCTCCAATCCGGTCCCCAAGCCGACTCCGTCCCCACTGGCTACCCAGCCAAACCCCAGTACACCCAGCCCAAATTTTCGATCGACCTACACTCCCCCAACCAACCCAGGGCAACCCTTCCGATTTGGTCAGTAAACCCAGCCAAACGAACTACGCATTTCAATTATGCGAGAAACAATCCAGTTTTTCCTCGCGGTCGCGGGCCCTGCCCTCATCGACCGAACGGAAAGCCTGAACGATATCCCACCTGAATAACGACCCTTCACAGGCGTCACGCCATCGCTTCACGCGACGGCGTGACGCTTTTTTACCCCCACCCCCAAGCAACTAGATTTCAACTAAGCTAATTCCTGTCAGCCCCACGCAAATGGGCAGAAGTAACTGAGCGCCCCTCGAATCCAAGAAACTCCCAATCAGCTTGAACAATTGGAACGTAATCATCATTGGAGCTGGAGCAGCCGGACTGATGGCTGCAGCAAGCGCCGCTGCGCGAGGCCAACGAGTTCTCCTGCTGGAAAAAAACAAGAAACTTGGCGTCAAAATATTGATGTCAGGCGGAACACGCTGCAACATTACACACAACTGTGATGTCAACGCTATCGTTACCGCTTTTGGACGCCAAGGAAAATTCCTTCACTCAGCCCTCTCCGCACTCCCCCCCAAAGAAGTCATTGAGAAAATTGAAAGCCAAGGGGTTGCTACCAAAATTGAATCAACCGGAAAGATATTTCCGGTCAGCAACAAGGCAATCGATGTTCGGGACGCACTGGTCAACCTTGCCCTGACCGCAGGCGCGCAAATCAAAACCGAGCAGCCCGTTTTGAAAATCCGAAAAACCGGTGACAAGTTCCAAATTAACACAAGGAACGATCAATTTGAGTGCAACGCATTGATCGTCACGACCGGAGGGAAATCCTATCCAGGCTGCGGAACCACCGGTGACGGCTATCGATGGGCCCAACAATTGGAACACTCCATCATCGACACCGTCCCTGCCCTCGTCCCGATCCTCAACGACTGCAGCTGGGCGAACAATCTCAAGGGGATCACCATCGAACACACCTCGGTCGATGTATGGCAACCCCAACAGACGACCGGCGAATCCGAAGAACTTACCAAGTCAGAACGAAAATCACGTAAATCGCGATCACTCGTCAACCGAGACGGATCGTTTCTATTTACACACTGGGGGTTTTCGGGCCCCGCTATCCTCGATGTCAGTCGCGCTGTCGCTCGACACTCCAACCGTCGTTCACTTGAACTGATATGTGACTTTCACCCTCAGCTCTCAATCGGCCAGCTCGAAGATTCCCTCTGGAACAAGAAAACGAAAAACGGGAAACAACAAACCGGAAACCTACTTAACGAGCTATTCCCGAAACGCCTTGCCGAATCGCTCATTCAATCGGCGAACATCGAGTTACAATCTCGCAACGCAGAACTTTCCAAGCAACAATTTAGCGCCTTGGTAAACCAAGTGAAACGCTGCCGGTTTTCAATCAATGGCACACTTGGCTTCGAAAAAGCCGAAGTCACTGCCGGCGGCGTGAACCTAAAAGAAATCGACAGCAAAACAATGCAGTCAAAAACAACTCGTGGGCTTTTCTTCGCCGGAGAAGTCCTCGACCTGGATGGCCCCATCGGAGGATTCAACTTCCAATCTGCGTTCAGCACCGGATGGTTGGCTGGCCTATCCACAGAACCGGCCGCCGAATAATGACGCCTCGGCCAGGCCTACAGAATCCACTCAAAGAATATATCGACTGAGGTCTTCATCTTCGGCAACCTTACCAAGTCGCTCTTGCACATAGGCTGCAGTGATAGAAACTTTGCCAACCTTCTGCCCGGGAGCCTCAAAGCTAAGTTCTTCAAGAAGCCGTTCAAGAATCGTATATAACCGACGAGCACCAATATTCATGGTCGATTGATTGACATGAAACGCGATCGTTGCCAATTCATCAATGCCATCTTCGGTAAAATCAAGATCGACCGACTCTGTTTTCAGCAAGGCCTGATACTGCCGGGTCAATGAACTCTTGGGTTCCGTCAAAATTCTGACGAAATCCTCTTTCGTGAGATCGTTCAATTCGACTCGAATCGGAAACCGCCCCTGCAATTCAGGCATTAACTCACTTGGCTGATTACGATGGAACGCACCGGCAGCAATAAACAAAATATGATCCGTATTAATGTAGCCGTGCTTAGTCTGAACCGAGGTTCCTTCGACGATCGGAAGCAAATCTCGCTGGACCCCCTGACGGGAAACATCGGCAGACTTTCCTTCTGCTGCAATCACTTTATCAATCTCATCGAGGAAAATAATTCCAGTATTCTCCGCAAGCTCGATCGCATTCGCATTAATTTTGTCGGAGTCTAGTAACGCATCACATTCCTGCTCAAAAATCACTTTTCGCGCCGCCGTCACACTAAGCTCTTTCTTCGATCGATTGGTAGGCATAATTTTTTCGAGCATTCCCTGGAAATCCATATCCATCTGCTCAACCCCCATCCCGCCCATCATTACCGGCGAAGCCTTTTGTTCGATCGTAATTTCCACCGTGCGATCTTCAAGGTCTCCATTGACCAACATCTTCTTCATTTTCGACTTCGTCCGCTCAAAGGAATCATCGCCCCCAGCAGGCGATTCGGATTCGTCGATTGAAGCGGAAAACTCGTAATTCACGGGGGTTGGGCACAACAATTCGATTAACCGTTTATTGGTTCTTTCCTCGGCAGCCTGTTTTACGTTCTCCCGCTGAGAAGCACGCACCAGGGCAATCGAATTGTCAACCAACTCTCGGACCATACTCTCAACATCGCGCCCGTAGTATCCGACTTCGGTATATTTCGTTGCTTCAACCTTAATAAACGGAGCCCCCGTGAGCTTGGCTAACCGGCGGGCGATTTCTGTCTTCCCGACCCCCGTTGAGCCGATCATCAAGATGTTTTTTGGAGAGACTTCGTGCTGCATCTCGTCGGACAGTTGCTGACGTCGCCAACGATTTCGAATAGCAATCGAAACAGCGCGTTTCGCATCCTCCTGCCCAACGATATGACGATCGAGTGCTGAGACAATTTCTTTAGGAGTCATCGGGTTCATAGAATAAATAACCTAAAACGGTCACTCAATTTGAATTTTTTAGTAAGTTAAGCAGCTTAATAACCATCAAAACGTTTCGAGAGCACGGAATCATTCAAAACTAAAACCATCCAATCACCGCCCTCTCGCCCATTTAATTTTCAACCTAGGCTGGACAGTCAATTTCTTCGACAACAATGTTTGTGTTGGTATAAATGTCAATTCCACCAGCAATCATCAAAGCTTCACGAACAATCTCAGCAGCGTTTAAATCGCTATGGGCCTTCAGAGCTCGCGCGGCCGCGACTGCATAATTGCCCCCCGAACCAATTCCAACGATGCCGTCGGTTGGCTGTATTACATCACCCGTTCCGCTAACCAGCAACGTGTGCTTCCCATCGGTCACCGTTAAGAGCGCCTCCAATTGCCGGAGCATCTTGTCCATCCGCCATTGTTTGGCGAGCTCAGTCGCTGCCCGAACAATATTGTTTGGCGAATCTTTTAACTGCGACTCAAACCTTTCCAATAACGCAAACGCATCGGCGCTACTGCCAGCAAACCCGCACAACACTCGCCCATCGAGTAATTTCCGAATCTTCATGGCATCGGCTTTCATGATGGCCGTTCCCAGTGTCACTTGGCCGTCCCCGCCCATCGCTACCGTTCCGCCTTGATGAACGGTTAAAATCGTAGTCGCATGTATTTTCATTGCATCGGTCATCAATTGTCCCGTTTAGAAGCGGCTGTGCACCTTCTCTAGTCTACCCCATTCAGAAATATCCTCCAGCATGCTGGAACGAAAAACTCAAGCTGGCACTCAGCCTACGGACCTCGCCAAGCCATGCTAGTCCTATAATCGCGTTGACTTTATTCCGCTGGCACTTGCTTCGAAGCGTTCAAACTTCCCATAATCTAAACTGACGCAATTTAATATTCCTAAGCAACCTAAGTCGCACAATGAACTCTCACGATGTTGCCAGTTTTTCTACGTTCCGTAGCCCCTTGCTCATGAACGCCGACGATACAGCGGTTCTCGTAATTGATGCGCAAGAGAAACTGATGCCTTTGATCCATCATCAGGATCAAATCCAACGTAACATAATCAAACTCCTTCAAGGTGCGAAGGCTCTGGGAGTTATCACAGCGGCCACCGAACAATATCCCCGCGGACTCGGAACAACCGTGGAGCCAATTCAAAACGAATTGAATCCGAACGAATTTTGCCCCGTCGCCGAAAAAACAATGTTCAGCTGCCGCCAGTGCGAGGATTTGTTGACTAAATTATCCAAGGCGGGAATCCAGAATCTACTGCTCTGCGGAATCGAAACTCACATCTGTATCGCCCAATCGGCGATGGATCTGATGTCACTAGGATTTCGAACCTTCGTTTGCGCCGATGCGGTCGGCTCCAGAACCCCCCTGGACCACCAACTTGGCATTAACCGAATGGAAAGCAGTGGGGCGGTCATCACGACCACCGAAGCCGCGATCTTTGAGCTGTGCGTGGACTCAAAAAATCCAGCATTCAAAACGATATCAAAACTGGCTCAGCAATAACGCGGAGAAATAACCCGAGGGCTCACGACTCGAACCTCATTAGATTTACTTCTCGTCAGACAGCCGTTTCCGTGAGGAGCGCTCCGATTTTTGCTTCAACTCATTTTCGTCCATTTTTTTGATCGTTCCAAAAAGATGGCCACCGACGCCTCCGCCTTGCCCAAGATGAGCCCAAGTTCCGGCGTACTGCCCACTACGAACCAAGACCCTCGCATCAAACGTTCCAAATCCGGGAAAAGTGACCCGATCGACTGTAATCACCGGCGTTCCACCAGCAAATTTTATCTCTATCGGCGGCAAGGGAAGCGTGGCGTCTTTCCCACCATATTTGATCCGGGCGATCAGATTCCAGTTATCGCCAACTGCACCCTTTTCTGCCTTGATGATCTCGTAGGTTTCCGTCTGATTCCCTTTGACCCCTGTCATCGTAAACTGACCCGTCCACTTGGTCCCTGTCAGATATTTTGCCAACTTATCATTCAGGGCTTTGGTTTCTGCCGCAGTCGGTGACACTTGCGCAACTACCGCGGGTTTTGATTCAGGCCGAGCGGTTGCATCCTGCCCCCAACCTTCAGCTGGAACTCTCAAAGTCCCAAAAACCGCAAACAACACGCAGGCAAGCAGCCATCGAGAAGAGTAAACAGACCTTGAATTGCATTTCCGAAAAACCATAATTCCCCTCCAATAACAGTATTCCCCACTTGCCCTGCAAGATAACTGGCGATCCCGCCGGCAACTCACCACTGCCTCTATCTTAGTGAGATCCAGCAATAATGACATGGGATCGTTGAATTCTTAACCCAAATCGGTCAGGGAAAACTCAATTTTGTAATCCTTCCATCCCTCGGCAACAGATCCTCCAACCCGCCATTTCGACTGGTGTTGATCAAATCCCGCAGCCCATCTAAGCTACGCAATCAAACCTCAGGGAAACCTGTTTTTTTCATTGAATCATTCGCGCGAAGGAGTTGCGTGTGTTCGTCGCCGCTACCACCCAGTGCTTTCCAAATCGTCCTTTGGACAGCGCCATAGAAAAGCTGGCAGATCTTGAGTTTTCACACATCGAGATTAGCATCCATGAAGACAGTGAGCATATCAAACCGTCCGAGGTCGTTTCGGATATGGCGGGATGCTACGACAAAATTAATTCAACTCGCCGGCTCACCGTCACAGGCCTCAGCCTAGACATTGTGGACGAAGGCGAAGAGTACTTTCAAACATTTATCAAATGCTGTGAGTTAGCAAAACTCTCAAAGATAGTAACGCTCACGGTTCCCTCTGGGGAACACGGAACGCCCTTTAATGAGGAAGTAGAACGTTATAAGCGACTGGTAAAAATCGCCGAACAACACGGCGTACGCGTTGCGATGCGTTCAAAGGTCGGCAACATCTCCGCCGACCCGGATACGGTTTCGGTAATCTGTGGACACGTCAAAGGCCTTGGGCTATCGCTCGACCCTAGCCATTACCACTTCGGTCAACCACCGGAGGTTGCGACCTATGAAAAACTCATGGGATACGTTCATAACGTTTACTTGCGAGACTCGACCCCCGACAATTTACAAGTACGGGTAGGTCAAGGAATCATCGAATACGGAAAATTAATTAATCTGCTCCGTAAGGCTGGATACGATCGCGCCTTGTGCGTTGACATTCAACCCGACCCCGAATTAGATCACGACGGTGAGCTCCGAAAGCTGAGACTATTGCTCGAGAGCTTGATCATGGTTTAAGTTCCCGCGTTAACGCGGACTCATCATCTATCGACAGAAACACGCGACTCATCATCGCGTGTTTTTTTATGACTACTTTGCACCATCAAGGTACTCAAGAGACAGCGGCTGGTCTGACTTTGGATTCCCAACGCGAATTCCAACTGAGCCATCCAACACGCGATCGATTAATTGCCCAACAATCTCAGCACGCCACCCAATTGCTAAAGCAGGAGGGGAATTCAGTTCGATCATTCCCAATCGCCACGCCGCCATTGTGCGAACATCTTGTGAGGTTCCAACAATATTTGGCGCGATACTCTCTGTCTTACAGACAACGGCCAATGCAGTTGTCAAAAACTGCCCCAGCAACCCCAGGTTCATTGTTTTTCCCCTTGGCATTTTCTTGGGGCACTCACGATCAGAGAGCTGATTAGCCGCTTCAATCGCTTCCGAAATCGGCTCGACCATGTTTTTTGAAACACGATGATCGAACCCTCGAATCGCTTTCATGCGACTGACTTCGGGTGTGCCGCGTTTGGCAAGCTCGACCAACAAATCGTCAGGCAAAATACGCTTGGCCGCTCGATTCTTTTTCTCGGCCTCTTTATCTCGGGCAATCCACAATTCCCTCACGATTGCCAACGCGCGGCGATTCAGATTTGAAATCCCCGCTACCCGCTCCCACTGAGGCTCATTCTCCGTTTTTTCCAATGAAGTCTGCCAAATATCCATTTCCGCTTCGAACCATGACATTCGGTCTAAATTGTTTAAGTTAGTCGATACGACATCGAAGAGCCCCTTCAAATGTGTCACATCCGATAACGCGTAATCGATCTGTCGCTGCGACAAAGGTCGCCTCATCCAATCCGTACGCGTCTCCCCTTTATCCACTCTCGTTCCCAACAGCCGAGAAACCAAATTGCCGTACGACGCCGGATACTCCAAACCGGTCATACCGGCTCCCAATTGTACATCGAACAATTTTTTGGGACGACGACCGCAAGCTCGGTAGCAAAACATGAACTCTTCTCGGGCAGCATGCACGACCGTTACATGATCGCCCTCTACAAGCAAGTTCCAAAACGGTGAAATATCCTTGACCGCAAGCGTATCAATAATCGCGTAACGCCCGTCAGCAGCCACCTGTACCAGACACAATTGTGGTCGGTACCTACTTTCCGATACAAACTCAGTATCAAACCCAATAAATTCGCAACCACGAACGGCTTCGCAAAAATCGATCAATCCCTGATCCGTCGTGATGTGCTCGAATTCAATTCCGTTTTGCATTTTTTCTCGAGGTAATTGGAGAAATGAGTTATGATGGCGGTGACGAGCAGAAGTTTCGCGATTATCCGTTCTGGCTTATAACCTATCGTCTCAATCGAACTTTGACCACTCCCGTCTCGCGCGTGAATCTCGGTCTATCGAGACAGAGCTTGCGGTTCGCGACTTCCCTCCGACTCCAAACCTGTTTTGATAATCGCCCAATGATCACCACGTCCTGCCCTGTTAAACACCTACACGATTAGCACGGAGATATATTTTGGCACAGCTACTGGTCAGTATTCGTGACACCGCAGAAGCGGAGAGGATCAATCACTGCGACGTCGCGATTGTCGACGTGAAAGAACCGACGCGAGGATCGCTGGGGGCGGCGACTCCAAAAATGCTCGAATCGATTTCCCAAGTCATTACACAGCCCCAAACACTCAGTTTTGCCGCCGGTGAACTCTCGGACTGGCTCTCTCCCAATGGACAATCCTTAAACCAATCACCCGGCAAATATTACGAAAGTGTTTGGAACAGGTTCGATTTCATCAAGCTCGGCCTGGCGGGGATAGGCAAGGAAAATCATCACTGGCAGACACCGCTGCAACTATTTTTTGATGAAATACCAAAGAGTGGCAAAACAAAACCCGTCGTTGTCTCCTACCTTGACTTCCAATCCAGCCAATCGCCTTCCCCACGCGAGTTGATCGATTTCGCGAACTCTCTTGATGACTGCTCCACTATTTTGTTCGACACTTTCCGCAAATCCAAAAATTCAATTGCCTTCCATAGTCAGCTTGAACTGACGGATCTTATCGCGAAAGCAAAATCCCAAGGGCTTACCACTGTTTTAGCCGGTTCAATTACGGCGGAAAGCTTGCCAACTGCCTTAATATCTAAACCCGATTTTATTGGTGTCCGGGGCGCCGTTTGTGATTCCCAGCGAACCGGTACTATTAATACAAATCGGGTTAATAAATTTGCTCGGGCTTTACAACAGCCGAACTAGAATCCTTTGCTAAAAAAGTGAAATTCGAATTGAAACGGATTTTAAAAAAAACGCCTGTTCGCGCAGAAAATTGTTGACATTGTAGCGAACGGCCTCATATTGGTTCAGATACGCGAGAGGCAAGGCGTGCCTCCGTTTTTCGAAAACTGAATCCTCCAAATATTTTCATTAAGTGGATCTTTCGTAGACTGCCGGCGTTGGATTGCCACGAAATTGAAACTTGATAATAACCGGTCAGCTCAAAACAACTTATACGTGGATGGCTTTATAGGCAGCAATGTCACAATTCGTAGCGATTGATCTAGAAAGGAATTTGTTGTGCCAGAATCGGTATTAGAAGCAATCAGACACGGACAATGGGACTTTGAGCCAAGTGATGTAGACGAGGAAGAGTACAACTGCACCGCCGCTCTTCCAGGTTCAAATGAAAAAATAACCGCGCTCGCAGAACGAGCCGAAGAGGGTCTACCGCTCTGGCACCCAGCTGACCGAAGAAGCTTCGACGACTCAGAGGACGCTTACCAGTAGTTTCTTCGCAACCTTTCTTTCGATTAAATCCTCAGATCATTTGAACATTGCAATTTCATTCCGCTTCTGAGGTTCAAGTGCGGACTTTTGCGCCTCTAGAAATGACTGACATCCTCGCTCCTCATGGAATCGTCAGCCGTCCTACCCGACCGGTCCATTGCCCCCAAGGCTCGCCTTCAATGGGAGCCGTTGCTGCGACGAGTCCGGCAATCACCCTGCATTGGCAAACCAACCGTAAGCGCCTGAGCAACTAGAAAACGAGATCCCTGCTGAGCCGATCTTACTGAGAGAACCAGAAGGAAAGCAGCCGTAAAAAAGTGTTGCAGACAACCGTCTCCACTTCCTAAACCAAGCTTGGTTCGCTACAAAGTTATCGTATTCATCGAACCTGCGGCAACTGCTTAAGGTCTCACGCGTGTTGAACGAGTATTATCCGTAGCTATTAATTGTAATGAGAGTCAAATGGCGAAATTTAATGTCGCTGTGGCGCATGGTGTACCGCGGCAAACTGCAGTAACGAAACTACGAAGTTTTGCGGATCAAATTCGTGACGACTCGGCTATCGAAGTCTCTGACGTCAAAGAGACCTGGGACGACGATGGCAATCTAGAATTTTCATTCAAGGCGATGGGAATGACTATTTCGGGCACTATGACGGTTTGTGAAAACAACGTCACGGTTGCCGGCACAATTCCCTTTGCTGCACTCCCCTTCCGAGGTGCAATCGAAAGTCAAATCGCCGATAAAATTCGCGATGCGATTGGACAACCCTGAGACCATTCTGAAAGCAAAATCCTGAGGTTCGCTCATCGCCCCCGAAGGCGATGGCTATCAATCAGTGATTTAACAGTTTCTGGGTCCGGAATCCCCGCCACGCAAATTTCCATTCCACTCTGTCCGGCACTCGAAACACCAATCGTGCCAGTTCCGAAAATTCTCTGAAACAGCGTCTGCTTGAGTTGCACGTTTCGAACATCTTGATGCCACACTTCCGTGATCGACTTTGACAAAATCCCTCGCCGAAGTCGCGTGCGTTCGCTACTGACCGTCAACGTTGTCCCTTTGCACTGCACCCACCAAAGAAAAAATATGACAAAACCGACTAGGAATACGCATAGCAAACACGTGACGACAAATTCGACAGGACGATTGCGAAACATCGAAGGATGCTGTTCATAATATATTTCTTCGTTAAGAATTTTCATCACTCAAAAAAGGGAAAGAGGCATTAAATTTTGGAGAGTTATAATTTTGGAGAGTTATACACGGTTTGCCAAAATCTCAGCGGGGAAACCGCGAGGAACCGTTTAGCTATTCGTTCCAGCAAGAAGAATGTTGCCGTGTTTTAAAATTTAACCCATAATTCAGCAATCGCCCCAAAGCTCCTGTCCCACCAAGTCTCCCAAACACCTACCGTTGACAAGATTCTGAGAAACCCATCGAATGTCCTGATCAAAAGGACGATCCTGATCATAAAATGGAATTGCCTCCCTCAGTCGCTTAAAAACTGTGGTTAATTTCGGACTGGTTTTCAGCGGGCGTCGAAACTCAATCCCCTGACAGGCCGCGAGTAGTTCAATCGCGATGATCTTTTCAGCGTTCAAATTCATCGGCCCCAGCCGCCTCGCCGCATAGGTTGCCATGCTAACGTGGTCTTCTTGATTTGCACTCGTAGGTATACTGTCCACGCTTACCGAATTTGCCAAATGTTTATTTTCGCTGACCAACGCAGCAGCTGTCACCTGAGGCATCATGAATCCCGAATTCAATCCACCATCTTTAATCAGAAACGACGGCAGCTCGCTTAGATGCTGATCAATTAACAACGCAATTCTGCGCTCCGAAAGTGAACCAACTTCAGCAATCGCGTTGGCTAACATGTCTGCAACCATCGCCACCGGTTGAGCATGAAAGTTGCCCCCTGATAAAATCTCCCCTCCCTCAAAAAAGACGAGTGGGTTGTCAGAAACTGCGTTCGCCTCATCCAACAACAGTTCTTGCACGTGGCGAATAGAACTTAGACAGGCTCCCATCACTTGCGGCTGACAGCGCAACGAATAGGGATCCTGAACTCGGCTGCAATCGAGATGTGAATGACGAATCTCGCTATCCTCTAATAATTCACGGTAGAGCCGCGCACAGTCCTTCTGAGCCTGGTGGTTTCGAATTTCATGAATTCGTCGGTCAAACGGTGTATCACTGCCTTTGGCCGCATCGACAGACATTGCACCGGCAACGACGGCAGCCGAAAATAATTTCTGGGCATCAAACAATCCAGCCAGTGCCAACGCAGTCGAAACCTGCGTGCCGTTAATTAATGCCAAACCTTCTTTTGGCCCAAGTACCAACGGACGGATATCAAACCGATTTAATGCGTCCATTGCCGGAATGACGTCACCCTTTACTCGCACCGTCCCTTCGCCAATCAAAGCGAGGCTCATATGCGCCAAAGGTGCCAAGTCTCCGCTGGCACCTACCGAACCTTGCGATGGAATACATGGCAAAACACCGGCATTCAAACAACTCACTAACGATTCGATTACAGCCGGACGCACGCCAGAAAAACCTCGGGCAAGACTCGCCAGTTTAATCAACATAATCAACCTGACCACTGAGTCATCGAGCAACTCCCCCACCCCCGCACAATGTGAGCGGACGAGATTGAGCTGCAATTGAGCAAGATCAGCAGCCGGTATTCGTTGATGGGCAAGTAGGCCAAACCCAGTATTCAAGCCGTAAACCGACTCACCAGAGTCAAGCAGGGCCAGCACAACCTGATGAGATCGATTCACATCCCCCCAGCATTGCTCTGCCATTTGAATCTCAATCGGCCCTTCAAAAGCCGACATCAGAATTTTCCGAGAAAGTTCACCCGGTTGAATACAAAATTTCTGCATCAGTTCATTCCACCGAAAAAAATTGAAGCGTAAATCAAATGGAGTGCAGTTCACAAATTCACCGCACTCAGGCAAACCGCCGGCTAGTCCTTCACCATTGGCAACTTTAAATTCTTGTCTTTGGCACACTGAATTGCTTCCGGATAACCAGCATCCGCATGTCGCATCACCCCGGTCGCCGGATCGTTAAAGAGCACTCTGGCAATTCTTCGGTCTGCATCCTCGGTTCCATCACAAACGATAACGGTCCCGGAATGCTGAGAAAACCCCATCCCGACACCACCACCATGATGCAAACTGACCCAGGTCGCACCGCTTGCCGTATTTAAAAGCGCATTTAATAAGGGCCAGTCCGAAACAGCATCCGATCCATCCTTCATCGACTCCGTTTCACGGTTAGGGCTGGCCACCGAACCTGAATCTAAATGGTCTCTTCCAACCACGATCGGCGCCGAAACCTCTCCTTTTCGCACCATTTCATTGAATGCCAAACCAAGACGATCTCGATCCCCCAACCCTACCCAGCAAATCCGAGCAGGCAGTCCTTGAAACTGAATACGCTTCCGCGCCATATCAAGCCATTGATGAAGATGCGGATCATCGGGAATCAGTTCTTTGACTCTTTGATCGGTCGCATAAATATCTTCCGGATCGCCGGATAATGCTGCCCATCGAAACGGCCCGATCCCCTCGCAAAATAAAGGACGAATGTAAGCTGGCACAAAACCGGGGAAATCAAATGCCTCTTCCAATCCCATTTCCAACGCCACCTGCCGAATGTTATTCCCATAGTCGAACACTGTTATCCCGCGACGGTGGAATTCTAGCATTGCCTCCACATGAATCTTCATGGACTGCTTCGCAGCCAAAGTCACCGAGTCAGGACGCTCGAGCCTTGCCGTAGCGGCCTCGGAAAGACTCCAACCAGCTGGCAAGTAACCGTTGAGCGGGTCATGGGCAGACGTTTGATCGGTGACTGCATCCGGACGAATCTCGCGGCGAACCATCTCCGGTAAAATCTCGGCCGCATTACCCAGAAGCCCAACCGAAACAGGCTTTCCATCCTCAATCGACTGGTTGATTAAAACCAAGGCCTCGTCAATCGTATTTGCTTTGTGATCGACGTAACCTGTTGCCAGTCGTTTATCAATCCGAGACTCATCACATTCAATCGCGAGAATAGAAGCTCCAGCCATCGTCGCGGCCAACGTCTGAGCCCCTCCCATTCCACCAAGTCCCGACGTCAAAATCCACCTTCCAGATAAATCCCCGTTGAAATGAACCTTGCCCATCGAAACAAATGTTTCATAGGTTCCCTGAACAATTCCCTGACTGCCAATGTAAATCCAAGATCCAGCGGTCATCTGACCGTACATCATCAATCCGGCTTTATCGAGTTCGTGAAAGTGCTCCCAAGTCGCCCAACGGGGTACTAAATTACTGTTTGCAATCAGCACCCGGGGTGCATCCTCGTGCGTGCGAAACACCCCTACCGGCTTTCCCGATTGAACCAATAACGTTTCATCTCGCTCTAATGAACGTAGCGAGTTGACGATTTCGTCGAAACATTCCCAATTACGCGCCGCCTTTCCAATTCCACCGTAGACAACTAACTCATCTGGATTCTCCGCAACGTTGGGATCAAGATTGTTCATCAACATCCGCATGGGAGCCTCGGCAAGCCAGTGCTTACAACTGATTGTGGATCCTACAGGGGACTGAACCACTCGACTCTTCGTTTTCATATTTATCTATCCCAACAATTTCAACTCAATAATTTCATTGCATTTATAGTGATTTCGACGACTCCCCGCCAACTCGTCCCAACAAAAGACTAAACTACATGTTCACGAAGTGGACAACCCGATTCAGGTGTTTCACCATCTAAACATGGTTCGATATTGTTTAGTGTGTAAACAAAGTGCGAGTCGAATGCGATTAATAAATTGCCGTCAATCATCTTAACCCAACTTGATCCAACAATAATCCTGGACCCTCGATGAAAAGCATTTCCGGTAAAGAATTAATATTCCGTGGATTCAAAATCGCAACGATGGCATCCAATGCCGGAAAATTCAAATGCGAAATTTCCAATGCACCCATCCACCAAACAACAGATGATTCAAATTACGGCATGTTACAAGAGACCGCGATCGGAGTGGCTGATGGCAAGATCACGTGGCTCGCCTTGGAACAAGAAATCGATATCGCCGGACTCACATTTGAACGAACTATAAACGGAGAAGGTAGACTTTTGACACCGGGCTTGATCGATTGTCATTCCCATTTAGTTTTTGGAGGCAACCGGGCTACGGAGTGGGAGCGGAGACTGAATGGCTGCAGCTACGAAGAAATAGCAAAACAGGGCGGCGGAATTCTCTCGACTGTTTCGGCAACGCGAGCAGCATCCGAGGGAGAGTTGTTCCAAACAGCCGCAAAACGACTCAAGTATCTTTTATCAGAAGGTGTCACAACCGTTGAAATTAAATCCGGCTATGGATTGAATTTAGATTCGGAATTAAAGATGCTACGAGTGGCCAATCGTCTTGGATTAGAATTCCCCGTCTCTGTCGAGGCGACCTTATTAGCCGCCCATGCGGTCGCACCTGAGTTCAAAGGAAATCCAGACGCTTTCATTCAACATGTCTGCGATACCATCCTTCCTCAATCCGCTGAACTATGCACTGCGGTGGACGCGTTCTGCGAATCGATCGCCTTTGACCTCCCCCAAACACAACGTGTGTTCGAGCGTGCAAAGCAGTTGGGACTGAATATTAAAGTGCATGCGGAACAATTGTCACACACCGGTGCCGCCGCGCTCGCTGCAAACATGGGCGCCATATCGGCCGACCACCTTGAATACTTAAGCGCGGACGATTGCGTAACATTGGGCCAACAAGGCACCGTCGCAACCTTGCTTCCGGGGGCCTATTATTGTTTAAACGAAAAACAAAAGCCACCGCTTGCAGCATTGCGAGACAACCACGTTCCCATCGCAATCGCGACTGACTCAAATCCCGGAAGTTCGCCGGTACTATCGCTCCTTCTGATGGGCAACATGGCATGCAATATCTTTGGGCTGACGCCATGCGAGGCGCTCGCGGGGATGACTATCAACGCTGCCAAAGCCCTCAACCTGGACCAGAGCATTGGCTCTATCGAAAAAAACAAGCAAGCGGATTTTGCCACTTGGGACGTCGACTCGCCAGCAGAACTCGTTTACTGCATCGGCGGCAATCCGTGCGCCGCTGTCTACAAGGCCGGAAAGAGGACTGAGTTTTGAACCTACTGCCAGAAACTGATGTTAGAATTGACTCGGCACTGGTCGAGACTGCGCCCGGAATTGAAGAGTGGAAGAAGAATGTCTGCCTTTCCATTGCCGATGGAATCATCACGCGTATTGATTGGGATTCGCGTCCTAATGAACCTACAAAATCCATCGCGGGGATTGCAATTCCCGCGATGGTCAATGGGCACAGCCATGCCTTTCAACGCGGCTTCGCTGGCATGAGCGAATACCGAACCGAATCACGGGATAGTTTTTGGACCTGGCGCGATCTGATGTACAAGTTCGTCTCAGACCTGACTCCCGAAGATGTTTACATCATTGCCCGACAGCTGTACTTAGAAATGGTCCAAGCAGGTTATAGCTGGGTCGGCGAATTCCATTACCTGCACAACAGTCCGTCCGGCAAAGCCTATGCTAATTCTACGGAAATGGCCGACGCTGTCTTACGCGCAGCGGCCGACGCGGGAATCGGAATCAGTTTATTGCCCGTTTTATATCAGCGAAGTGGATTTGAAACGAATGAAACGAACCACGGGCAGCGTCGCTTCACGCTTTCTTTGGACAACTATTTTAACTTGATCGATAAATGCAAAAAGAAGATCATCGGCAATCCCAATGCTAAACTAGGGGTAGCGTTCCATTCGCTCAGGGCAGTCAGCCACGAAGCAATGAACGAAACACTCAACTATCGCCAAACTCACTTAGCGAATTCCAACATCCACATTCATGCAGCCGAACAACGGATTGAGGTCGAAGATTGCTTCACTGCGACCGGCAAACGGCCCATTCAATTCTTACTTGATTCGTTTCCAATTGACAATTCCTGGTGTCTGATTCACGCGACACACATGGATTCCGAGGAAATCACACGCCTCTCAAACTCGGGAGCTGTCGCTGGCCTTTGCCCGACGACAGAAGCCAATCTGGGCGACGGGCTTTTTCCAGCATCCCAATTTTTAAGTTCTGGAGGACGGATTTCGATCGGTAGCGATAGCCATTGTTCAATTAACTTAAGAGAAGAACTACGCTGGCTAGAATACGGCCAACGCCTCATCGGTGGGCAGCGCGCCGTTCTCGGCACACCCCGCCAATCAACCGGTAGATTACTTTACTCTGAATGTGCGTTAGGTGGGGGGCAAGCCATCGGCGTCCAGACCGGAAAACTTGCTGTGGGATATCGAGCCGATCTTTTGATTGTATCCCCTGATCATCCCACGATTTCCAACGCTACGAATGACCGGATTCTTGATCGGCTAATTTTCCTCAATGCAGGATGTCCAATCCAAAGTCGCATGCTCGGGGGTCGATGGATTGAGACGGAAAAACTCGCTGAGCAATTACATTGCTCGAAAATCGCTTTCAATCAACTCAATCAAAAGTTCTTTCATTAAGCGAGGACACGCAAGCGACTGCCTGAGTTACGACCACCACCATGAATAGCGAAGGTCAGCATCTTTTTTTGAATTCCACCTTGAAATAAAAGTTGGGTTCCCAACAGGAGTTGCTACAATAATCAACTTTCCGATAGAACGATCACGCTGTAAAACTATATGCTCAAGCGAATCTGGCAACTGATTACGATGACGTTCTCGATTTGGGTGGAATCGAATGCTTCTCGCATGGCGGCGGCATTGTCTTACTACACCATGCTTTCGTTAGCCCCCTGCTTGATGATGGCCATTGCGATTGCAGGCTACATTTACGAGGACTCGGTCGTCGAAAGTGAGATCGTTCGACAGGTCCAGTTAATTTCCTCGCCTGAAATTGCGGAAACAGTAAAAGGCTTAATTCAGCGAGCCTCTCAGCCAAGATCAGGGCTTGTCGCGGGCACGGTCAGTGTTTGTGTGCTTGTTTTTGCAGCCTCCGGTGTCTTCACCCAGCTTTACAATACTTTTAACGATATTTGGGGAGTTTCCTACCAAGGCCTCGAGGGCCTCTTATTTACCATCCGCAAACGCTTAATCGGCGTTGGCATGGTATTAGTGGTGGGAGTCATGCTCATCGGAGCCCTGATTACCGATTCGATTATGACCTACCTGAGCACGATGATGGAGGATTATCCGCAGCTGGTCACGTCGCTGAGTCTATTTGACCGCAGTTTATCGTTTCTATTAATGCCGCTGGTGTTCATGCTCATGTTTTGGTTTTTCCCTGCCACCAAAATCCATTGGAAAGACGTCTGGCCCGCCGGTATTTTGACGGCGGCATTGATCGCAGGTAGTCGCTACCTGATTGGTTTCTATCTCAAGTTTTCGACAACGAGTGAAGTTTATGGAGCGATGGGATCACTTGTGGTCATTTTAATATGGGTCTACATCACCGGTTTGATGGTTTTTTTTGGGGCTTCATTCAGCCATGCCTGGGCGGACACCTTCGGTTCCCGAAGTGATTTTTTAAAATCCGACAAGACCGCCCCCTCTGAAATAGCTTCTGAAAATTCACCCTAACCAATGATTGCCTGGAAGGTCCGCTAGAGTGACGCCAGATTCTTTTTGAGCGTCATTATCGTCGATTCAAAAAACCAAAATTTCGATCAGGCAAAGCTAAATCGGGCGTAGTGCCAAATTCGGATTGAGGGTACGATAGGCGGCTTGATTGGCAGCTTCTTTCGTCGATCCCTAACTTCCCTAAGTCGGTATCGACCGGGTTGGGGTTCTCAACGGTTTCCAGTCATCTCATTTTCTCTTAGTTAGCACGCATATTTTCAGGTAGATCGGTCCATGGAAGCCGGAATTGTTGGATTGCCTAACGTAGGCAAAAGTACGTTATTTAACGCCCTCACCCTCTCCCAAGCGGCAGCGAGTGAGAACTATCCTTTTTGTACGATTGAACCGAACGAAGGTATGGTGAGCGTTCCAGATGACCGACTCGAAAAAATCACGACTTACATTACGCCTCAAAAAGTCATTCCAGCGACGCTCAAACTGGTCGACATCGCCGGAATTGTAAAAGGCGCCAGCGAGGGCGAGGGACTTGGTAATAAATTCCTCAGTCACATTCGCCAGGTCGACGCGATCCTCCAAGTCGTCCGTTGCTTTGAGGACGACGACGTGATCCACGTAAGCGGATCGGTTAATCCGTTAGCGGACATCGAGACGATTGAAATGGAGCTCATGCTGGCGGATATTGAAACCCTGCAAAACGCCGAAGCGAAGGCAGCAAAAAATGCTCGATCCGGGGACAAGGATGCCAAGCAATTGGTAAGTGCGATCGACAAGTGCCTCAAACACCTTGAATCAGAAAACCCGCTGCGCAGTCTTGCCTTGACAGACCCAGAAGAACAATCGATCAAAGCCTACGGATTGCTAACCGCGAAGCCGATTTTGTACATCGCCAACGTCGCCGAAGATGATCTGGAAGGTCAATCGCCCCTCGTTCAGAAAGTCAGGGAATACGCAGAAAAAGTAAACGCGGGCCTCGCGATCGTTTGTGCAAAAATTGAAGCAGAAATTTCAGAACTAGAGGCCGAAGATCGAGCTGAAATGCTGGAAGCCGTCGGTCTGCTGGAACCGGCACTCAACAACGTCGCCCGAGAAACCTATCGCACACTCGGTCTACAGAGTTATTTCACTGCCGGTGAAAAAGAGGTTCGTGCGTGGACCATTCACGAAGGATTTACCGGCCCGCAAGCCGCCGGCGTTATTCATACCGATTTCGAACGCGGCTTTATTCGAGTGGAGGTATATACACTCGACGATCTTGAAACTCACAAAACTGAAGTCGCTATTCGCCAAAACGGAAAATTAAGAGTCGAAGGGAAAAATTACGTCGTCCAGGATGGTGATATTTGCCATTTCCTTTTCAACGTTTGAACCAATCAGTCTTGTTGGGAAATTTAAAAACTGCTCAATTCACCAGAGACTTTCTCTGCCGAACATGAGTAAAACATGCCTGCAATTTTACCAACACTGCTCCACTCGTCTAAATCGACTCAAATTCGAGGAGTCGATATTCATGCGGTTCACAAAAGTGCGACGATGTTTTTGTATCATTTTTTCAAACAACTGTCGGAAAAGCACGGCTTTCAATTTTTCTCAGAAAACAATGAACCCGCGAATAATACAAAACTACTCGCCAGCAACCGAGAAAACTTCTGCCGCTGCCCCATTCGAAATTTCGAAACGATTGATTCCGAATTTGAATTCCCGACACAACGTCATCTAATTTTCCACATTCGTGACCCCCGCGACATTTTAGTCTCTGAGTATTTTTCGCTTGGCTGGATTCACCCAACCGAGGGCACCGATTTAGACAAAGTTCGAAAATCACTTCAGAAAATGTCGATCGATGATTACGTTCTCTACCAGTGCACCCAGCGTGAATTCCCCCTAGAAAGAAGATTCGCTCCGCTAGTTGAGCGAACGATGAATCCGGAGCTTGAAACCGTTGTGACATATGAGACCATGGTCACAAATTTCTCTAAATGGCTGGCTCAAGTCGTTCCCGTTTTTGGAATTAGACATTCGAAATTAGCGGTGATCCAATTGGCCTGGCGATATCGCAATGAATTCCGGGCAAGGCAAGAGACAATGACGCACAAACGATGCATCACACCGGGCGACCACCGAAGAAAATTAAAACCATCAACGATTGACGCACTCAACTTGCGATTTGAATCCATCCTCACCAAATTTGGCTACGACTTTTAGTACCAACTTCAACGGTTGAACTCTGCACCTATCTGCGTCGTTGCGTTCCCCCGAGACTTCACCGGCATGAAACCAAGCGAAAGCAACCTCTTGGTGGATAAAAAAAAGTAGGGCTGGCAGGACTCGAACCCGCGACAAAGGGATTATGAGTCCCCTGCTCTAACCAACTGAGCTACAGCCCCTCGTTTGGTCTAAAGCCTAATAGATGTTTGAAATCGGTTCAATCGGCAGGAAAAATTTAATTCTTGTGCCGAAATCCAGTGAACTAATTTTGATTCCGGAAGACAGACCGACATTCCTTACTGGCTACCCAACGCTATTCTACGGTTACGCTCTTGGCTAGATTCCTCGGCTTATCCACATCGCAACCCCTCAATAACGCGATGTGATAGGAGAGCAGTTGAAGCGGAATAGCCGACACGATGGGCTGTAGATACTCTACCGTTTGCGGAATATAAATCACGTCATCGGCGACTTCGGCAATCCGCTCGTCCCCTTCGGCAGCAATGGCAATCACAGGTCCCCCACGGGCTTTTATCTCCTCGAGATTCGACATCACCTTTTCGTAGATAAAACCTTGTGGCATCACAAATACGCTTGGCGTTTGGTTATCTACCAATGCAATCGGGCCGTGCTTCATTTCAGCCGCCGGATACCCTTCGGCGTGGATATAACTAATCTCTTTCAGTTTCAATGCACCCTCGAGCGCGGTTGGAAAATTATAGTGGCGGCCGAGGTAAAGAAAGTTATTGCAATGCTGGTACTTTTTGGCAATCGACGCAATATGATCGTTTTGCTTCAATGCCGTTTCGACTTTATCGGGAATTTCTTTGATCCGGCTGATCATCTTACGCCCGCGGTTGTAGCTTAAATGACGCAATCGACCGAGATAAAGTGCTAACATTACTAAGGCCATGCACTGCGAAGTATAAGCTTTGGTCGAGGCGACACCGATCTCAGGCCCCGCGTGCAAATAAATACCCCCATCTGCCTCTTGGGCGATACTGCTACCAACGACATTACAAATCGCCATCGTCATGTGCCCTTTCCGCTTCATCTCCCGCAGAGCGCCAAGTGTATCAGCGGTCTCTCCACTTTGCGTAATCGCAAAAAGAAGGGTTCCCTCATCCATCGGGGGATTTCGATAACGCAACTCACTTGCGTATTCAACTTCCACTGGAATCTGGGCGATATCTTCAAGTAGGTACTCTCCCACCAAGGACGAATGCCAACTTGTTCCGCAAGCGGTGAACACGACTCGCTTTACTTTTAATAGATCTTGCGATGTCAAATTGAGTCCGCCAAAAACCGCTGTCGCATCGTCTTCGTTTAAGCGACCACGCATCGTGTTGCGTAACGACTCCGGCTGCTCGAAGATTTCTTTCAGCATGTAATGATCATAATCGCCCATTTCCACTTGATTGGACTCAACGTCGAGTAAGCGAACATGATGAGAAACAAGACCGGCATCTCTGTGGGTAACCTCCAAAGAATCAGCCGTCAAAATCGCCACCTGATTATCGGCAAGATAGACAATTCGATCCGTAAATCCGATCAACGGCTGTGCGTCGCTGGCAAGAAAGTGCTCTCCATCGCCAACACCAATGACCAGCGGGCTTCCAAGACGAGCGGCGAAAATAGAGCTTGGCCACTGCTTAAAAACAATTGCTAAACCAAAAGTCCCACGCAGCTGGCCGATTGCTTTTTTAATTGCATCGACAGCGATTTCCGATGTTGGGGAAACATCCGAACCGTCCGCTGTCTGACTCAAACACTCGGCAATCAAGTGGGCAACGACTTCCGTATCCGTTTCTGAATGAAACTCATATCCTTTCGCCTTGAGACTCGTTCGGAGCTCAGCAAAATTTTCAATCACTCCGTTATGTGCAATCGCAAGCGTCTCCGCCCCACCCAAGTGCGGGTGAGCATTATCCACCGTCGCAGCACCGTGCGTCGCCCAGCGGGTATGACCAATGCCGATTCCGGAGTCACAGGGCGCGGCAGCAACTTCCTGAGCCAATCTGGCAATCCTGCCAACCGACTTAGTGATATTCAATTCTCGCTCGGAGTTGATGGTGGCCGTACCAGCACTGTCATAGCCTCGATATTCTAACCGCCTGAGACCTTCGAGTAGAAAATCTTGAGCCACACGAGGGCCGACGTATCCAACAATACCGCACATATTGATCACCCAATTTTAGTCAAAACGAGCCTACCCCCGACCGTATCGACGGGGATTTGGCAACTCCATTGCCATGCAATTCATACCGCTTTAGCTTAACAAGCGTCTGCTTGCCATTGAATAGCGGAAGGGTAACCGTCAATTCAAATTAATGGAAACGCAGCAGGGTTACGCGACAAATCCCAATTGCGCCGGCAATGACGCATTTCCGTTTCTTTGCAGCCACTGTTAAAACAGGTAAGATCACTTTGCTGATACTACGCTCCACCCTGTTTGGGTAACACAGCCTTCCCTATTTCGTCTACAACCGATTTGACTATGAATACATCCCAAATTTCGGCGCCTCCAACCGTTGCCCTTATCGCCAGTGGCGACCTCCGAACATCTGCCAATGAAGTCTGCTGGGCCGCCCAACAAGAAATGGAAAAGGCATTAGCCAAAGCAGTTCAAAACTGCGGTTTTAAATTGAAGCGGGCTCACCAACCAAAGCGTGGAGCCCAACATGGATTTATCGACTCCCAGAAAAAAGGAATGGAAGTTTTTGCATCCATCGATCCCGAAATGCCGATCATTGTTGCCGAAGCGGTCTGGCAATATTCTCACCATGTACTTCCCGGATTACTGACCCATCGAGGACCAATTCTTACTGTCGCTAACTGGTCAGGACAATGGCCCGGACTCGTCGGGATGCTCAATCTAAATGGCTCCCTGACCAAAGCCGGTGTTAAATTCAGCACGCTCTGGGCAGAAGATTTTTCTGATAATAAATTCATAAAGAAACTGAACACTTGGCTAGCAACCGGAAAGGTTAGACATGCAACCGCCCACGTAATTCCGATTCGCAAAATCAACATGCCTTCGTCATGCGAAGCAACAGGCCAAAAACTTGCATCTGAATTACAAACCCAGAAAGCAATCATGGGCGTGTTTGACGAAGGCTGCATGGGCATGTTCAACGCGATCATCCCAGATCATTTGCTAAATCCAACTGGCGTTTTTAAAGAACGACTCAGTCAATCAGCGCTGTACTACGAATCAACCCAGGTCACCGATGGAGAGGCCGATGGAGTACGAAATTGGATGGAAAATAAAGGAATGAAGTTTGATATCGGAAAACAGCATGCAAAACATCTCACCGATAAACAAGTTCGCCTGCAATGTAAAATGTACATTGCTGCCGTTCGAATCGCTGATGATTTTGGATGCGACACGATCGGCATTCAATACCAACAAGGTCTCAAAGATTTGATGCCCGCCAGCGATCTCGTCGAAGGCACACTCAACAACCAAACTAGACCCCCGGTAAAAAGTCGCGATGGTAAACACACTCTCTATCGCGGCCAACCGCTGCCGCACTTTAATGAAGTAGATGAATGTGCCGGACTGGATGGGCTTATGACTTACCGGATCCATAAAACACTAAAACAGCCTGTAGAAAATACGCTCCACGACCTCCGCTGGGGCGATTGGGATCAATCAGGAACGACGGACCAGTACGTTTGGGTTTTTCTAATCAGTGGAAGTGTACCGCCGGCACATCTGATCGGGGGCTGGAATGGCGCAACAAGCTACCGCCAGCCAGCCATGTATTTCCCAAACGGCGGAGGAACCATCCAAGGAATTTCCAAACCAGGAGAAATAGTCTGGTCGCGAATTTTCGTCGCCAACAATCGTCTGCACATGGATATCGGCCGCGCCGGCGTGGTTCGGCTTCCGGCGTCTGAAACTCAGCGACGACTCGATGCAACAACTCCACAATGGCCGATCATGCATGCGGTCACCTACGGTGTGAGTCGCGATCAAATGATGGCGAGACACCAAAGCAACCACATCCAGGTGGCTTATGCTCACACGGCAGAAAAAGCAGACCAGGCAGCCCTGACGAAGGCGTCCATGGCGAAACATCTCGGCATGGTTGTCAACCTTTGCGGCAAAAAAGCGGATGGCAGTGGGTGGGGTGATTAATTTTCACTGTTGATCTCTATCCGGTTCTTAATGACTTGAGTTGTTTTATTTTTGCATATTAAATGAAACAGCGACTCGATTTCATCCTCTCTCAAGCAGTCTCTGAAATAACACCCATGCCTTCACTCCGTGCTGAAGTAATCTCGATCGGCGACGAAATGACCAGCGGTATTCGCCTAGATACCAACTCACAATGGCTAAGTACTCGATTAGGTGAAATTGGCATCGAGGTCGCCTTCCATTCGACCGTCGGCGACAATCTTGAGGACAACATCGACGTCTTTCGGCATGCCGTGAATCGTGTGGAAATCGTCATTATCACCGGCGGGCTTGGTCCTACAGCAGACGACTTAACTCGATTGGCGATTGCCAAAATGGCCAACGTCCCTTTGATTACTCGCCCCAAAGTATTGGCTGACATTCGGTCGATGTTTGAAGCACGGGGGCGGGAAATGCCTGAGAACAATTCGACTCAAGCCGAATTCCCTGAGGGGGCGACGCCCATTGCCAACCCGGAAGGAACAGCGCCCGGAATTGATTTTTTCGTCCAAAGTGAAAACGGCCGGAGCTGCCGCATCATCGCGCTCCCTGGGGTTCCCGTTGAAATGAAACAAATGTGGTCTCAATCCGTCGAATCGACCTTAAGAAAACAAACAGGTGATCTCTCCATCATTTTCCACCATACGCTCCACTGTTTTGGCTCTGGCGAAAGCCACATTGAATCACTACTCCCGAATCTAATTCAGCGGGGGCGGGATCCCCAAGTTGGAATCACCGCCAGCTCAGCAACCATTTCTCTCCGCATCTCAACCCGAGGCATCTCCGAGATTGATTGCATGGACAAGATGCAACCGACGATCGAAACGATTCGCAAAACATTAGGCCCACTGGTCTTCGGTGAAAACGGAATTCAACTGCAGCAAGTGGTACACAACCTGCTGACCACACAAAATAAAAAACTGGCAGTTATCGACGCTGGATTCGATGGCCTCGTGGCAGAACAACTAAGTGAATTCACCACCCCGATGACATCGATTTGTGCAAACGAAACGCGAGAGCAGATGCCAGACTCGGATGAAGTAAAAAAAATAATAGAATCCAGTGGCGCAACATTAGGAATTGCGATTGGCCCGATCGACCGCGACTCAGAAATGGTTCGCAACGGCCAATCATTTTACCAAGTAAAGATCTTTGAAAACCCAACATGCCAAGAGACTCAATTTCGGTACAGTGGCCATTCTGGTTGGCGTGAAGAACGCGCCGTAAAAGAAGTTCTTAACTACCTCAGACTTTACCTAGTTTCAAATCATGACCAACGATCTACCCTCTAATCTTCAAATGGTAGATGAAAAACCGCTACCTCTGAGCACCGCTCGACTTAGGCTCACCAGATTCAGGCCGACCCGACTCAAGCCCGACGCCGAGAATGGCGGCAATTGCAATTGCTGCCGTTTCCACCCTGAGAATCGATGGCCCAAGTCGCACCGGTTGAAACCCTAAAGATTGCGATAAGGCATTTTCATCTTTGTCAAATCCTCCCTCAGGACCAATGACCACTACTATTTCGATCGGCATCTCAGCTAGACACAGTTTCGAAATTTCCAAGATCGGTTGTCCGCGGTAAGGATCTGCAATGAGCTTGACCGCCGAGGGTTCAAGTAGATCGGAAATGCTACCGATCGTTGATCCGCTTTCGATTCTCATTAAACGATTACGTCCGCATTGTTTCGACGCTTCCACGACCTGCTTCTGCAACCGTTGGATCACCTTCTCATTTGCCACCGCAACGGAGCGATTTGTTTCCAAGGGTATGAGTCGTTCAACCCCCAGTTCGACCAGTTTTTCGACCAGTACTTTTTGGCGATCGCCCTTAGGAAGCGCCACCGCAAGTGTAATGCTTGCGTCAATCGCGCGAGGAACGACCCGCTGGTTTTCAATACTGAGCCAAATTTGTTTTTTCTCGACTTGGTCGATTCGGGCTTCGTACTCAGTTCCCGAACCGTCAAAGAGGATAATTTCATCCCCAACGTCAAACCGCATGACCTGAATTGCATGCCGCGCTTGCTCCCCCTCGAGCATGATCTTGCCATTATTGGCTGCGGATTGAGTAAAAAAACGGTAAGACATTCGCCAAGCCCGCTAGTTTGATCTGGTGTAGTGTTCTCAAATAGTTAGACTATCTGAAGAATGGTATTGTAGCGACAGACGCAAGTTCCGATTTCACAAACCGATCGGTTCTCAATTTTTTATTCCGAATTCACAAGCGAATGTTATGCCTGAAATTGTTTATCCTCAGGAATCCGGCGAGCCAGTCGTCGTCGACCTCCAAGATCCCTATTGGGCGGCTTTTTTCGCCTGGGTTTGGCCTGGCGCAGGTCATTTCTACCAGCGCCGGTTTGCCAAAGGTTTTTTGTTCATGATTTGCATCTTGAGCACCTACTTTTTTGGGCTTGGAATCGGACAAGGACGCGTCGTTTATGCATCGTTTAAACCGGGGAATTTGCGATGGCAATTCGTATGTCAGTTAGGTGTTGGCGCACCCGCCCTGCCAGCGATCATCCAATCCATGAAAACGAAAAAAGGCGGCGATCCTTACTGGATTCTTTGTGAGCGATTCCCTGCCGACTATCGCAATTCAAGCTTGGCTTTTCACAAAATCACCCCCGAGAACTCCAACGGCTATTCCGGAGAGACAATCAAAGATGGCTTCATGGCGCCCCCCGGAGGAATGAACAAACCCAAAGCGCGTTCTCGCGTCCAAACCGACACCCTCGGTCGCTGGCATTTTGAAGGGAAGCACTACTTTGAAATGGGAACCCTTTTCACAGTCATCGCGGGCCTCCTAAATTTACTTGCGGTTTACGATGCCTTTTGCGGGCCGGCCATCATCACACCCGCCCAGCGGGAGATGCTTGAAACTAAGAAAAAGAAGAAGAACAAGAAGAACAAGAAAAACAAGAAATAGTAACTACACCCAAAGCTTCGGGGGCAGCTGCCCTCGTTTAACAATTTGCTGGTAAACCGATGAACGTTTTTTCAATTACTGATTTCGATGGCCTCCTGCTGGCTGCAATCCCACAGATCTGGTACGCGCTCCCGCTGATCGTTGTGGTCAGCCTGGTCTATGGCGCGACCCGCCACGAAAACCTCCGTGAAATCCTTGCCCATTCGATGCGCAATGCCATCTGGTGCTTCGGGTTCATGTCGATCATTTTCTTCTTAATCTGGATCGCCGGTTTTTGGAATTAGATACGACCGCTGTTGGGTAAAACGATTCGAATAAGGATTTACTTTCGAAAAATTAATCGAAAGCGGTTGATTTCTTAAGCCATCATCGCAATCATTGGTGCGGGCATTCGTTGGGAGAATTTCATGTGTTTAGGAATTAGCAGATTTCGTTTCGAATTAATATCGACGCTTAACAATCTTCGGTTGAACGCTAAAAGACTATTTCTCTGTGGCCTTTTATTTTCAACCGGATGTCTTCTCGCGTCCTCTTTTGCGACCGCGCAAACTGCCACACCTTCAGAAATCACTGAGCATTTGCAAGCGGGCGAGTTCTCGGTAGCCCTTAAGCTTGCGGACTCTCTGCCGACAAATTCTCGTGATCAGTGGCTCTCAAAAATTTCGGAACATCAGTTTAGCTCTGGCGCCTACCAAACAGCCTACGACACCGCTGGAATGATCGACGGTGAACTCTCGCGATCGACTTCACTTTCCAGTCTCTATGCGAATCACAATCCTCCTCCCGAGGGCCTTGGCGGCGGAATCACCGAATCAGATTTTCAACCGTTAATCGACCTGATCACAGGGACAATTCAGCCCGACTCGTGGCTGGATACTGGCCAGGGACTGGGAACAATTCAGGCCTTTCCAGCGGGCGTCTTTGTTAATTCGTCAGGTGTCCTGTCAAAAATCGAGCCCCGTAAAGTCAACGGTTCTGCTGAAGTTTGGCGTCAGGCAGCGATCGAATCCGGCAGAAATGCACTCACCTGGCCGAGTCCGCTTCGAAAAATTTCACTAACTCGTTTGGAAAGAGCAACGCAATTGCTCACAGCCCAAGGTCAACCACTCGACGAATCGATGCGAAACCTCGCTGGATTGTACGCAATAACTCATTTAATTTTTTACCCGGAGACTGGGGATGTTGTGATTGCCGGTCCAGCCGGACCGTGGGATTTTGACGAACACCATCGAGCCATTAACACCACTTCGGGCAAGCCAATCTTGCAACTCGATGATTTAGTTAATTGCCTTCGAAACGCCAATCACAATGAAGGGAAATTTGGTTGTTCAATCACACCCCGTCAAGAAAACTTAGTAGCCACAAAGAAATTCCTCGCTTCGACACATCTAACCGGACGCGCTTGGTCTGCTAAAGCTCAATCGGAGTTAGGGATTCAGGACATTGAAGTCTTTGGAATTCCCCGCGGCACCCATACCGCCCGCGTCCTGGTAGAAGCGGATTATCGAATGAAACTGCTGGGAATGGGTTTGGAAGAAAGCATTCCAAAAATCCCCAGTTACATGGATAGGATTAAATTAAAACCGGACGGTACCCTTCCCTCTTTTTCGGTCGTTCGCTGGTGGTTCACTCTGAACGAGCAACCTGTTTCAACTAATCCCGATGAAACAGTTTTTACGTTCAGCGGGTCGAGCGTCAAAGTCCTTAGCGAAAATGAATTCGTCAGTCATAACGGAGAGCGAATTCATACAGGGAAGTCTGATATTCCGACACGCGGGTTCGCGAGAGATTTCACGAATCATTTTGATGCGATTTCAAAAAAATACCCAGTTTATAACCAGTTAAAGAACATTTTCGATCTCGCTCTGGTGGCTGGAATCGTTCGCCAACAACGCACAACCGGGAAGATCCAGTGGGAGCAAACTTTTTTCGGAACTCCCAAGAAATCAACCACTCCTAACTCAACCCATTCCCGCTTAACTTATCCGATGAAAAATGACCGCGCCGCACACGAAGTTCAGTCCATCATAAGCGAGAAATTTCTTCGCTCACGCAAACGTGGGGTTCATCGCGACTTCCATATACTTGGCGTCAGTGGGGGCGTTTCGGTCTCTTCTGCGGAGCTGCTATCGGAATCGATTGTTCGAAATTCGAATTCTGAATTGGATGACCGCCTAAAGAATCAAACTCCAAATTTGCAAGTACGGCGATGGTGGTGGGATTAATTGTCGGTACGGCCGCCAGTGGATCAAGGGGTTACGCACGCGTGAAACCGCAGGCTATCGCAATAGATTGTCATCGGCAAACGGATGAATTGGGGCATCGAATTTAGGCTTAGGCTGCGCTTCGAGACACGCTCTTGCAAAAGCAAGATCCTGCTTCGAGGTGATTTTGATATTAAAAACCGAACCTGGAACAATCGAAATGGGATGCCCCAATTCTTCAGCCAGTTGCGACTCATCAGTTGGCTTTAATTCACCACGATTGGCAAACATCGAAGTCAGTAATTCGCGTTCAAAAACCTGCGGAGTCTGAGCTTCATAGAGATGGGTACGATCAACCGTTTTATCCACGGAACAGCCATTTTCAGATAATTTCAATGTGCTGGTTACCGGGATTGCTGGAATCACGGCAGGATTCGTTTTTGCAGCCACAAAAATGGACTCGATCAAATCCGCGTTGATACATGGGCGGGCTGCGTCATGAATCACAACATGGGTCGAAGCTGCGCTAACTTTGTCCAGCGCATTTTGAACCGAGTCCGAACGCTCTGCTCCACCGAGGGCAACCTCCACACCGAGCACCGCAAGATTGGGGCCATACTTCGCTAGAAACTCTTCTCTATCTGCCGGAGAGATAACAATAATGACCTGCTCTACGTCATTGCGTTTGAGAAATAACTCAGCGGAATATAACCAAACAGCCTTTCGGTTCAACAACGCAAACGGCTTCTTGTAGTTAGGGTCGCGAAACCGACTGCTTTTTCCCGCCGCGGCAAGAATCACTGAAAACTTTGGCACTGCAACCTTCGCTTTCATTTAAACTACTAAAAAAAAATCAAATGTCTGAGGGTGAGACTAAAGGAGGGCGAGGGACCTATCAAGTCCCAAACGGAACAGAAACATTAGTTTTCAACCGCGCCTCAAAATCGTCAACATTAATAACTGACCCAGCTTGCATTGCTCAAGAACGGCGAAGAATCCCCATTGCTTACGACACTCGATATCCGCACGACCCAATCAATTTGCAAATCGCGATGCGAACTCGCAAGGTTTCGACAACTTGTAGACTTTCCCCAAAAGGATCAATTTATCTGGACCCGATAAGTTAAGTACGCCGCGGTAACAGCAATTGCCTTTTACCTTACGTATTCCCATTTAATAACCGAAGCGACTGTGCACCCCTAAGCTTCGTAACTATTATCAGCCTGGAGTTCAGCAAAACGATGGCACAGATCTCTCCCAAGGCATGCCTGTTCATGCTTTTTATAACAATTCAGAGTTTAAATACGACTGAAACGTCGCGCGCCGACCAGTCACCACCCGCTATATCGATGGCAAAGATATCTGAATTGGGTGAATCTAATTCCGCTCGCCTGACCCGGTTTGTCGATCAAGCCATTCACACGAATCGACTCCCAGTCGGAAGCATCGCACCAAGCGATGGCTTAAATAAACAATTAAACCCGTTGCGAAACATTTCCCCTTTGCAACTGCCTCAAAAGAAAACTGAACCAGCAGAGGGGGAATCATCCTCGTCTTCGCTTAGCCCGACAATCAATCTGCTAGATAAAAAAATCCGGTCGATGCAAAACGGATTGGCAGAAACGAAGCGCCGAATCCGACCCACCCTTGAGCCAATTTCAAACTTGGTTCAACGAAAGTTTGAAGAAACGATAAGTGATTTTTGCACACAACTCGTTATCCCAAAACTAAATTCCCTCGATATTCAATTACGATCTGCACTCTCCAACGCGTGGAAAAAAGCACCATTGCCCCGAAATGAGAACAACCTTCTAGATCAGTCTCCGGAAGACTCGCCGGCAACTAGCAATTCGCCGAAGCTCGAAAATGTAGAATTGGTTTTGCTACCTGCCGATACCCGTGACCACTACTGGCAGTATTATCAAGATTGCGACCGGTGGGGAGTGACCTTCTCCGATTTGGAAGTAGCGACCCAAAAAGCAAATGAGATTAAAATTGCCCGCCGTCCCATCTCGATCAATCCAATAAAAGTCGGCCACCGAACGCACGAAAAGGTCACGGGAACAGAGCACCCCAGTCTCCAAGCTAATCAAAGATTTTTTGAAAATCGATTTTCGCGTCTAGCCAACGAATCTATGATTGACTCCAGGAAGTTTATCGGATCGACCATGGTGATCGCGGAGAGGGCTGGGAAATCAGTCAATCACTGGGCCGCTGTGATTGAATTCCAAGCTGTTGAAACCGCATTGACCGACTATTCACTGTTCGAAACCCAGAAAACGGCCACGGTAAGGGTTGCCAATCAATTCGATTTACTTGCATTGGGTATTGGTTGTATTTCGAGAGCGATAAAACACTCGGAACCAAAACACTCGGAACTAATGGGCGAGGATGCCTCAGAGCACTCCCCCTTGGAGAGACTACCCAACGCTCCGGCTCCTATCGTTTCTGAGTAAGTAGATTTCCTGCAGGCTCCTCAGGCCAGGCTTATCTTGCTTGTTTCAAGACAAGCCAATCAAGACAAGCCTATTCGTCTGGCCAGCAATAACTCGTCGTCGCTCCCTGCTCACTGCACAATCGACGAGGGGCGAACAGGATTTCAGCTCAACTGAGCCTCAAATCTGAGCCCCCAATCTGAGCCCCAAACCTGAACCTCAAATCGCTTGAAAAAACTAAGTTTCCTAGAAATCTTGGGAAATTTGAGAGATTCTGTACGATTATTATTACGTTTAATCTGGGTAACCTCTCTTCGGAAACCCAATGGCGAAGCACCAGACGCAGCCTTCAAAAAACGGTTTAGTTCAGGCGAGATTCTGGATTAGCTGTGTATCCCACCGATCTGAGGCTTCGCTGTGACTGATATTCCTTCAACAAAGTCGTTCTTTGCGAACAAATTGTCGCCTCTAACCATAATTGTAAACCTAATCGGTAAAATCTACCCAATCGGCATTTAACGGCTTTTGCTGACGAAAGCTGATGGATGGAATCAAATTTTCTACCTTCAAGTGCCTCAGACTCCGATACCAACCAACGGAGCACGTTTGATCGGATCAAACGGCAGGAATACTATCATGGAAGATAGAGTTTCCAGTATTTCCTCGCTCTTAGTCGGTTTTTGCAATACTAATGTACTAATAGAGGCCACTCTTTTAGAGGGAACTGGACTATCAACACGAGGTTTTATTGACTCAGCTTACAGTGATCCGACATGCATTCGCACGCGGGTCACATCGGTGCATCAGGTAGTAGTGATATTTAGGACTACGTGAAGCCCGTAAATGAGGCAAAATCGAGGGTTTTTGGTAGCGTATCACCAGTTCTCAAAATATAATAGTGTTGGAGGTCATTGATGACCAATTTAACCATTACAGGGCAAGACAGGACTGTGCGATTCCGGAACGCACATTCCTTCGAAATCTTTTCGGTGTTGGAGTTCGTTATGTCCAAGTGCTCGACCAAAGTCGCGCTTAGAGGAATGTTTGTTGCTTTGCTAGCCATTGGCTTGCAAACGACTGGTGTCAATACAGCGTTCGCAGACGATTCGGAAGAATCCAAATCATCGACGAACCAAGTCAAAATGGCGACCTTTGATAACGCGGGAGAAACACACTTCGCGTTAAGCCTCAAACCTCAGGTCTCGATCGAGACGGAGCGTGCCAGCAATGTCGTCGTTTACATTGACACTTCTGCCAGCCAGTCTGGGGAATTTAAGCGAGACTCAATTGCCACGCTTAAACACATCATCAAGAATTTGAATGCGGACGATCAAATCCAGATCGTCGCAGTTGATCTGGATCCTGTCCCAATGACCAAAGGCTTTGTCAGCCCGGATTCAGAAGACCTCAACGTCGCTTTAGGTAATCTAAGCGAGCGAGTTCCACTTGGGTCAACTGACATGGAAGCCATGCTGGTTTCAGCGTCCAAGGCATTCCCGGAAGACACTCAACGAAATAACAACGTCATCTACATTGGTGACGGCGTCAGCCGAGGTAGCTTGCTTCATTCTGAAATCTTTGGCGAACTCATCTCCGGATTAACCAAAAACAAAATTTCAGTTTCGAGCTTCGCCATTGGCCCCGCACGAAACAATGAAATCATGGCTGCGTTGGCGAACAACACCGGCGGCAACCTATTCATCGACAGTGACGAACAAGACGTTCGTGAGTCAGCAATTGGTTTGGTTCACACGATCCACGGTTCAGTCTTGTGGCCAGTATCTGGCCGATGGGGTGATTCTGTTCTTGAAAGTTTCCCGAGCCAGTTTCCACCACTTCGAACGGACCGAGACAACATCATTCTTGGAAGTCTTGCCGACCGAAACAGCGTAGCGCTCCAGCTAACTGGCATCGTTAACGGCAATACAGAGAACATCAATTGGCAGATCAACCCGGAAATTGCCACTTCTGAATTTTCTTTCCTTCCCGGCATGATCGAAGACGCCCGCAAAGATTTTGGTTTGACATTACCGACGATTGGCTCGGAAGGTCTTCGCGAATACGCACGCATCCGAACCGTAGAAGCCAATCGCTTGAGTGACCTCGGCGAAACTGCTTTAGCCGCAGGTGATCGAGTGACTGCCCGAAAACTGGCTTCTGCCGCAATTAACTTGAGCGCAGACCCTGCGAACACTCAAGCTGATCTTTTAGCGATGGCTGCCACTTACAAGATTCAGGACGACGATGATCCTTTTGGAACTGGGACTAAATCTGAGCCTGCTCCTAAACCAGCAGCACCAGCTGTTGAGAAACCTCAAGCGACTCCGGCAGTCGAAACTCCAGCTGCAAC
>JAPKBL010000194.1 GCA_028823415.1 Mariniblastus sp.
CGTGTCTTGTTGGGCGTGTCTTGTTGGGCGTGTCTTGTTGGGCGTGTCTTGTTGGGCGTGTCTTGTTGGTAAGTCAGGTTTTTAATTACCCTGTTTTTGCGATGTAAGCATGAAAAAAACCGTGCTCGAAAAAGCACGGTTGTTCTTAAATTGCGTATTGCCGAAGTTCCTGACGGCAATCTAGCTGACTGCCGTTAGCCTTATTTGGCTTTCTTCTTGCTTGCTGCCTCTTCTGCCGCCTGTTCCTTTAACTGCTTTGCAGTCAGCTTCTTTTCTTTCTCTTCGATGATGTCTTCCTTCACTTTTTGTACAAAGTGAGGAGGTTTGCCTTCGGGCGAAAGTTCAGCCGCTCGTTTTTCAGCTGCTTTTCGCTGATTAAACTCGTAAAGCGCGACTCTCTTCATGGCGTGATTGAAAACTCCCCAAAACAGCTTTCGGCGAATGACTTCTGCTGCCTTTGTACGCGATTTCCGTTTTTTCTTAACGGGAACTTTCTTTTCATCTTCAGCCGCGGTTTTGGCTGTTTTTTTTGCGGTGGAAGCAGACTTTTTTGTCGCTTTTGTCTTGGTCGTGGCTTTCTTGACCGGTGCTTTTTTGACAGCGGCCTTGGTTGCTTTAGCCTTCTTCTTGGCCATTTTTATCCGTCTTTAAATTCTGGGCAGAAATGCGAAAATAGAACGAGGCGTAATCCTACCGTTTTTTCGCATTATTGGATAGTTGGCCTTTAAATATCGTGAGGCTCTGCGTTTGGTGGCGGAGTTCCATGTCCGTCTTCGACATATTTCGCGCGCTGGCGGGCATATTCTTGAAAACTGACTTCCGTTGTTTCGGTGGGGGATGTCTCGCTTTTATGTGTTTTAATTGTTGGGGTCGCCTTGGATTTTTCTTGTTCAAGAAGGCGTTCAAGGTAATTGCGGCACCACCCGCAACCCGTTCCTGCTCCAAAGCATTGGCTCAGCTGGCTTGGCCGGCTTGGCTTTTCAATTCGGATAAAGTTGACTACTTTTCGCCGTGTTACGTGAAAGCAGAGGCATACTGGGTCGTCAGGTTTCATGAGCCGCTACCGTTTTTACGTGTTGAAATAGAAAAAGCACTCGAAAATGTAAGTTATATTGACTTAGCCTAGCGGTTCAGGGATTTAGCTCAAATCACAGAAACTTGTCTCGGCAAACTGGGTTTTAAAAGTATAGCAAGGGTTGGCGCTAACAAAAATCTGGCTGCTAAGGAGGAATTCTTGTCTCTCGTGCGTCTCGTCAGAGAGTCAAGTCACGTTAAAATAAGAAACGGAATTTTAACAACTTGCCCGTAACCGGAAGTCCCTTGTCTTTAAGTGAATCATCGTTACAAAAAGCTTCGAAATACGAGTTGCTCGATCCTGACGTGCGGCTGATGTTGCAGGTGCGCGAGGGAAGCGCAGCGGCGTTCGAGGCGCTGGTTGAAAAGCATCAAAAGCGTTTGGTAATGGTATTAGAACATCTTGTTTCCGACCGAACTCAGGCTGAAGATTTAGCACAGGACGTTTTTCTGAGGGTATATCGAGCTCGCGAGCGATATGTTCCAACTGCGAAATTTTCAACTTGGCTGTACACGATCACTCATAACGTTGCGAGTAATTCAATTCGCAAATCATCGCGTCGCAAAGAAATCAATCTGGTTACGTCCCCATCTGGTTCTATGCCAGTCCGACCGCTTGATACAATGGCGAAAGACAAGAGTAACCTGATGCCGACACGTTTGGCGGATCAAAAAGAGATGGAAATGGTAATTCGTGAGGCGATTCAATCGCTGGGTCCACGCCAACGAATGGCAATGTTGTTGTCGAAATATGAAGGGATGAGCTACAACGAAATCGCCGAATCGATGGAATTGACAACCCAGGCGGTCAAGTCGCTTTTATCTCGCGCCCGCGGGAATTTGAAGGAAGCGCTCGCTCCCTATTTGAGCTCTGGTAAGTCATCTCGTGAATTGGATGAAGAAGCGGGAGGGACGCCATGAGTTCGAAACCGGAACAGCCCGAATCACAATCCGGCGGCATCGATTTTTCAGATTTCGATGAACTGACTGCCTATCTTGATGGCGAGTTGGATGAAACCCAGACCCAAGAAGTTGAAAATCGGCTGGGTCGTGATTCAAAATATCTAGCTGAAATGCAATCCTTGCAAAAAACATGGGACTTGCTCGACACATTACCGGTTCAAGAACCGGGGGGTTCGTTTACGAAGACAACCATGGAGATGATTGTCGGGGATGCTGTCAGCATTGCTAAAAACAGACGCAAACGGACGGCGTTTTTAGGACGTATCGCGATCATATCGTTGTTGCCCATTGTTTTTTTCGCCACTGCTTATGGGGTGGCAAGACGATTACAGACCGATTCGGATCGCCGTTTAATTGAAAATTTGAGCGTCATCGAAAACCATAACAAGTATGATTCGATCAATTGCAGTTTAGAGTTCCTTGAGAGCATCCGGGGTGTCGACTTCTTTCAAAAACCGACGGTGATTGTCGAGAATGGCAATGAAATTGAAGTGGCATATGAAGATGATTCCGCTGGCTCAATTCCGATGGAATATGATCAGCGAGCCGCGTACGTTAAATCATTGGATATTGAAAAAAAGATTTCCTTGAAAGGTAAATTCGAGGACTTCGAAAAAAAAACAGAAGCCGAACGTGAACGGTTTTCTGAATTTGATCTTAAACTGCAAGCCCAAGGAAATCGCCAGCAACTCCTGTCCACTCTTACTGGTTTTTATGACTGGTTCAAGGAACTGGAATTGAGCGAGCGATCCGACCTTCAAGATCTGCCATGGGATAAACGGCTTGCGGAAATTAGATCGATTCGAAATCGTCAGGCTCAGAATGAGCTGGGGAAGAAGTCACTCGTAAATCTGCCCCCCAAAGAGGATGTTCCGTTTTTGATCGGTTGGTGTGAAAGTATTTTCCAACTCAAAGAACGCCAGTTAAGGGATCGTTTTCCCATTGTGCTGGAACAATACATGCGGCAGAAGAAAATTGCCTCGATTCCGCCCTCTTCAGTCTTTCTGGAAAAGTCGCGGGTTGAGAACTTGAATTCGATCATTGGCTTTTTGCTGAGGGCGGATCGACAATTTGTCGAAGATTTGATTTTCGAAGGCGAGGCACTTTTTGGGCTGTACGATATTTTGTCGCTCAATGCGAGAAAACAGTTGGCCAGCCTTACTGAAGCTCAACAACGAAGCCGCATTCTGGACTGGGTCGATGCTGTCAATCAATCGCAGCAAGGCACGTCGACTGAAGACTTGAAGAAATTTGAAAAGCAGCTGGGAACCAAGGTTCGTGACCGCTTGCAAAAAATGTCTAGTGAGAAATACAGAGAAACGCTCGAGTGGATGTACGAAGAAAGCCGGAAATCGCAAATTTCCTCCCAAAGTTGGTGGGAGCAGCAGATTGAGAAAATCCTTGATCAGAATTAGTTTTTCGGCGAGCGGTCTCTGGTATGCCTTGAAAAAACCGCATTTTTGAGATCTTGCCGACGCAAGCAGGGGCAAGATTTCCCGTTTTCAACCCAAATTTTAGGTTTAATGCGGGTTTGCACAATTTCTTTAGGATCTCATTGGCTAAATTGCGAATTTCGCTCAAACTTGGCAGCGTTCTAAACCGTCTATAATAGAGTGGCGGTGGCGAGCGTACTGCATTGTATGGCTGAGAGTTCTTATTCTCTAAGAATTGGCATGCGTTCAAGCAATGGACTCTCGTCTGCCTCCTGTGGGTCGGTTACCGTTTGTAGGGAATTCTCTTGGCGGTACTGAAGCGGATGGACCGAGTTGGTGGGGTTGGAATTGGAATTGGGATAGGTTCGGTGGCTAAAACCATCGTTGATAGGGGCAAACAGCATGGCAAGTGAAATTAAATCCCCGACGCGCCCGGCATTGACGGCTTCTGCAAGGCAGGCTGCCAAAGTCAAAGGCTACGTTAACCAGCAATTGGAAAAAACTCGCAAGCAGGTCAAAACCATTGACTTTATCTCCGGTGCTTTGGTGCTGGTTGCCTTTACGGTTGGGTTTTTGTTATTTGCGGCCATGATCGATGCTTGGATTTGGCCGCTTTCTCGATTTGGACGTTGGTCATTTTTGCTTATTTGGCTTGGTAGTTGTCTCGGTTACACCGCCACTTCGATCGTGCCTCTGTTGGTGAAACGAATTAACCCGGACTACGCCGCTAAAATGATTGAGGATGCGAAGCCGAGTTTTAGCAATAGTCTGATGAACTATGTTTCGCTTCGAAAACGGCCTGAGGGCATCCGCCCTGCTGTTCTAGATGCGGTATCCCGTCAAGCGGCAACGGATCTCGCGAGTGTCCCTGGCGATACTGCGGTCGATCAGTCCAAAATGATCCGAATCGGGTTTGTACTCGTTGGGCTGACACTCTTGGCAGTGAGCTATAAGATTCTATCTCCCAAGGACCCTCTGAGTACCGTCGCTCGGATTTTTGCGCCAGCGAGTGATATTTCTCAGCCTGCCGCTGTCACGATCGACGATGTTCAGCCGGGAGATGTCGAGATATTTTTCGGCGAAACGTTGGAAGTAACCGCTCGAATAAGTGGCCGACATCAGGCGGAAGATGTCAGGTTAATCTACTCAACTGTCGACGGCCAACTGGTTGACCAGTCTTTGTCGATGGCAGAAACGGACGAACAAAAGGAATATCGCGGGACCATTGCGATGCCCGGCGGTGGGGTTCAGGCCTCGTTGCAGTACCGAGTGGTTGCCAAAGATGGAGTGTCCCGTGACTACACGGTGACAGTCCGCCCCAACCCTACGATTGCAATTGAATCGCTTCTTTTTAATCCGCCAGACTACACCGGATTGGCTTCGCGCACGTTGATGGGAGTCGGTGATATCGATGCAATTGAGGGAACGTTGGTTACGATCAACGCGATCGCCAATTTGCCAATTAAGTCTGCGGAAGTCGAATTGCTAAACGAAGTTATCAACGTTCCGGGTGATGCTGAATTGTCATATGAAAAGCGATTCGTTCCGGTGGTTGGTAGCAAATATATTATGGAGGTCGAGGGGAGAGCAGCGACCCAAGCCATTTTGGTAAAGCTAGATGCAAACCGGAAGAAGCCATTTGCAACTCATTATCGATTGAAATTTTCTAGTGTCGATGGAAGTCGAAATTCACAGCCCAACGTTTACGCAATTCGGGTTACCCCCGACCTTGCTCCCGATATCGAAATAAAAAATCCCGTGGAAACGGATGGGCAAATTCCTCAAAATCAGGTGCTTGCCATTGATATCGTTGCCTCGGATCTAGATTTTTCAATCGATTCTGTGGATCTGAGTATTGACCACAATGGCCGGAGTTTATTTTCAGATAGCCTTCTCCTCGATTCGAAGGACGGCAATCGGCGAGTTACGGCGCGGTATCTGCTGAATCCGACTGAACTCGGTCTAAAGCCAGGGGATAGCGCGATTTTCCATGCAACTGCAAAAGATAATCGGATGCAGGGTCTTAAGCCAGATCCCAACGTTTCCCGGACACAGAATTATTCTGTAACCATTCAGCGTCCCGAAGAGAATTCTTCCGATCCGGTTTCAAAGAACCCAGATGGCGAAGGTCAGAATGGCGAAGGTCAAAACGGCGAGGGTCAAAACGGCGAGGGTCAGAACGGCGAGGGTCAGAACGGCGAGGGTCAGGATGGCGAGGGTCAGGATGGCGAGGGTCAGGATGGCGAGGGTCAGGATGGCGAAGGTCAAAACGGCGAGGGTCAAAACGGCGAAGGTCAAAACGGCGAAGGTCAAAACGGCGAGGGTC
>JAPKBL010000009.1 GCA_028823415.1 Mariniblastus sp.
AAGAAGCCTGAAGCCGAAAAAAACAAATCCTAGCCGAACGGATCTTCCAAATAAAAAACGCAACTCACGGGTGCTTCAGCAACCTCCTATTTCCACCCGAACCACCATCCTCAAGTAATCTCTTGGATCACCCTGCTTGGGTTGATAGGTTCATCCGGGCAAAAAAAAACAGCCGCAGACTAAACTGGCGGCTGTTTTAATTTATTTAATTTCGCGATCTAAATTAGCGATCCGTAGAACGCGAAGACTTAGAAGGCAGCGGAATGTTTCCGCTTTGGATGATCGTAGTTTTAGGCTTCGCCCGAACACCCATTCGGTTCAGCAATTTCGTCAAGTCGATTGGCTCTACTGTGTTTTTCTTCGCCTCTGCTTCCAGCGTTCGCATTGCGGCCTGGATTGCCGAAGAGTTCCGCATCAGTCCTTCGCCTGCATCCTCGGCGAGCGTAGGTTTTTTTCCAACGACAATGTATCGCACACTAGCATCAATCTTACCGGTGATGGTTCCCTCAGAATCGTGGGTCGCAACCACTTCGCCACCGTTACGCTCGATCATCTTAATCAACTTATCACGATCATCGAAAATGTCGCCGTCGAGATTAAATGCACCGGCAACGGCAAATTTAACTTTGTTCCCAGGATCCCAAGTCGCTGTCAGGACGTGATCGCCTGACAAAATTGGATTCGTAGGATCTTCCTCGGTAATCCGAGCTTCTGCTCGGTAGGGGTAAATGCGAGTGACTTCAATTTTCGCTTTGTGCTTACCTTTGTCGAAGTTGATCACATCCTGATCGTAAATCGAAAACGTCTCGTTTTGCGGTAAACCATCTTCGAAACCAAGATCAATAAATACCGACTTTAGGCGTGAGGCAACTTTGACAATTGTCCCATCAGGTCGATCGAAAACTTCTCTTTCGTAACCATTAATCTTAATTTTCATCTTCTCATTTTCGCTTGTAACCGAAGCGAGGCTGTTCTTGACCAAGCTGATATCTGAGTCTGATTTGGCACGAAAATCCTTATATTGATTATTTACATTTTCGCTCTCTTTAATTGCCTCGCCCAGCTCACCCTTTAGTTGATTCTCTTTTTCTAATGAACGCTTCTTCTCGTCCCTAAGATTCGTACTTAAGTCATCCATTGCCTTGCGAGTCTGAGCAAGCTGGTCTTGTGCAGCCTTAATTTTTTGAGCAGCTTCTTTCTCATCATTTTTTGAACGTTCAACGGTTGTCTTATTGTCGTTATTCTTTTTAGCAACGAGCGTTGTTAAAGTATCAATTCTTGAGCGCCAAGTTTGAGCTTGCCCCGGAGCACCACCGGTAACTTCGGCCGCGCCCGACATGTCTTTCTTGTACTCGTCATTGATCTCTTTTACTTTATCGAGAATTCCATTGACGATATCTTTGTCGCCAGCGGAAAGATCCGGCTTGGCACTAATCTGAGTGATCGTTTGAATTTCAGCATCAACCTCGGCAACGCTTGGGCCGAAATTACCCACGAGTGCTTCTAAGACGTTAGACTTGGCTCGGTACGATTCAAGCACCGCCTCGCTCGCGGCCAACTTTTCCTGAGTTGTCTTCAGTGATTCCGCCGATTGCCTTCCATTGGCGTCCGCTAAGAATGTCGAAAGCCCAAGACAGAGCACTAAAATCACCAAGATTATGACGGCAACCAAGTATCCCTGGTTTTCTCTAGCAGCCATCCTCATTCTCCTAAGCACCTCGGACGAAAAAATCGCCGGGCAAAATTGTTTTGTAAATGCAGTTTCGGCAAATCATTGACAAATTAAACTGCGGCAAATGAATCAAAACTATTTTCAATGATTCGTAACTCTGGTCTCTCTTCGTCTATCGGTAAACGAAGCCGCGAACCCTAGCTAGACTCAAACAAACGCTACAACAGTTACTCCCAAAGAAGCTGTGGCGGTTGGCGAAAGTTTAACGAATACAGAAACCAGTCCCCCCCAAACTACCATTCAATCTTAGATGGGAGCAAAATTAGTGTCAAATTCTAAGCATTTACCGCCTAAGAACCCCCAGGACCCCGTCTGTTTATGTGGATGATGTCGCTTAATTCGACATTTAGCCGGCGGTTAGCAAGCATTTGTCTGCAGCCCCCATGGATGAGATTTTCGAAAAAAATTCATTTTTTAAAAAAACGGGGGCCAACTTCAGCCATCGCGATTAGCTTTCCAACATTCCTCGGTTGACCAAGTTGTTGAGCCTTCGTCCAACATCGACCAAACCATCCAATACCGCCTCGTCGTAAGACCGGCCATCTGTGGTGTCGATTCCATGCCCGGAATCAAGTTCACGAAGCAGTTCAAGAGCAGGATCCTCATGGTGAAAAAGCTCAACGAACGCCATCTCAAGGCATCCCGTTTGAGCACAGGCGGTCAACAAAGCACCAATCCAACCATCGTCGGTTGATAGGCAACCTCGCGTTGTTTTGGCCGATGCATGAAAAATCCCCAAAGCCCCCGCTGCAGCAATCTCGGCGATTAACGCTTGATTCTCCGGAATCGACAAAACGGAGTCGCCGCAGTGGGCTGCATCCACCATCACTTTAAAAAATGGCTTGCCAACCTCCTCATTTGTCCGCCGTACAAATGTCCAGATCTTGCCGATATCAGTAAATGTCTGAAATTCTCCCCCGCGCAGAAATTCGATATGCCATGCGACAACGCCACTTCCCTCAATTCCGAATTCCCGAGCTGCACGAGAATGGACCTTAACGTTTTGAGCAACAGCGGCCTCAAATTCCTCCCCCACCTTTTCTGTTGCTCCCGGTTGCATCCAGGCTTCGACTGAAGTCGAAGCAACATGCGCAATCCCATGCTTCTTGGCCGCATTTAAACCTCCTACCAACATCGCGACCACTGCGTCCTCATCAGCAGGATTCATGGGGTCGGCCCCCCCCACCATCAATATGAACTGAACTTCGAGATCCAGCATTCGAAACTCACTGACCATTTCCGCAACATCTTCTTCATCCAAGCCTGGGAAATAGGGGATCTGAACACAGCTAATTTTTACCCGAGAAGCCTTGGTTAACTTTCTCATGTCGTCCACGACGATTAGCACGCTCTCCGCATTCCGAGGGATTTTCCCATTCTCATCGGGCACCAATCCACCCACAAACTTGAGGTGAGTTGGCACAACTCCAAGGCGGACATTTGATTTCAAAGGGATCGGGTTCATGTCAATTACCGTGCGTTATTTGGAAATAAAAATAGTTCTGCAAGATCTAGCCACCTGCCAACAACCGCTGTTCACATTATGAAAAATCAGGGCAGGATGGCCCAGAACGAGCTCGAGTCGCCTCCCATTGTTACCCAATTCGCGGATCTTGCCCACCACTTTTTGAGGAGAAGAGAGTTTTGTAACAATTCGTTGAGTTTTGTAAGCAAAGTGAAATTGCAATCGCGACGAACTGAATCCGTTTGGGGATAAGAATTCCAGCTAAGCGTTTAAATTCTTACGAACAATCCTAGAATCAGCGGCCGATTAAAGGTATTTTGGTACTGTCTTGAGACGACGGCGCCGGCACTGGCGTTAAACACTGAGGTCTGAGAACGGCCGATGCAGTGACTGTGCCAAAGAGTAGTTATAGCGGGTTGTTATAAAACACCATTGACTGTGAATTTGCTTAACCGCGATTCAATCAGGTCGATGACTCTTTGTCGTATTACATTGCCTTGCCTAGGCGTCAGTACAAATACGTGCGCGACCGATATTCCAGACCGCAACCACGAAAGCCGGCGACATGTTTTGACGCCAGCGACTGCAGTTGAAATTATCGGAGAACCTGCCCAACGTTCTCATTTCCAAATTTTAGATTTCAATTCAAAGCAATTCGGGGAATCACACCATGCTCGTCATCGGCTTAGCAGGTGGAATCGCCAGCGGCAAGAGCTTGGTCGCCGATTGTTTTGTGCATTTCGGCGCGGCTTTGATTGATGCGGATCAAATGGGTCATGAGATTTTGAAGGATCAACGAATCAAAAATTCTATCGTGTTGGAATTTGGAAATTCCGTTATTAAACAAAATGAAATTAATCGAAAACAACTCGCTCAAATTGTCTTTGACCCCAACTACCCCGGCGCCCTAAACACCCTGGAGAAAATAACCCACCCGATGATCTGTGAGCGCATCCACGCGGCGCTAAAGCAATTTCAATCTACGGTTCCGGCCGTTTTGCTCGACGCGCCTGTCATGTTCAAAGCTGGTTGGGATCAAATGTGTGACAAAGTTGTTTTTGTGGATGCCAATTTAACCACCCGAAAAGCTCGAACCGAATTACGCGGGTGGAACACTGATGAACTCGCCAAACGCGAGTCCTGCCAGATGCCTATTGAAGAAAAACGCACCCTCGCCACCGACATCATCGACAATGACGGATCAAAAAATGCAACCTACCTCCAAGCCCTCGATTTATGGCGAGCTTGGAACTTACCACTAATCGAAAAATACCACTCGCCCAACTCTCTTTTTATTAATACCCCCTAAACGGCAACGTCAGAAACCAAACTCTTCTTACCTTGCGCTGCTGTCCGGAAAGCAAAACACAATGGCTGATATTGGCAAGTCCAACTCGCGCGACCCTAACTCGCGCGACCCTCAAGGGCGAGGCTCTCGGAACCGTCCCTCCAGTTCCCAATCACACAGGCAGTATCCTCTAGATCCCGAAGTCGCTGCCAAGTTGAAGGAAATTGAATCCTCCGGCGAGCCGATGTCGATTGCAGAATCCATTTCGCGAGAGGGGAAACCGGCAATCGAAAATCCTACCAATTCGGTATTCGAAGGCGAAGTTATCAATGTCACCGAATTGCAAAAGATGTCTCTGGCCGAGCTAACACAGCAAGCTCTCAATGAAGGAATCACCGACGCACAGGACCTTGGGAAACGCGACCTGATCGCGCGCATGCTCAAAGAGCGCGTGAAAGCACGGGGAATCATGTGCGGCCAAGGTACACTGCAAATACTCCCCGATGGCTTCGGGTTTTTGCGGAGTCCCGAGTATCACTACCTCAACTGTCCCGATGATATCTACGTATCTCCCAGTCAGATTCGAAAATTCAATCTTAGAAACGGATCCGTGGTCAAAGGGCAGATTCGCCCACCCAAAGAGAATGAACGATACTTCGCGCTTCTGAGAGTCGAATCCGTCAACGGACTCAATCCGGCCGATAGTGCTCGGCGCTCCAATTTTGACGACCTAACTCCTCTTCATCCCGACACGCGGATGGTGATGGAAAACAATCCAAAAGAAATGTCGACTCGGGTTGTCGACATGCTCGCGCCGATTGGATTCGGGCAACGAGGTTTAATCGTCAGCCCACCGCGCGCGGGCAAAACAATTCTGATGCAGCGAATGGCACAGGCGACACTCCATAACCACCCCAATGCCTATGTCATCATGTTGCTAATTGACGAACGCCCCGAAGAAGTCACAGATATGGAACGAGAGGTCCGAGGAGAACGATGTGAAGTGATCAGCTCCACCTTTGACGAACCTGCCTCTCGCCATATTCAAGTCACCGAAATGGTGCTGGAAAAAGCGAAACGTCTTGTCGAAAGCGGTGTGGATGTCGTTATTTTCCTTGACTCCATCACCCGCCTTGGGCGGGCCTGGAATTCCGAGTGCCCGCAATCCGGAAAAACGCTTTCCGGTGGACTCGACGCCAACGCGATGCAAAAACCAAAAGCGTTTTTTGGATCGGCGCGAAAAATTGAAGAAGGCGGATCGCTGACCATTCTCGCCACGGCATTGATTGACACCGGCAGTAAAATGGACGAGGTCATTTTCGAAGAATTCAAAGGTACCGGTAATCTGGAAATCGTCCTCGACCGATCTTTAGTCGATAAACGGATTTGGCCGGCAATCGACATCAATGCCAGTGGAACGCGGCGGGAAGAAAAATTATTTGACGAAGATGAGTACGATCGCATCTGCAAAATTCGGCGGTTTCTCAGTGAGATGAACCCTCCCGATGCAATGGATCTGCTCACCAGTCGGCTCAAGAAAACTCAAACCAATGCTGAATTTTTAATGAGCATTAAGGCGAGTGGATCTTTTTAATTCGAAACCAACCCACCCCACTGGCGATTACGCGGGCACCTTGAATTGACAAAGCGTTGGCGACGCGCGTGGCTTCAGCCACATAAAAACCGCAATCGCTTTTTTTTATCCCGACGGCCATATCATCCACCATCAACTTCGAGGTCAGACTTGATTCAAGCATTGCAAGGAACCACCGGTTCAGTATCGGAAGACCACTTTGCCATCGTGGTCTCTAAATATCACCTGAGCATTACAGGGAAACTGCTCGAGGGGGCCCAGCAAACGCTAACTCGCAATTTAGTTCCGGCTGCCCAAATCACAGTTTTCTGGGTTCCGGGCGCATGGGAAATTCCCGGCGGAACTCAACTCGCACTCGAATCCGGGCGGTTTGACGCCGTTCTCACACTCGGCTGCGTTATTCGCGGGGAAACGACGCACGATCAGCATATCAACACAACAGTCAGCAATGGCTTGGGCCACTTAAGCCTGCAGCACCAAAAACCTGTCGCTTTTGGTTTACTGACTTGCAATACCATGGATCAAGCCATCCAGCGATCCGGGGGCAACGTTGGAAACAAAGGCGTTGAGACCGCAGAAGCTGCGATCCATATGTTGCTCTTAAAAAAAGAAACCAGCCACCTCGCATGAACCGGTCGTTACCGTCCCATGGCAGTTAATTTTCATCGAGCCATATCGCCTGCGGACCGCCCAAAACACCGACCACTGTAAAATCCAGTGCATCGCACCCGTTCACTCCGGTACGGTCATACCCTAAGATGCTGTTAAAATCCCGTGTCTGAAATTCCCAATCGTAGCTATGTCCCGACGCAGCCGAGCCAGAGAAATTGTACTTCAGGTCCTTTACCAAGATGACCTCAATACCGACCAACCGGAGGATATCCGGCTGCGTTTTATGAACGCTCGCTTGAACCAGAACAGATCACTGGTCGAGTTCGCCGAAGATTTACTCGCCGGTGTGCGCCGAAATCGAGACGTAGTCGATCAACAACTGGAAGAAATCGCGAGAAATTGGAAACTCTCCAGGATGGCGGCAACGGACCGCAACGTCTTGCGGCTAGGCGCCTATGAAATCCTCTTTACCGAGACTCCAGATCGCGTCGTCATCAACGAGGCAATCGAATTGGCCAAACGCTACGGAACCAATAACTCATCCCAATTCGTCAATGGAGTCCTTGACCGCTTGATGAACAACCGGCCTCCCACGAAATCGGGCGAGGTTCCGCAGACTTCTTAAACAAATCGTGCGTCGGTTCCTTCGACGCTTTTTATGACCCGAAAACAAAGCTAAAACTCATGGCACGCTGGAATCCATTTGGAAAAAAAGACGAAAACACCGAGGAGTCCAAAGAGTCCCCTGGAATGTTTGGCTTCGTCAAATCGGCGTTAAAAAAAACCGTTTCTGCACTCAACACCGATATCCGCGATCTGGTTAAAGAAGGGAGACTGGTCGACGACCAATTCCTCGATGAGCTCTTCGCCCACCTCGTCAAGACCGACATGGGTGGTGGTCCAGCCGGAAAAATCAGGGATGGTATTCAAAGTAAATTCCGCGGAAGAAAACTCTTCATGGCAGACCTAGTGGAATCTGCCAAAGAGACCATCACCGAAATCATGCAGCAAGAATCGAGCGACATTAAACTCGCCGACGCAGGCCCAACCGTAATCATGGTGGTCGGGGTCAATGGCGCCGGGAAAACGACTTCAATCGCCAAACTCGCCCATCGCTTCAATGAATCGGGGAAATCTGTGGTCCTCGGAGCGGGTGACACCTTTCGGGCCGCTGCGGTCGAGCAATTGACGATTTGGGCCGAAAGAATGGGCGCTGAAATCGTCACCGGCCGACAAGGCAGCGATCCGGCAAGTGTTGCCTACAAGGCGGTCGAAGCAGGTAAAAACAACGCTGCCGATGTTGTGATCGTCGATACCGCCGGGCGACTACAAACACAAAACAATCTCATGGAAGAATTGGGGAGGATCCGCCGCGTCATGGCCAAAGTGATTCCCGATGCCCCCCATGAAGTGCTTCTTGTTCTCGACGCAACCGCAGGGCAAAACGCAATCAGTCAAGCTCGCGGATTTTCCGAGGCCGCTGGTTGCACCGGAATCATCCTTGCCAAACTCGACGGAACCGCCAAAGGGGGCGTAGCAATTCCCATTCGTGAAGAATTTGGACTACCCGTTAAGTTTATTGGACTCGGCGAAACTCACGATGCCTTCGCATCCTTCGATGTCGGCGAGTACGTCAATGCACTCTTTGACGAAGAGGATGTTTAAAAGACATTCCGCTATCTTTTTTCGAGCGAACTGAGTTCATAGTTCCAAGATTTAATACCCAAGCAAAGAAGCCCTGTTCGCTCATCTCGAACAGGGCTTTTTCGCAAACGTCGGAAAAAAGAAAACAGAGCAATCTATTGCCCTCATTGAGGAAAGATTCTCTCCAATCTCCTCAACGTTTCAATTGTAAACTCATTTCGTTCCCCATTCCATTCTAGTTGCGGCAGAGCGGGAAAAATTCCCATTTTTTTTCTATGATCCAATCACGCAACTCCCACTGCTGGAGGCAAAATGTTTCAAAAAATCAACATCTGTATTGAAACCCCTAAAAAGCATGAGCAATCGCAGGCTAAAAAAAAACGCCCGCCATCGATAGGCGGGCGTTTAAATTAACCATAATTCGGAAACGCTTACTCTGCGTTCGACCAGCCTTTGATGTGCTGGTTTCCATCGTCAGCCAATTTGTTGAGCGCTGCTTTAACGTCCAAACCCTTAGGGGCTGAGAATGTACACGAACGATCTGAGATCACGGTCTTGATATCTGCAACACCGTCAACTGATTCCAATGCCTTCTTCACGGAAGACGCACAGCCACCTCAGGTCATCCCTGGTAGCTTAAGAGAAACAGTCTGAGTTGCGGAGGTATCTGTTGTGGCGGCACCATCAGTTGCAGCAGGCGCTGCTTCTTCAGTATTCGCCGGCTTAGCTGCGGGTGTCTCACCCGTGCTAGGTGCGACTACTTCTGCAGTTCCGGCAGCCTTCTCTCCAGTCGCTTTCGCAGGCACTACATCACCTGTTTTCTTGTCGCAGCCTACCGAGATGACAAGCATTGCCATCGCCAAAAAAGTCAAAATTGCACGCATTTTAAAAATCTCCAATTGTTTCAACGAAATGTGTCAGGGCGGTGAATACAACCCTGTTCTCTTTAAAGTCTAAAGTCCAAAGTTTAACCGTGATTGGCTACTCTAACCTTTCGGAGCCCAACGCAACATTTCATCAGCCTGCTTTCCGAACAAAATCCATAGAATAATTAAAAAATCGTTCAATTATTCACAGTTGCACAATCAATGGGAAGAATAGGAAATTAACGCAAACTGGGAGTCTGTACACGAAATCGCGCCCCAAATGGACCAGCCGGCCGCCGACAAAACTTGCAAACCATGGGCGAACCAAACACATTTGGCTAATTCCAAGGAAAAAACAGGTTTTCTCTTATTGCAATAATACAGGTTACCGGTAAACTTTCGAGATCGAAAAATGAGCGATTAGAGCTCCGGATGGCCCGGAGAACTGTGCTTCGTTTTGAACGAAACGCAGGATTTGTTGGAAAATTGTAGTTTGTAGGTAATTGAAGGAGTTGGATCAAACGCGAGCCGATAGAAGCCTATTCACAGTCTTCCCTTCCGCCGCGACATTGGATCAAACGGTTATGGCCATTACGAAAGAGAATAAAGCTGAGTTGGTAAAGGAATTCCAGACGAAGGATGGAGACACGGGTTCTCCCGATGTTCAAATCGCTATCCTCACCAAACGGATTAATCACCTGACTGAGCACATGCGTTCAAACAAAAAAGACTATTCCACGAGACGTGGTTTGTTGGGCATGGTATCTCGTCGTCGTCGATTGTTGGATTACGTACGGAAAAATGATGCGGATCGTTATCTCGACATCATCGAACGATTGAACATTCGAAAGTAATTTTCATCGAAGTGGCACCCGCTGATGTGTGCCACTTTTCTTTTTGATCTCTCATCACCGGTTAGCCGGTGAGCCGCACCGCGGAAGGTGCTCTAGTAGATGCGGGCGTTACTTAGTGAACGCCGTGATGAATGGAATTCATAACTCGCACTGTAAGACTGCCGTTTCTCAGAAGCGGTCAGTTTCGCGATGTTCGCGATTTGGCAATCTTAAACATTGCCGGTTGGCGAACATGGCTAATCGTTGGGCTCAGATCACAACTGTGTTGATGGTGAACCCAAAGCAATTCGTGGTTTATACCCATAGAGGAATTGCAATCTAAATTAATGATGTCGTAGAAGAATTTAATGTAGGAAAAAATTGTGAAAGTAAAAGTAGAAAAGAAAATTGGCGACAGTGTAATGTCGCTTGAAACCGGCTATCTTGCAAAACAAGCCGCCGCTGCCGTGCTTATCCAGTACAACGATACCGTTGTACTTTCAACCGCTGCCACTGGCACTCCACGACCGGGAATCGACTTTTTCCCGTTGATGTGTGACTATCGCGAGAGAACCTGTGCAGCAGGTAAATTCCCCGGTGGATTTATTAAACGGGAAGGCCGACCAACCACGAAAGAAACCCTCACCGCTCGCTTGATCGACCGTCCCATCCGACCCATGTTTGCACCTGGATTCAAAAACGAAGTCCAATGTCAAAACTTTGTTCTCTCAAGTGATAAACAAACCGACGGTGACGTTCTGGCAATGAACGGAACCTCAACCGCCTGTTTCATTTCACCAATGCCGTTTCACGACCCAGTCGCCTCGACGCGTATTGCTCGTGTCGAAGGTGCATTCGTCGCCTTTCCAACACAAGAGCAGCTCGAGGAAAGCGATCTGGACATCATCATCTCGGCCACAGATTCTGCAGTCACGATGATTGAAGGATTCGCTCGAGAGGTCCCCGAAGATGAAATGCTCGCCGCGATTGAGTTCGGGCACGAGATCTGCAAACAGGTAATCCTCCTGCAACGTGAACTCTTCGAAAAAGTTGCTCCAGAAAAAGATGAATTCGAAGGACCCGAAAGCGATGGACTGCTCGAAAAGATGCTGCCAAAGTATTATGACGATTACAAATCGGCAATCCTGATCGCAGGAAAGCACGATCGTGGAGCGGCTAAAAACAAACTAAAAAGCACAATCATTAGTGAAATGATTCCCGACCCGAATGCCGACAACGCCTTCGATTTGGGAGCTGTGAAAACTGCCATTCACGATCTCGAAGAAAAAGTAATCCGCGATTCAATTCTTAACGGTGTCCGCTCCGACGGCCGTGACGGAAAAACTCTTCGCCCAATTGAATGCCACGCCAATGTTATTCCACGAGTTCATGGCTCCGCAATTTTTCAGCGCGGCGAAACTCAGGCCTTGGTCACAATTACACTGGGCACCGGAAGAGACGAACAGCGTGTCGACGGACTTTTGGATGAGTACTCCAAAAAGTTTATGCTCGATTACAACTTCCCAAGCTTTAGCGTTGGTGAGTGCCGTCCCATCCGTGGGCCGGGACGTCGTGAAATCGGTCACGGTGCTTTGGCCGAACGGAGTATCAACCCTGTCCTGCCCGATCCGGATGAATTCCCGTACACGATTCGAGTCGTCTCCGACATCCTCGAATCAAACGGATCTTCTTCGATGGCAACCGTTTGTGCAACAACACTGGGGCTGATGGCCGCTGGTGTTACGATCAAAAACCCCGTAGCGGGCATCTCGGTCGGCATGGTGCAAGAAGGCGATCGCTATGAACTCCTGACCGATATTCTTGGAAGCGAAGATCATTTTGGCGACATGGATTTCAAAGTTGCGGGAACGCAAAATGGAATCACTGGCATCCAACTCGATCTAAAAATCCGGGGTATTAGCAGTGACATTCTGAAGGAAGCAATGGCGCAGTCACGCGACGCGAGAATTGACATCCTTCGCACCATGCTCAAAACCCTTTCGCGTCCACAAGAAGAACTTTCCGAGTTTGCACCTCGCTTACTTGTAACCCAGATCGACCCCGAAAAAATCGGAATGTTAATCGGCCCAGGTGGAAAGAACATCCGCGCGATCCAGGAAACTACACAAACCGTTATCGAAGTTTCGGAAGACGGCCGCGTGACCGTTGCTGGAACCGACGGAGCACTGGCGGAAGCCGCACTCAAGAAAGTCGAAGCCTGCACAGCAACCGTTCAGGTCGGAAAAATATACGATGGAACGGTTAGCAGCGTGAAAGACTTTGGAGCCTTCGTTGAGATTTTACCGGGACGAGATGGCCTCTGTCACATCAGTGAACTCTCCGGCGGATTTATCGACAAGGTCGACGACATCTGTCACGTCGGTGATGAAATGAAAGTGCTCGTCATTGACGTCGACGGAAACGATCGCGTTAAACTAAGTCGCCGTCAAGCACTTGAAGAACTTGGCCTCGAAGACGAATTTGCAGCGGCAACAGCAGATGCCCCTGCCGGTTCCGGTGACCGTGAAGATCGACCAGCCCGCAGCGAAAGCAGTGGCGGTGATCGAGGCGGACGCAGTGGCGGTGGTCGCGGACGAAGCGGCGGCGGCGGCGGCGGTGGCGGACGAAGCGGCGGAGGCGGTGGCGGACGAAGTGGCGGTGGCGGTGGCGGACGAAGCGGCGGCGGTGGCAGCCGAGGCGGAAGCGGCGGAGGTCGCGATAGCCGCTAGAGAGTTGCCGTGAAATAACGCAGCGGAGACAGTCATTGAAGGTAATGAAAACACTGTTTTGATCGCTGTATTGATCGAAGACGATCCATTAGAATTGCTCGAAAACCAGTTTTGGTTTTCGAGTTTTTTTATTCCTTTGATTGAATAAATCTGATTTGAATTGAAGCCGCCGGCGCGCCGAACGTTTGCAAATCTGAGGGAATTATCGAGTACACTATCCACTGCGCACGCTGCCTGAAACAACCTCTTTCAACGGCATGGTAATAACATGGAACCCATCGACGAATTGAGAAAACGATACAACGAGTTGGCCAAACTCGCTGGCTCGCTGGCTCATGAAATCAAAAATCCTCTCTCGATCATCGTCATGAACATGGAGTTACTTCATGAAGACCTCGAGGCCATGACCCATCCGGAGTCCCAGCGAGCCGTAAAACGTACCGAAACCGTCATTCAGCAATGCCAGCGACTGGAAACACTGCTCAACGATTTTCTTCGATTCACAAAACTTAGCAGCCTCGAATTGAAGCCCGGCAGTCTAAATAACCAGATGGATCAGGTTCTCGACTTTTTTGAAACACAAGCTGCAAAGCAGGGAGTCGAGATCATTCGTTATCTCGACGCAGAGCTTCCAAGCATTAACCTCGACCCTCAAACACTTCAGGCGGCGCTGGTTAATTTAGTTAAAAATGCAATGGAAGCGATGCCCAAGGGTGGTCAATTGGTTGTGCGCACCCGCACAACTCGCAAGGGTGTAGCCCTTGACCTCATCGATACCGGTTGCGGCATGGAGGCTTCTGCACTGATTCATATGTTTCAAGAATTTTATACTTCCAAAGATGGTGGCACCGGACTCGGGCTACCCACCGCGAAAAAAATTATCGAAGCCCACGATGCAAGAATCAACGTTCAATCGGAAGTCGACCAAGGCACACAATTCACAATTGAATTCCCAATATTCAAAACAATCGGTTAAACAAAACTACAGCCCGAATCCTTTCAACGGCACGCGTTCGGCCCAACATTTTTACTCAACATCTCGCGCTTAGAAATTGCAATGAAGTTAATTCGCAGTCTAACGGAATTCCCCGATTCGCTTCGAGGCGGTGCGCTCACCATCGGAAACTTTGACGGGGTACACCGAGGGCATCAAGTTATCATAGACCAGCTGAAACGGTTCGCTTCCCGAGATGGTGGGGCCGCCATCGTTTTTACGTTCGACCCACACCCCGTACGGATTCTTCGGCCCAAAGAAACACCTCCACCATTGACATGGACCAATCGAAAGGCGGATCTTTTGGCAGACTTAGGTGTCGATGCCGTCATCGCCTATCCGACCGATCGAGCGCTCTTGGAATTAAGTTATCGCGATTTCTTTCACCGCATCGTCGTAGAAAAAATGTCCGCCAGCGCTATGGTCGAAGGGCCAAATTTTTATTTTGGTCGAGGACGCGAAGGAACCGTCGCTCAACTCAGCGAATTGTGCCGAGAATCGTCGATTGAACTGCAAATTGTGGAACCCAAACTTGAGAATTCAGATTCCTTCATCTCCAGCAGTCGAATCCGGGACTTAATTCGAGTCGGGGACGTCGACCAAGCGAGGCTGCTGCTGACGCGACCCTATCGTATTCGCGGCATGGTGACCCATGGGGCTGCGCGAGGTACGAAAATTGGATTCCCAACAGCCAATCTCGATGCCATCGACACGCTGATCCCCGCCAAAGGCGTGTATGCGGGGAGAACCTACGTCGGCGGAAGATCGCACTGGTCTGCAATTCACATTGGCCCCAATCCCACCTTTGGCGAACACGTTCCCAAAGTCGAATCCCATCTCCTGAATTTTGAGGGGTCGATTTATGGCGAGGCAATCGAGGTTGATTTTATTAGTCGACTACGAGATATTCGGCAATTCGAAAATCCGCGCCAGCTTACTGACCAACTAGAATTAGACGTGCAGTCCACACGTGCCATTGCGAGAACACACTCAGACCCATAATTGACATTGACCGGCAAAGCCGGCTTCTTGCACAAGTCGATCTGCTACGTCCAAAAAAATTTTTGAAAGTAAATGAGAATGAACGTCGACTGGCCCCGATTCCGTGAAGTCATTAACGCGGCAAATAACATTGTTTTAACCAGCCACATTCGTCCTGACTGCGACGCGCTCGGTAGTTGCCTCGGCATGGCGGGCATCCTCGAGGCGTTGGGGAAACAGGTTCGAATTGTTTGTGGCCAGCCAGTACCTGATAATTTAAAATTCATCGATCCCGAGAATAGAATTCTCTGCATTGACGAAGACATCCAAGCGAAAGATTTTGAAGATGCGGATCTGCATATTATCCTCGACACCAGTGCCTGGATTCAACTTGGCCCGATGGCAGATGTCATCAAGAACTCTACTTACAAAAAGATCATTTTCGACCACCACGTTGGTGAAGACGACATCGATGCAGAGTTGTTTAAAAACACGACAGCTGAAGCGGTTGGACGCATGTGCGTGGACGCAGCCGAATGCCTTGGCGTCCAGTTGACTCCGGCAATTTCAACTCCACTCTTCGCAGCCATCGCCACCGATACCGGCTGGTTTCGTTTCAATTCAGTCAAAGAAATCACTTATCAGACTGCAGCAAAACTGCTCGCCGGCGGCGCGATCCCTGCCGATATCTACCAGGATCTTTATGAAAGAGAAACAGCGGGAAGAGTCCGCTTGCGCGGAACTGTCCTTTCGAGAATTCAAACCGAGATAAATGGCAAACTTGCCCACACCTTCATTCTCCCTGAAGATTACGAAAAAACAGGAGCGCTGCCCACTGACACCGAAGACTTAATCAACCTCGCCCTTGAAATTGACGGAACGGCATTCGCGGTCATCATCGTTGGGCAAACATCAGGCGGCTACAAAATGAGCTTTCGAAGTCGTTGTGAATCGGCCGCTAATGTTATTGCCTCAGAATTCGGGGGCGGCGGCCATCAGGCGGCGGCAGGCGCTTTCATTGACAACAACGATTTCGAAACAGTGCAATCGCAGGTGTTGAAACACGTCCGCTCGGTATTAAAGGCCGAATACGCCATGGATGCCGAATAATGACTGAGAATCGCGGGGTTCTCAATACGAACACCGAGATTTCGCGTCTCCCTTAACAGCCTGAGCCAACCTCGTTGATCTTGGTGAGAAATCTTTTTTCCCTTTTTCACTAAACCTTTCAGCCTCGCGACGCACTCATCTAATAACCATCCAGCGGTCCTCTAATCAGGCGTTATCAATTGAGTGCAGACCCAAGCATTCGGCTTTGGAAATCCGCCCGCGATGGTGATCGCGAATCACTGGAGTTGCTGTTGCGCCAACATCAAGATTTAGTCTATCGCTTTTGCCGAGCTCGGCTGCCCAACGAAAATCGCGCTATCGATGCGACGCGCGTCTGTACCTTCATGATGGATCACGGACAAAGCAATCGCTACTTTGATTTTATTCCTGAATGTACAGGAACGTGGCACGCACTCTCTCATTATCGAGACATTTCAGGTCGCACCGAAGACGATGATGGAAAAATATCATGGGACACGATGGAATTGAAACGAAACATGTACAATCGGGTCACCCAGTGGCATCACGAGCAATTCGCCTACTTAATTAGTCGACTTAACAACCTCCACGAACCCACCGGGCAGACGTTGCTACAAAACATCACACTTTGCTACGGATCGAGCTTGTCTGATGGCCACGCTCATGGGGAGCGTGACCTGCCATTGATTATCGCAGGAGGTGGCGGGGGAGCATTTAAAGGTGGACAGTACTTGAAATGCCGCCGCCCCACATCGATGTCTAAACTTCACCTGACCCTGATGGAAACCATGGGGATTGAGTTAAGCGAATTCGGCGGGGAAGAAACACCACTGAAACTTGGCTGACTCGCCATCCCTCTCAAGCACTGGTGCCCGCATGGATAATATGAGCCGACAACCTAATAATCAACGTTGTCGGTCCGACAATATTAACGGTTCTTCTGATACACTAGGGGTTTCGTCGCCACTCCCATCAGAATCATAAATGAATCACGCGATCCGCTGCAGCGATTTAGTAAAAACCTACCCTGGGAAACCTCCCGTCAAAGCGGTTCAAGGGATTAACTTTTCAGTCGAGGTGGGTGAATGCTATGGAGTACTCGGCCCCAATGGGGCCGGAAAAACTACGACGATTGAAATTCTCGAAGGACTACTCACCGCTACCTCGGGAACCGCTGAGGTCCTTTCAATGGATTGGAGAAACAACGCGACGGCCATCCGAGAACGAATTGGTGTTTCACTTCAAGAAACCCAACTGAGTGAGCGTCTGAGTGTCGGAGAGACACTCTCACTTTTCCGAAGTTTTTATCATTCCGGCATCTCTCCTGCCGAGGCCATGGCAAGAGTCTCTCTTCAGGAAAAAGAAAACGCTTGGATCAAAACGCTTTCGGGCGGACAGAAACAGCGCCTCGCGGTCGCGACGGCACTCGTGGGTGACCCCGAACTGGTTTTTCTCGATGAACCGACCACGGGTCTCGATCCATCAAGCAGGAGGGAGCTCTGGGAGATCATTGAAAATTTCAAAGCCGATGGAAAAACGGTTTTAATCACCACCCATTACATGGAAGAAGCGGAACGTCTGTGCGATCGAGTCGCAATCTTCGACGCCGGAAAAATCATCGCTGAGGGAACCCCACAGGAGTTGATTCGGTCCATCGGCGCCGAACACGTGATCGAATTTTCGATAGAACAAAACAACATTACACTCGACCTTTCTTTGCTTCAATCGCTGCCAACGGTAGATCGTGTGGATCACGAACACGCAAATTATCACATCACCGCAGCCGAACCTCACATCGTCTTACCCGCATTGATTAGCTCTCTGGCAAAGCAACAAATCTCCCTCGCCAGTTTATCAACGCGGCACGCAAGCCTAGAAGACGTCTTCGTTAACTTAACCGGGCGGCAACTCATTCAACGCGACGATTGAAACCCTTGATGGAATAAACTTAGTGATTCCCAGTTAGTAAATTGTCAGCTTTGAAAAATTTAAAACGACCCTCTTTTATAAAAATTGAAAACGGCACATGAAGTTCTCCCATCCGATTCTTGCAATTACGACCGCCCGATTACGAGAGTTTGTACGTCGACCGGAAGCGGTATTTTGGGTTTATTTTTTCCCCGTCTTGATGGTGGTCGTGCTCGGCGTTGCCTTTCGAAATAAACCGGTTGAAGTGTTCCAAGTCGACATCGTCACTGGACCAAAATCAGAAATGATGTCAGCCTGGATTGAGAGTGACGGCCAACTGAAAGCCTCCATTGTCTCTCGTGAGGAGGCAGTCGAACGGCTTCGATTAAGTAAGACAACACTGATGATAACTGCGATTGATGGGCAAATTGAAAACATCGAATATCAGTATGACCCCGTGCGACCGGGAAGCGTGGCGTCAAGAAATCTAGTTGATCAGCGACTGCAAACCGCGCTTGGGCGGCAGGACGTGATTGAATCCAATGATGTCACCTTTAGTGAACCTGGAAATAGCTATGTCGATTTCCTGGTGCCGGGGTTGTTGGCAATGGGACTGATGGGAGGGGGACTTTGGGGAGTAGGTTATGCAATCGTTGACATGCGGATTCGCAAACTCTTAAAGCGACTGATGGCAACCCCAATGCGGAGAACTCATTTCCTGATTGCTATGATGACCAGCCGGCTTGTATTCATGATCCCTCAAATCATCCTCTTAATCGTTTTTTCGTACTTTTTGTTCGGTGTCAAAGTTCATGGAAACTGGTTCTCAATTTTACTTATCATCATTCTCGGTGCCATTGAGTTTGCGGCGATTGGGTTACTCGTAGCCTCCCGGGCCAACACGATGGAAACAGCGTCGGGCCTGATGAATCTGGTCATGCTACCCATGTGGACGCTCAGCGGAATCTTTTTTTCTTATGAGCGATTCCCGGAGATCGTTCAACCGGCAATTAAATTATTACCGTTGACTCCGGTGATCGATGCCCTGCGGGCGCTGATGATGGATGGCAAACCGATTGCGACACTCTTTGGTGAGATTGCCGTAATCGGAGCCTGGAGCGTAATCCCGTTTGTGATCGCACTTGCCATTTTTCGGTGGAACGATTAATCCCCACGGCTTTGAACTAGCGATTTGAGCCTTGACGCGCAGTTGACGAGGCCGTGTCCTGATGTGGTTCGAGAGGTTGGCGTTGAAATGAACCATCGGCAATGCTCCAAATCAATGCCCAATGCGTTCCCAAACCTGCGAGAACGAACAGATGGAACGTCTCGTGAGATCCCCAAACACCCGGTATTGGTTGCGGCCAACCAAAGGTATTCATTAGCGCGCCGACGGTATAACAAACACCCCCGATCACAACTGGCCCAACGCCGCGCCAGCGATATTCTTTCCACAAGAGAAAAGCGGAGAGCGCTCCAATCCAGCCCATCAGTAGAAATATTCCATCGCCGACATATCCCGGAATGCTCTGGAAAAACACACATCGCAAGACAGCGCCAACCACTGAAATTGTCCACAACACACCGATGATCGCCCAACGCTTCCAGCCCGTAAACAAAATGCCATGCAAAACAGTGAAGGTACTGGCGATCAGAACAAAAATAGCGGCAATATCTAACCGGAGCATTAATTCACGGGCGGGCGTTCCCACGGCCATCATATGAAAGACTGAACTGATCGTGAGTAGCAACAAGCTTGAGAAAGCAAATTGCAGCGTAAATAAGAACGTTGACCATGAGCGGCGCGCACTCATCACCATCGGAATTGAGAGAAAAAAAACAACAACTAATCCAATGAGATGAGTCAAACTGCTCATCGGATCGGAGCCTTGTATGTATAACGCTTCCATGACTTCAAGTAATTTGGGGGGATCTCAAAACGCGGGGCATCACAAAACACAACGCCAAGGGGCCATTCTAACAGGATTGCTAAAATTTTCCCCTGTGAGAATCTCTCGCGGCCGGAGATTTTTGGAAATTGCCGCCACCTGATCACGGAATCCCACATCCGAACAAAAACCTGTAATTAAAGGGGTTTTTCAACAACATCACCTCCCGCAATTCCCCCTCCCAGACGTTCTTTGCCCGCCCACACTCACGCCAACTCCATCTAACCTATCGGCAAAACAAAATTCAGGTTGTTTAGTAAAATAGATTCCAGCACGCACATTCAAATTTGTTTGATATAATTTGGAATTAGATAACATCGGTGACGAGTTTTTGAACATTAAAAACCGGAGCCAATGGACACGAAAACAATCAGGTTGGAGTTCGTAATGGTTCGTAGTTTATTGTGCTTAGCATGCACACTTTCGATCGCTGGTTGTACCGATCAAGCTAAAGTCACGGCTTTACCGACGCCGCCGGCAGTGGAAACGACAACGCTCGCCAGCGTGGCCGAACCCGAGGAAACATCCCCAACCGAGGAAACCACCTCGCCTCCTCCCACCGCTCCACCGATGGACGAAGAAGCCCGGCAATCACAAGCGCAAAAAGATTACGATGCGCTGCAGGCCGAATTTCAACAAGCCGTTAAAAATCTGCGCGACGAAATCAAAAGTGTAGAATCCAAAGACGATCAAATTAGAATTTTGGCAACAAAAAATCCATCAACGGAATACGGTAAACGATTCCTCGAACTCGCCAAATCCTATCCAGACACCAAGGCTTCGGTCAATGCAACCCTATTCGTTGTCGGGCAAACCACAGGCGAACTTAAAAATGAGGCGATGGAATATTTACTGAATCGTTATTCAGATAAAGTCAAACTATCGAAAATTGCCGACTCACTCAAACAAGAAGTCCCGAGTCAGAACATTGAACAGTGGTTTGATCTGATGATTGAAAAATCAAAACCAGGGCCTGTGCAAGCAAGCATTATGCTGAGTTACTCGCAGTACATCGGTCAATTTCCTACGTTTCGAAAGACGATTGCACTTAATCCTCAAGTCGCCGAACGACTGCCGCCAGCCCAACTCGATTACATTAATTCTGAACGCTCCGATGCGCAAAATCAAAGAACTGCTTCAATTTTGGAATCGGTTATCCAGCAATACGGCGACGTCAAATTTCAAGGCCGGGAAACGTTCGGCGAGAAAGCAGCGAGCGAACTCTTTGAGTTGACTCAATTACAAGTCGGCATGACCGTACCCGAAATTGAAGGCGAAGACCTTGATGGAATTCCGTTCAAACTCAGTGACTATCGTGGCAAAGTGGTCATGCTTGATTTCTGGGGACACTGGTGCCCCCCCTGTCGCGCCATGTACGGCCACGAACAAGAGCTAACTCAAGATCTTTCCGATCAACCTTTCGTGCTGCTCGGGGTCAATAGTGACTCGAAAAAACAAACGGCAATTGATGCCGTTCGCAGTGAGAATTTGAGTTGGCGGCACTTTTGGAACGGGCCCCGAGGAACACGAGGACCTATTTCGAAGCAATGGAACGTTGAAGGCTGGCCTACCGTCTACCTGATCGATCAACACGGGGTGATCCGCTACAAAGAAGTGCTAGGCGATGATATTGACCGGGGCATTGAAACGCTCATGACAGAAATTCACCAGGAAATAAGCGCTGGCACTCGGTAATCGCAAGGATTTCGAGAGTCCACCTTAACGCCTTTTCGAACTCAGTTGCCGACCCAACTCATGATATTGAAACAATTCATCGCCATTTCATTGCTTTCAATCTGCTGGCCCGCGGTGTGGGAATTTGTCACAAGCGAAACGGCCTGCGTTTGCAGTCAAGATTTTGAAACCACCAAACAGCACAACTGGCATCAGTGGCGCGGGCCAGACGCAACCGGAGTTGCATCGACCGGAACCCCTCCAATCCGCTGGAACGATCAATCCAATATTCGCTGGAAATTCCCGATCGTCGGCGAAGGAAGTTCCACTCCGATTATCTGGAAAAATCAAGTATTCATCTTATCCGCCGTCGAAACCAATCGCCGCGATAACTCACTCGCGACCATCCATCCCGAAGCAAAAACAATCCCATCCAAGCAGGTTTTCGAATTTGTTGTTTGGAGCCTCGATCGGCGAAATGGGGACGTATTGTGGAAAAGAGTCGTTGCCGAATCTGTCCCCTTTGAGGGGCGACATCCGTCGACAACTTACGCGGCCGCATCTCCTACAACCGATGGAAAACGTTTATACGTTTCCTTCGGTTCCTACGGAATTTTTTGCCTAAGCCTGCAAGGGGATTTGATTTGGAAGAAAGACCTCGGTCAGATGCGAACAAGGCGAGGATGGGGAGAGGCGGTGTCTCCGGTCCACCACAATGGCAAACTGGTGGTCATGTGGGATCAAGAAGATCAGTCTGAAATCTTCGTACTTAATGACAGTAATGGCTCGGTCATTTGGAAAAAACTCAGAGATGAACCAACGACCTGGGCGACACCGCTGATCGCCACCATTGATGGCCAAACTCAATTAATTACCAATGGCACCAATGCCGTTCGCAGCTACGATCTTGAAAACGGGAATATAATCTGGGAAACCGCGGGAACGACACTGAACGCGATCCCCTGCCCCGTGCGCTACAAAAATCACGTCATCTGCATGGGAGGCTATCAAGGAAACGACGCGTTTTCCATTGATCTCCGCTCAAAAGGAAAAATCAACGCTTCGGTCATCGGACCGCGGCAAGCGATTAAATGGCGTATTCAACAACATACGCCCTACGTCCCCTCTCCACTGATTACTGGGCACAGAGTCTATTTCACCAAATCGTTAAACGCGATCTTAAATTGCTTCAACGCCGAATCGGGAAAGCCAATTTTCAAGACCGCCAAGGGATACCCTCTGCCGATTCGTTTACCTCAGTTGAAGCAGATGTATGGCTCGCCAGTAGCCACCCAAGAGTATATCTTCCTCACATCAAGGGAAGGCACCACACTCGTCCTTAAGAACGCAGATCATTTTGAGATCATCGCGACTAACTCGCTTTCAGAGGAAATCGATGCTTCGCCTGCCATTGTCGGCAATCAGATATTTCTTCGCGGCAAAAGGAATTTGTATTGCATCGAAAATGCAAAATAAAAAGCAAATCTCAACGACGGATCTAATTTTGATTCAGTTGAATCAGTGATCAAGCTGATTTATTGGAGATTTAAACCGCGGGTTGAGGCACAGAGGGTTATTTCTTGACCTCATTGATTCTAGCGATCTCTTTTCGCAAATTTTTCATTTGCTCTGGAACAATCACGTTCAACCGGCACCGATCCAATCCAACGGGGCCTTTCTTAGCAACTAGCATTGGATACACCCTGCCAGTCTCCGGATTTTCTTTCTCTGAATAAAACCCAATCCCGACGCTCACAATTCGAGAATCGCTTAGTTTGTCATTTGGCAACAAAAACGTTTCCACAAACAACTCCGAGGAATTCGCTTGATCGAACAAATTTTTCTCTGGGGGAAGCTGTCCCATCACTTTTCCATTTTCATCACATAAATGGAGAAATCGAGTTCGCTCCAAATCTTTCTGTTTCCTCCAAGCCAGACTCAACCGGATCCCTGCGGGCATCGCCACCGCCTCTGCTCCCATCAATCGAATATGGTCCCCGAATTCTACATCGCGGTAGGGGGCGTGACTCGCCTCGATCACATCGTTCGCCGAGGACATCGGCTGGTAGTTGAAATCGATGACCGACATGCAGCCAACAAGCAAGACCACACAGCTCCAAAATACCGGTGTCTTCAAACACCGCCACCATTCCATGGGAAAGGTCATCGCCGCTTTTTTAAACTGCCGACTGTAGAGACTGAGTAACGCATTTTTGGCTGGCATCTCCACTAACTTATAGAGCAGTGCAGCGATGCATATGGAGATAAGAATGACACACCCGGCAACCGCCAACGGTGAGTAATTGGCAAGTGACCAATCGTATTGCCTTTCAACCGCAATGATCACGGTGTAGTGAATCATATAGAGGGCAAAACTAATCTCGCCCAAGAAGACTAATCCGCGACTGCCTAGCAATTTAGATAAGATCCCCTGAGATCTGGCAAATACGTAAATGACAATCGCAAAAACAAAAACCATCGCCGTGTACTGCACCCACAATGCCATCGCCGGCCCGCCCCACTCAGCGCGGTGAATCAATCCAACAATTCCATATTCTCGTAACACCCAAGAGAAACCTGGAATCAAACTTAGCGCCGCAATTTCAATTACCGAATCAACCGGCGACGAACGAAAACGCGGTGTCGCGCAATTAAAGAAAATAAACCCAACACCCATCCCCGTGCAAAATTCGGGAAGCCTCAAAAATGGATTCACATGACAAGCGCGCTCAAGATCGTAATCGGCCCAGGCGGGCTGATTATCTAGAATCTGTATCCCCTTAACGGCGGCTAGGACAACTAACCAAAGTAGAATGTATTTAAACCAAAATTGTTTTTGCCCGCCAATCAAAAAGAACGGGAACATAAAATAAAAGAACATCTCGGTCGAAATGCTCCAAGACACGCCGTTAAAAGAAAAGACCCATTTGGAATCGGGAACCCAGCTCTGTAGCAGCGCTAAATTCACCGCCAACATTTCATAGTCGATGACGACCATTCCCACGACGTATATCGTCACCACTAGGCAGACTAAATGGAGAGGCCAGATTCGTGCCCAGCGTTTGAAATAGAACTTGGGAACCCGCGCGTAGGTTAGCTGGTCTTTGTAGACGTATGTCAGAATAAAACCCGACAGGACAAAAAAGAAGGAAACCGCCGCGCCTGCAACGACCGTCGAATACGCAGTCAGACCAAACCGCCCCAATCCGTCAAGATTGTGGTCAGTAACCAAGTGCCCAACAACCACCGCCATCGCTGCAAAGAACCTCATTCCGGTCAACGCGCCTAAATGATTCTTTTCCGCGTTCATCCATTCCCAATCTATCGTCCGTTGTTATTTGAAAAACTTCGAGATTGATCCTACTCATTTGCCGTGTTTCGACCAACACGATTCGAGGTAGGTTTTGCGTGCCTGCAGCACGAACCGCCCTGAAATAAACAATCGGTCTACATTTCAAGCGAAAACCCTCCTTGGATCATCGAATTACAGTGAAAACCAAACAAATCGTGACTCAAACAAAAATCTGTTTTTTTTGTGGGAGTCGCGGCACAAGTGACCAAGTGTGTCGCAGCCTGCACGAATAATTAGATGTATGGGAAGTTGCTGCTGATCAACCATTGAATGCAAAGCACAGATCAAAATGACCAAGCCTAGAAGAAAACCGAAAACGACGTATCACGCTTTTCTGGTCAAACCAGCGCCTGGATTCGTTCCGTCCAATTGGAAACAAACCCCAGACTACTACAAAGTGCTCCAGTATCTTGGGCCAAAACATTTCAAAGGCCAGGCCGATGCATGGAGGTTCCTTCACAACCACGAAAAGCAAAATCACGCATCTATCGACGTCTGGGCAATCTACCTCGACGGCGCCACTGTGCAGACAGACGACACGACAACGCCCCCTTCGAATCCGGCACTACTGGCGCTAACACGTAACAACTTAACAGCCACGCCATCTCGCATCTGATCTCACCGGAGAGCTAATTCTATGGGAGGACTCAGAGACCGCGAGGAAGGCAAACTTAGACACAGTTAAAATTAACCTGGATGGCTTTTAATCTTCTCTTGCTCGCGCCCCTTCATTCGGTTCTGAAACAGCCTTCGTCGACTCATCTTCTGAATCGCCGAGGAATCTTTCGTAAACCGAATTCAAGTCTTTGTACTGGTTGGGGTAGGCCATCTCGCCACCATTGTGTCCAACCAGTCCTGTGCAAATGGCCAGCAAGATCATTCCAAACTTCCAAGACACGCCGTCTTCTGGGTCACGCTTTCTGGCTGCCCTTGCGAACAAGGCCAAGAGAATCGAGAAAGTCGTAATAATAATTCCACCGGTTCGATGCCAAAAAACTTCTTGGGAGGTATCCAGGAAATCTTGCAACGAAGTGACGGCACCTCGATGCTCCATCGGGCTGTACCACCAACCGCTTAAACACGCCGCCACAGCTCCAAAAGCACCAAGCCACAGGCAGTAGTAGGCACAATCACTCATCACGTAATTACCGCGCAAACTCAAGAATGCAAAAAACCCGGATGCCAACAGTAACCCGACGGGCAAATGAACGGCTGCCGGATGAAGCGAACCCGCCGCATTGTAAAGCTGCTGCGTTTGTTTCGCCGAATCGGTTGCCCCCTTTGTTTCTGTCTCATCCACCGCTTGCTCATCGCTAGTTGTGCCAACGCCACCGGCAAGATTGCCTTGCGTCTCCAAGGTGGGCTCTTCTCCAGGGTCAGTAGGCGGCACTTCAGGCTCCGATACCGAAGTTGATTCGCTACTTAATACTAATTCAACATCATCGGGCCATGACGCGCCTTGATCAATCCACGCTCTTAAAATTTCAATCTGCGATTCGGTCAGTTTACTGTGTTCAGCTGGTGGCATGACTTCCTCGTCGTCATCAGAGATGATCAAGAGAAAAAGATCACTATCTTCGACACCATCGGAACCAATAAAATCGAGTGCATCATCCCGATCAGAAATACGAAAATCATTTTCCTCTCCGTCTTTTTCGATTTCACCATGACACGCTAGGCAATGGGATTCAAGAATCGGCTTCACTTGCTCTACGAAGTCAATTTCATTTTGCGCAGCCGCATTAGAAATCAGCGATAGTTGGATTACTCCAACCAACAACGCCGGAAAGACTCGCATTAAAACAATAGATAAATTTTGCACAAACATGTCCTCTATACCAACTTAACAGTACCTAGTTCGCCGAAAACCACCGGCATCAAACCGCCGGCATCAAGCCACGCAGCCAGGTTAATGATAGCCCATTCTTTTGATGATTGCACCGACCGAACCCTTCTAAGCCTGCAAGAAGTGACCGGCAGCACAATTCCAGCAAGTCGCAAGGCGAAAACTTGATCATTTTAATTTGAAAACGAAGCACGACCAAACACGAAAAAAAAATCAAATCAAATAAAGTCGGCAAGTGGCTGTTTATCGCGCACTTAGCCGCGACTTGGTTTATTAAAGACTGATCGGCTCAACGACGGGTATCACTATAATTTTTCCATCTCCCAATCTTCCAGTTCGAGAAACGGAAACGATCTGCTCGATGATGGAATCCACTTGCTCGTCTTGAACCCAAATTGAAATCTCAACCTTCGGTACAAATGCCAGCGAGTATTCATTTTCCCCGTATTGATCAAGATAATTCTTTTGGCGACCGTATCCCTTGACTTCTCGAATACTGATTTCCTCGACCTGATTATCGGCAATCGATGCAACCACCCGTTCGGCTAAAAACGGTTTCACAATGGCAACAATTTGTTTCATTTCAATTCCCAATCAACCCGGACATGCAGGCGGCCAACATTTAGACAACTCTACTCAGGGCTCATTACACCGGCAAGCTTTACCGCCATCCATGTCCAATGCCGATCCGAGGTCGCCTTCACAGAATCCGGCTCAAACCCCAGCGAAGCCACAAGTTCGCGAATCTCATCCAATGACAGTGCCGCATGCAGCGAATCCCTAAACAACTTTTGCGAGTATTCAGATTCTTTACCGGTATAAGCGACCACCAATTCTTCCAGCGTCTCTTTATCTTCCGGTCTCATCAAATCTCGAATGAATAAAAGGCCGTCCTCAGCAACGACTCTCACCATTTCTCGCAAACAACTTAGCGGTTGGGGAATATGATGAATGATGCTGTTGGAAATCACCACATCAAACGCACCGCGATCGTAACCCATTTTTTTTGCATCCACCTGAGCTAACGTGATCCGCTCAATCATTCCGCCAGCTTCGACGTTGTATCTCGCGAGCTCAAGCATGCTGACTGCCATATCAACGGCCATCACACGACATTCATGATCCTGCCGGCATAGTTCGATCGGAATTAGTGCCGTTCCAGTCCCCAGATCAAGCACATCACCCAAGTCAATTTCGCCGTCTGCGCCAACAGCGTTTTGATCCCTTGCAAACTGGAATAGCTCTTCAACAAAACGCTGGTTCACCACAGAGTGATCCATGTCGTTATATTCCTGGGCTTCCCTTTCGGAATCCATCACCTCTGGTTCAAGTATTCGATTTAAGCCCATGTTATTTCTCAAAATAGTTGTTCGTACTCTTCGTCCGTAGAAATTATTTTTGCTTTCCCAGACATTGCCACACCGAGACCAGCAATCAGTAACGCCATCAGAAGATAAGCTCCTGCGAATTCTAAAACGATCGATCGCTCGACAAGACTAAACTTTGCATCGGAGAATAATTCCCACGGCCAAAATACTTTGTCGCCTTGTAAAGGAGAGTGCATTAAACCGAACAGAGTGAATATACCCCCCAAAGACAAGAAGCCCGATGCCTTAAAGAAATCACGGTCGATAATTTTTGCCGTTGCCGACGCCCAAATCAAACTGGTTAAAATAAAACCTCCTGCCAACACACTCAGGTACAGCAAGAGCTTTTGAAGATCGTCAGGCAACGCGGGAATGTCCATAAAAGGAATAAACCTGCCGACGTAAATCATCACCAATTTTGCCGTGGCCGGAATGCACGCTATCGCCAGAGCTGCGTAATGGCGTCGAGGCGTGGCCTGGAAACTCTGGGCGGTAATCTCAAGACCAATGAAAACCAGAATAGGTAGAACCGCCGCCTTGGGAATCCAGACAAAAATCAAACCAAAATATCCAATCAGCCCGGCACCTCCAATAAACAGCGCGGTGGCCAACGTATAGGCCGCGCGACCTCCCATCGCTTTATACGCTGGATGGCCGATGTAAGGTGTGGTCTGAACAACCCCTCCACAGAGCGCCGCGAGCATGGTGGCAATTGCCTCAATTCCAATCACGCGGCTCGTTTTAAAATCATCCCCCACCGCCGCAGCACTCTCTGCACAGTCAATTCCTCCAATTACCGTCGCGATCGCGAAGGGAATGACGTAGCCAAGGTAGGGGCCGACCTTGGCGAAGGAACCTACCCATTCAAACGTAAATGCGGTCAACCACTCCTGTGGAAACCAAACTAAACCAAAACTCACTGGTTTCTCAACCAATTCGTATTGTACGGCTGTCCCAACACCGAGCAAAACGTAATAAACAAGACACCCCGCCAGAACAGCACCGAGTGCTCCGGGGATTTTGAAAGGCAATGCTTGCCGCGCGATCAAGGTCGCCAGCACGATAACCAATGAAGCAAAACCGACGAGTGGACTCGCCGCAAGCTCGGTCATCTGTGTAAACGCAATTAATAGAAGCGCGATGGCCGCGAGGGAACCAAGCAGCCCTGCCCTTGGAAAAATTCGATGTAGCCAATTACAACACGGGGCTAACGCGGCTTTGACAATCCCGGACACCATGATCGCACAAATTCCGATGTGCCAGGTCTGCATTGCTGCAGCCTGAGGGTCCAGCCCGTCAGAAAGTCCAGCGGTATAGGAGGGGCCCAACACCAACAAAACCATGCCAATACTGCTCGGAGTATCCAACCCCAATGGCATTGCCGTCACGTTAGTTAATCCCGTTCGCCGCGCGTAAACAAATGCTAGCCCGAAAAATAAAAGATCACCGACAAGAACGCCGATCGCGGTTCCAGGAACCATGTAAGCCAATGCAAAATCTACAGGAAACCCATAAATCCCGTGCAGCATGCTGACTAATAAAACTAAGCCAGCAATATTGTCTAACATCAAGCCAAAGAAGGCATTTACGTCACCAGCACGTGCCCACAAGTATTTATTTTCCGTCATTAAACGACTTTCGGCATGGGGTTTGCATAAATGTTTTATCGGCCAGCACAATCAATGCTGTCACCGAATCAGGAGCACCCAGCATGCGAGTTTAAATTGGAAAAAAATCTCTGTCAAACGGGACCTAATGTGTCAGGTTGCTCCCCGATACACGTCATAGAGGGGAAGGCAGACGTTCGTGATATTTAAAAACACCCATTAAATAGGAGAGCATTGAGGAGAAAACGGTTGAAAACAGGGCTTTTTTTGCGAAGTCTGAACCAAACTCCATTAAAATGCGTAAACCATTATGCAAGCTACAATGACCAAAGATGTTCATTTCACAGACCGACAATTCAAGGCAAAAATTGATCCAGTGACTGACGAGCAACTACTTCTCGAATACCGAAAAACCGGCGATCGGGAATTGTACGCACAGTTAGTCTATCGATATGAGCGTGAGTTGTTCAGCTACCTGCGTCGCTACTTAGGCAACGCTGAAATGGCAGAGGACGTATTTCAAGCAGCATTCTTGGCGGTTCATTTAAAATGTGAAACGTTTCAAGAAGGTCGACGCTTTCGTCCGTGGCTTTACACCATTGCGACCAACGCAGCCATCGATGCCCGCAGGCGAAACAAACGACACAGGACGGTCAGTTTGGATACACCCCGCGAGCAAGACAACGAGGACGTGGGTCGATTAGTCAATCTTTTGGAAAGTGGTGATCCAGATCCCTCTAGTGCTGCCGTCAGTGCCGAGCGGAATCGGCTTGTCCGAGAAACGCTCGACAAACTACCTGAATCCATGACGGCCGTGATTCACTTGGTTTACTATCAAGGAATGAAGTATCGCGAAGCAGCAGAGGTTTTAGACATTCCAGTTGGAACGGTAAAAAGCCGTCTAAATTCTGCGATCACCAAACTTACCGATGTGTGGAACACCAGCCAAGTCGATTAAATGGATATCGTCGGGGCCGAAACAAATGAGACCTAATTAAAGTGAAAAATCCCTCACAAGAAAATTTGCTGGGATACGTGTTAGGAGCATTGGACGCTCAAGAACAACGTGACATCCAGCAAACGATCGATGAAAATCCCGAGATCGAAGAACAATTAATCAAGATCAAGGGCTCCCTTTTGCCCTTGGATTGCCTCGATCCGCCAGGCCCCCAACCAGGGCTTGCGAGACGGACGTTGGAATCAGTCGCCATCTGGCAGAACTCTTCATCGTTGGCTCCAACCGGCTCTACAGAGAGTTCGTTGGCGCAGAGCATCCAAGCCGCTATTGAATCAGGCGATTCTCAATCCAACTCGGAACCAACCTCTCCACGACTCCGCGGTGCAATCTCGGATCGTTTATTCCACCCCAACACATGGTCTCTACCCGACGTTTTAGTGGGGACGGCGTTGCTGGCTATTTGCGCCAGCATTCTCTTTCCCGTAATCTCATACACAAGATTCCAAAGCCGCATCACCGTGTGCGATTCGAACCTGCAAGCTTTCGGCAGTGGTCTCATTAATTACAGCGGTGCCAACGAAGGTCGTTTCGTAGCAGTCCCCCGAAGCGGTCAGTTAGTTTCGGTTGGCTACATCGGTCCGGTACTCAAAGACGCTGGCTTTCTCGAGGACGACTCGATCCTTGCTTGCCCCGGAATTGCGAACTCCTGCCCACCGGTCCATATCCCGACCTGCGAACAAATTGAATCGGCTCAAAGTGTAGAAGAACTTAATTATTATCTCCGAAACTCGCTGGGGCATTTTGGCTTTTCAATGGGGCACCAAGTCAATGGTCGGTATCAACCACCGCGCGTCCGCGGCAGCAACTTCCGCGGGGTAAGTTACGTTTTTTTAGCCGGTGACCGGCCCTCCGCAAACATGCCCGGTCGCGCGAGCATGAATCACGCCAGTCGCGGGCAAAACATTTTATTCGAAGACGGAAGAACGCTTTACGTCATCGGACATTCCTACGGGGAAGATGCGATCTTCGAGAATGACTACGGTGTCGTTGGCCCTGGCTCTCACTTTGGCGACAACGTGATTGCGGCGGCGCATTTACTGCCGTTAACTGAGTGAGATTCAATCCCACCGGTTGCGTTTGGGCAACCGTGAGAGCCAGACGCGCCGGCCCTCATCATTCCTGACTGGTGAAGTCGACATATCCGTCGTGGCTCATTGGGCGGCTTACTAAGAATCCCTGCACCATGTCGCAGCCATGATTTCTGAGAAATTCAACTTGCTCAAAAGTCTCAACCCCCTCCGCGACCACTTTTAAATTCAAGCCGTGACCGAGGGACAGAATTGTTTTCGCGATCGCGACGGCCCGCGTGCAATGTGGAATATCACGAACAAACGAAGGATCAATTTTCAGTGTGCGAATCGGGAAATCCCGAATATACCCAAGCGACGAAAACCCTGTCCCGAAATCATCGATGGCGATCGACATCCCCAGATCATTGATTTCGTGCATCAACCGCAATGCACGATCTTTGTCTTCCATCACCGCGTTCTCAGTAATCTCCAACTCAATCCACTCCGGCTGGATTTTAGTCATTTCCAAAATCTGCTTCAGTCGCGAGATGAAATTTGGGGCATTCAATTGACGCGGAGACAGATTCACAGCAATTGGTCCGGTCAATACTCCTCCAACATGCCATAACCTTGCTTGTCGAGCAACGATTTGAAAGACTCGATCCCCCAACTTTTCAATCAACCCAAAATCCTCCGCCAAGGGAATAAATTCCGACGGCGAAACTATTGTCCCATCCCGCTTGGTCCATCGAACTAGCGCTTCACAACTGTTGATTCGGTTCTCTCGAAGACAGAGTTTTGGCTGATAAACAACTTCCAGGTCATCGTTATCAATCGCGATTCGCAACTCGCTCAGCAAGCTCTGGCGGCGTTCCAAATCCTCCGCCAATTCAGAAGAAAAGAAGGTTACCTTGTTCTTACCCTCCTCCTTCGCTTGGTACATCGCAACATCGGCATGCCGCATGAGTGACTCCACCGTATCAGCATGGTCAGGATACACGGTCGTTCCAATACTCACACCAATAAACACGCGTTGACCATTCAATTTGAATTCCCGACTGACCGCATCCACAACGGCCTCAGCGGCAGCTTTTGAGTCTAAAGAACCGTCAGACTTTTCAAACATTAGAATCGCAAATTCATCGCCCCCAAAACGAGCGATAAAGCATTCTTCATCGAGAGTTTCTCGCAAGCGTTTACTTACCTCGACAAGAAGTTGATCTCCCGCGTCGTGGCCGAGCGTGTCATTCACAATTTTGAAATCATCCAAATCGAGAAAACTAACGCTGAATTTTTTTTCGCGACCTTGATCCGTCTCAATTACCTCGGCAACGCGTTTTCGAAAAAATCGTCGATTAGGCAATTTCGTCAGATGGTCGTGAAGCGCTTGCCGACGAAGTTCTAGCTTTTTCATTTCAATTTGTGTGATATCTGAAAAAAGCGCAATTAGATTAGTCGTTTCGCCATCAATATTTTTCGAGGGACTTATCGAGAGCCAACTCGGAACCTTTTGGCCGTTATGTTTGAGCAACTGAACATTGCCAGACCAGGGTTTTCCCGCCTCGGCAGCCTTTACGATTTCAGCGTAAATGGATGAATCACAATTAATCGAGTTGGACAAGCAAGTTCCCAGCAGTTCAGCATGTGCCTTGCCAAGGGCAAAAATAAACTCCGGATTGGCTTCGCAGATTAAGCCTGTGCAATCAAGGATAACTACGGCTTCACGAGCCGCTTGAAAAACGCTGGCTAACAAATGAAGCCGGTTTTCGCGATTTTGCTCTAAAGTCACATCGCGTGAGCAAGTCACGAAATATGGCTCATCACTCCCTGCCTCCCGAAACGTCGCTCGACACGTTGAAAGCCTGAATGGCATACCCGTAGAATCTACGAAATCTTCTATTTTCGAACGCACATTAGCGGAATTCGAAATACCGGGCTCGAAAGAATCATCCTCAATTGAATAATCACCTTCGATAAAATCTACGATGGTTTTCCCGACAACTTTCTCTCGATCGAGGTCATGGGTTTCGCAAAAGGCGTCATTCACAAATAGGAATTCGCTCTCCGCCGTTTTTACCGAAAGCGGTTGAGGCGTTGCATTAAACGCGTCTCGGAGGAAATTCGATTGCCGAATCAACTCGCGTTGCTGCGTTTTAGAATCTGTCACATCTCTAATGGTTAAAAAACAGCAAGTAATTGGGCGACCAACATTCCCAAGATCAAATGCTCTGGATTCGAATTCATACCACTTCGGAGCGGACGACGAATTCGATTCCAACTCAAACCGAAACCCCTCCGCCTGGCTCACCTGCTGGGCGATTTCAATTCGTCTTTCGAGCCCAACAACAAAACTATCTGACAATAACTGGTTGATAGTCGCCGACTCAAGCTGAGTTGAATCACAACGAAAAACCCGTAAAGCCGCCGAATTAAAACTGATGCACTCACCACTACACATTAGTAAAACGGCATCTGGCGAATTATGGACTAAGGATACCAGTGATTGATGTAATTCCGTGGGGTTGGTCGCCCAATTATCCAAGGCGGGTTCCAGAAGATTCTCACCCTGCCCGGTGGGCTCGGAGGTTGAATTTGTCTCGATGACGTAGGAATCGAGTCGTGCGAGCACCTGCCGCATGGTATCCAAAGACGATAACCGTCGCCCGTTATGCAATTCGTTCATGGTTTTAAAAGCGATTCACTTAATTTTCAGCAATGGGTCAGAATGCTTGGCTTTAAAACTTATGTCATTTATGGGACAATTAAGGTGAAAAACATTTCTTTCCCTATCTATTTAGGGCGGTTATTTGATTGCGACAAGAATTGGATCAATCGGACACGCTTCAATAGTTTTTGTCGGGGTTTTAGGGGATTTAACGGTTATGCCGGCCTTCTCCACGTTGCTCGCACGGAATGAATCGTCGGAAATCATCTCAACTCCCAACCCACCTAATTCGCATGTCCGACAAAGTAAAAACTATGGAACTGATGAGCCCAGCCGGCTATTGGCCAGAATTGCAGACCGCCATTGAGGCGGGAGCTGATGCCGTGTATTTCGGACTTAAACACTTTTCGGCCCGTGGAAAAGTCGGTTTCGCCCTCGATACGTTGCCTGAAGTCGTCGAAACACTTCATGCCAGAGGGGTAAAAGCGTTCGTCACTTTTAACACACTTGTGTTCGAGCATGAATTCGAAACTGCGGAGACCGCAATCCTCGCGATGGCCGCGGCCGGCGTCGATGCGGTTATTGTGCAGGACCTTGGGATTGCGAGCTTAATCCATCGAATCGCACCCGAGTTGGTAATTCACGGCAGTACGCAAATGTCCATTACCAGTGCTCAAGGAGCTGAGCTTGCAAAATCAGTCGGCTGTCGCCGCGTCGTCCTCGGGCGGGAATTGAGCCTCAGCGACATTAAGACCATAGCGCAGACGACCGACGTTGAGCTTGAAGTATTTGTGCACGGTGCCCTTTGTGTCTCCTACTCGGGGCAGTGCTTTAGCAGCGAGGCATGGGGTGGGCGAAGCGCCAATCGCGGCCAATGTGCTCAAGCATGCCGATTTTCTTACGACCTCATTGTCGACGGTGAAGAACGAGACCTCGGCCCTTTGCGCTACCTACTCTCCCCAGGTGATTTGTTTGCCCTTGAGCAGATCCCGGAATTACTCGAGATCGGAATCGCTTGCGTAAAAATAGAAGGACGCTACAAGGCTTCGGAATACGTCGGCCTAACCACGCGGGCGTATCGGGACGCGATTGATCTCGCGATGCGCCAGTTACCGGTTACCATCGACAAAGACCAAAAACTGGAATTAGAGCAGATTTACTCACGCGGGCTTGGTCCCCACTTTATCTCGGGAACCAACCATCAAACAGTCGTCCACGGACGCGCTCCAAGACATCGCGGGATCCACCTCGGTGAAGTTACTGCGGTTTCCAATTCTCATGTCGAAATCCGCACGCAACATCCGGTAAAACGCGGAGATGGTCTCGTATTCGATGCGGCTGATTGGCGCAGTCCAGACGAACCCGAAGAAGGGGGCCACGTTTACGAAGTCCGACTAAGAGATGACGCCATTGTCGAACTAGAGTTTGGCCATCATGACATTGATTTCTCCAGAATTCGCATCGGTGATCTTGTTTGGAGAACACGCGACCCACAACTCGTCAAAAGCCTCAAGCCACTGACCCGAACCGAAGTCCCCGTCTTTACTCGGGAAATTTCTTTTGATATCACCGCGAAAATTGGGGAACCTATTTCGATCGTCGCCTCGATCGAAAATGGGCGAACAGCCCAATACGTTGGAGAGAACCCGCTCCAACCCGCCCACAAACGCGCGCTTGATTTGGAAATCCTACATGAAAAACTCGGCCGCCTCGGAGGCACTCCATTTCACCTAAAAAAGATTAATTTGCTAACGGAAGAAAAGGTTTTCGTTCCTACCAGCGAGCTTAATCTGGCTCGTCGCCAAATGGTTAATCAGCTATTTGACGACAGCGGTAAAACCATTCCGATCCCCGCGACTCCAATGGTCGCTACGAAATTGGCCGAAATGCAAGACGCTCGCTCCAAAGCCATGGAAGACAACGCTAATCCCCAACTCACCACATTGCATGTTTTGGTGCGTTCGCCGATTCAATTGGACGCCGCGATCGAATCGCTATTACAACTTAAAAAATTAACACCCAACTTGGCAAGCTCGATTACGCTTGACTACCTTGAACTCTATGGCCTTCGACCGTCAATTGAGAAAATCAGGGAATCAGGCATCCGACCCCGCGTAGCCAGTCCCCGAATTCTCAAGCCAAGCGAACAAAAAATAATTCGTTTTCTCTTATCGCTCGACTGCGACATTCTTGTCCGCTCAGGAGGCTTACTCTACGACCTGATTCAAACGGCCGATGGCGACCCAACAGACCGCCCGCAGCTGATTGGAGATTTCAGTCTCAACGCCGCAAACTCGGTAACCGCCTGGACGTTACTCGATCTGGGAGTTACCCGGATTACTCCTGGATACGATTTAAATTCCGAGCAGATTGAACAATTAACCGAACGCGTTCCACCCACGAAAATCGAAGTCATTGCGTATTCTCATCTGCCCGTTTTCCATATGGAACATTGTGTATTTTGTCGATTCCTCTCCGACGGCACCGACAATACGAACTGCGGTCACCCCTGTGAAAAACATCAAATTGCCGTTCGTGATTCCCAAGGACGAGCACACCCGGTGATGGCGGACGTCGGCTGCCGGAATACCATTTTTGGCGCTGAGGCTCAGACAAATCCAACTGCGATTGTCGCTTGGCGAGCCGCTGGAATCTCAGACTTTCGTCTTGAATTTGTCCACCAAACACCAGAGCAAATTTCCAAAGTTACGAGCGCCTTCGGTCAATTCTTAAGTTCCGAAGCGACCGAATTAGCCGCTGGCCAACTCGCCCAAACCATCGAAAAAAACTCCCCGCAGTCAACGACTGAGGGGAGCTTATTCGTACCGGCTGATTATAAAAATTTGATTCAACTGAGTTGAAAATTTATTGAATCAAGTGATGGGCGATCCGGGCTTTCGGACACAACACCTATTCACGCAACAATCGGGTCAAACCCAATATTTTACTCTGCTGCACTTCAATTTCATTTAGGTCTTTCCCCGCCGCCAGTTTTTCCATCCGGCGATTAATTTCCTGAAGCACGCCAAGCGTGTTGAGAACACTGTCTTTCATCTCAGGCGCGTAGGCCTCCTCAATCAATGGCATCACTTTTTGCGTGAAACTGGAACTATCTCCGCCCTCAACCATCATGTTAATTGCGTCCGCGAAATCAGCTTGATGCTTGTTCATCATGTCCTCAAAGCCCTCGCTCGTCAGTTTTTGAGTTTCGTCAAGCTGCTCGTCAATGTAGGACATCAACGCCACTTCTGCCTGCTCGCGGACATTGGGCATACTGTCGATGAATTCCTGGCTCGCCTGTTCTGCCCAGACCGGAGCTGAGTTTCTAACTTCGGTTGCCGCAATTTTCATCGCCTGCGGCGAATTATCTTCGAGGTAGGCTTTCGCAGCACCCACCACGGTCTCCGGTTGCGTCAGATCATTGAGCACGTAATAGCCGTATCCAAAGTACACGCAAAGCAGAGCAATAGAAATCAGCCCAACCAGGAAAGAAAGGTTGGTGCCCAACGATGTCATACGGCGCTTAGCTGCAAGCTCTTTTACTAGATGATCAATTCGCTCTTCTACATGGGAATTATTCGTCATTTTCACTCTCGTCTATAATATATGTTTCAAATTATCTAAAGCGGTTTCGAATTCAGGTCAATTGATCAATTTTCTTTTTCCGGTGTTCCATCAACTTCACCATCCGAATCCTTCTCGGTTGGCTCCGGCTTGGCAGGCAACTGCTTCTGTTTGCCAACCTCGGGAGCCTTGACCTCCGGAGTCGCCTTGGAGGCTCCCGCCTCTGTCGAAACCTCTTTTTTGGCCGGCATCTGATAATTCTCTGAATGAATCAGCATCAGGCGAACCAACTCGAGCATCTCCGCAAGAATTTGTTCACTAACGGGCACATTGCCTTGACCGGATTCCGCAATTGGAAAACTCTCTAATTGATCGGCCAAAATCTGAATTTGCTCTTGAAGAAAATCCAAGTAATACCGATCCCCAATTTCCTCATAGATACCTTCAACATTCGCCCGCACTAACTTAAGCTTCTTAGGGTCTTGGAGAACAGGATACTGTCGCACCAATAACTTCTCTTGCTCAGAAAGCAACTCCTCGTAAGACGCCGCCAACTTCACCTTGAGCTTCCCTTCAACATTCGCAACTAGCTGTTCGCGTTCAACATCAAACGCATCCATGTAAGCATTGGAATCTTTTTCAACCTGCGCGCGAAACACCTCCATCACGTACGGCCCCTGCTCTTCCATCAGCTGAAGAAGCTGTTTCGTCAATGGCTCAGCAAATTTCTCCGGCTGCTCTTGAATGATCCTCTGAACTTCGACAATGCGTTGATTTTTAATCTCGTTGTACAATCCCGTGAATTTGAATACGGCACCGATCGCAAAAACCAATAATCCAGCAAACAAAATCATACGCACTTTCGTCGCCCACCTCAGCGCGTTAAGAATTCGCCTGCTTTCGTTTTCCAGCTCGTTGAGCTTTTTGTTTAATATTTCTATTTGTTCCTCTTGCGTTGCCATGCTGTACCTTTCTCAAGTATCAGAAATCGTGTTTGGAAGTGACTGATCAAACGAGGTTTGAACGCTGCCCGATAACGTTTTTAGCGAAGCCAAATGCAATTTGGTAGCAAATTGCCATGAAATTTGCCCATAAACCCTTCAATTTCCGATGTTGGCGATGAACTTTCAGGTTTCAGCTTTTATTAACCGGACTGTTTACCCCTCTATCTCCGTTGGCCGGCCCCTGGGATCGCCCCCTATTTGAATCAATGAGGCGTTCCCGATGCGCAACTTGACCTCCCTCCCCAACCGAAGCTGCCGTATAATCCGAGGCACTTCGAAGACAAAACCAATCAAACCAGGAATCCTAATGTCAGCTGAGACCGTTATCCGATTACCCGAACGAAGTGAAGTCAAGGAATCGGACACTTGGGATCTAACTCTGTTGTTTGCCGACGATGCCCAATGGCAAATTGCCTTCGAAGAAATTGAAACACAAATTAAAGGATATGAAAAATTTCGAGGCACTCTCGGGAACAGTGCCGAGTCACTAGCAGCCTGCCTCGAATTTGACAGTACCGTTGAAAGGGCTGCCGAGCAATTGGGAAATTATGCCTACCTGAAAACGGTAGAAAACCAAACCAATAGCACTTACCAGCGAATGATGGGGCAGTTTCAAAATATTGCAACGCGAGCAAGCGAGGCCGCGAGCTTCATCCGACCGGAAATTCTCGCGATCCCCAATGAACAATTGACGCAGTTTATCGAATCACCATCACTGGAGCTCTTTGGTTTGGCGCTGGAAAGATTGACTCGGTATAAAAAGTATACCCTAGGAGAAAAAGAAGAACGGCTTCTCGCAATGCAGGGGGAAATGGCCGGAGCGACCTCAAAGATCTTTGGCCAGCTACACGATTCTGATCTCAAATTTGGAAACGTAGCTAATGAAAAAGGAGAATCGGTAGAACTGTCTACCAGCACATTTTCCCAGTTCTTAATTTCGCCGGATCGGGAAGTTCGAAAAACCGCGTTCCATCAGTTTTACCAACAGTTCACCGCCCACGAAAATACACTTGCGGCAACACTCTCAGGATCCATCCAAAAAGATATTTACTACGCCCGGGCGCGGGGCTACTCCGGTGCGCTGGATCAAGCACTTTACGCTGACAATATTCCCGAGACTGTATACGACAACCTGATCAAATCAGTCCGCAACCATCTGCCTTCACTCTACAAATATTATGACCTTCGCAAGCGAAAAATGGGCCTCGATGAAATCCATCATTACGACACCTACGTACCCATCCTGAGCGATATCGAAGTCCATCATAATTGGGACGAGGCGGTTGACGTCGTTTGTCAATCCCTAGCCCCCCTTGGCGATGAATATTGCTCAACACTCCGCGCGGGTCTCTCGGGACGGTGGTGCGACCGTTACCCCAATGCCGGAAAACAATCCGGGGCATTTAGCTATGGAACCTATGACGGCGTCCCTTACATCATGATGAATTACAAACCGGCTGTCCTCAACGACGTGTTCACGCTGACCCATGAAGCCGGTCATTCCATGCACTCCCACTACTCCATCAAAAACCAACCTTATGAATATTACAATTACACCATTTTTGTAGCAGAAGTCGCGAGCACGTTTAACGAACAATTACTTACTAAGCATATGCTCGAGAACGCGGGTGACGATCGCCTTCGCGCCTATTTGATCAATAACGAAATCGATGGGATTCGGGGAACAATTATTCGTCAAACCATGTTTGCGGAATTTGAAAAAATCACTCACGCAATGGCAGAGGCTGGCGAGCCATTAACCGTCGAATCGTTGAAGACCACGTATAGCAGCCTTTTAACGGATTACTTCGGCCCTGATTTCTCGATCGATCCGGAACTGCCGTTGGAATGCATGAGGATTCCGCACTTTTACCGCGCATTCTACGTCTATAAATATGCGACCGGGCTTTCGGCAGCCATTGCACTCAGCCAGCGAGTGCTCAATGGAGGGGAGACAGAACTGAACGATTACCTAAGCTTCCTCAAAGGCGGCTGTTCTAAATATCCACTGGACCTGTTGCGTGATGCAGGTGTCGACCTCGAAAGTCCCCAGCCGGTGGATACTGCATTAAAACGTTTTGGAAATCTCGTCGACGAACTTGATGAACTCCTTTAATGTCTCAGGCGAAAGCGCAGCTAACTCACATGCAACAACGTCACTTGATTTCAAGAGGTATGACATTGACGGCCAGCGTAAATGAAATCCCTTCCAAGAGTGAAATCCCTTCCAAGAGGCTGCGATTATTTTCACTCGTGATGCTATGCCTACTTGGATTCCCTGGGGCTGTCGCAGCTCAATCTTCGGCCAAAGATGGCCCGGCAACGGACTGGCGGAGCGAGCGAATCTCGCTCGAGAATGAACTCCTTACGGACCTCAAGCGCATCGCTCAATGGTGCGACACCAACGGGAAACCAAAACTCGCCCAAACGACTTTATCTCTGTTCACCGATCGCGACCCCCGTCGTCAATATATTTTCCTCCCCTCAAAAAACTCCATGCCGATCCTGTCGACCGGAGGACCCGCGGAGTGGCTTGAACAAATCAATCAAGCTTCGGTCGACCACGGCAAACGCATCTTTGATTTAGCAAAAACGGCAAGTGGCAAAAACGCCGGTAGCTATGCCTACCAGCTTCTGCATGAGGTTTTATTTTATGATCGCGACCATCTAGTTACCCGAAAAATCCTCGGACATAAGCGCCAAAAAAACGGCTGGAGCGTTGCGCCGGATTCGCTGCGGAGTAAAACAGCGACGCGTCCCCATGATTTTGTGCAATGGCCAGCCAAAAGTTACGTCCGAGTGCTGACGCCTCATTTTGAAATAGAATCCGACGCGGAGGAGGCTCGAATCGCCTATCTAGCGAGGGAGTTAGAACAAACCTACCTGATTTGGCGGCAGGTTTTTTACGACTACTGGGGTAGTTCAGATGCCGTCAAACGCTGGATTGATGGCGCAGGCACTGCGTCTCGCTCCCGGCGGAGATATCGGATTTTATTTTTCAAAGATCGTGCTTCCTACATGCAACAGCTCGGCCCGTTGGTACCCGGGATTGAAGTCTCCACTGGATACTACGACAGCAAGGCGGAGCTTTCTTTTTTTTATGACGGTGAGAAAAAGTCCGAAGATACTTGGCGACATGAACTTACTCATCAGTTATTTCGAGAATCAGGTCGCGCTACCAATCAAAAAGCATTTGAGAGCCAATTTATCTGGCTCGATGAGGGAATCGCAACCTACGCAGAATCGACGGTAAAAAACCAACACCCTTTTGGCGAATATTACACCCTCGGCGGATTTGACTCACGACGAATTCAATACGCTCGGTTTCGAAGGTTTCTAGAAAACTACTTCATTCCGTCCAAGGAACTTTCCGGACTCGGACGGATTCAACTGCAGCAACGCCCTGATTTGGTCAAAATTTATTCCGAGTCGGCGGGACTCACAGAACTACTCATGAATAGCGATCACGGTGCACTCCAACCTCAACTCAATCAATTTTTGAAAATCATGTATCAGGGGAAAGTCAAACCCGGACGCTTTCAATCCGCAATCGGAAAAACCTTTTTAGAACTGGATGAACAATACGTCGATTTTCTGAAAATTCAACCATCCGAAGTAACGCGATTTTTGATTCGACCTGATTTAAAAACTGAGCTCTCGCTGCCAGGCGTCAACTTGACTCTCGAGGCCTATGAGGCAATTGGGCAATGCGTCCAATTGAATTGGCTGGATCTTTCTGGAAACAGACTGCCCAGTGGTTGCTTGCTTAAACTCGATCGGTGCCAGCAATTGAACCAGCTCTTTCTCAACGGTTGTCAATTGGAGGAGGGCGCGTTGTTGGGCATTTCCTCACTAGGTAGCATTCGCGAAATTGATTTAAGTGGTTCCTCCGTCAGCAACCGCGACCTGCCCGCTTTGGCAAAAGCAACCCAACTGAAGTCACTTAACTTAACCCGGACGCGCGTTACCGACGAAGGCATTGAAATTCTAAAAAACCAAAATCCCAATCTGACTATTATTCAGTAAGCCCCTTGCCTGCCGTTAATAACGCATCTCCATTTCGCACCGTGCCTCTTTAACCTCTCCCAAATTGGACTTTCTCGATGAATCCTTGGAAACTTGCCGACAACAATTACGGGCATGTCAAAGACCAAAATTATGAAGTCGCAGTACTTCCATTAGGTGCTACCGAGCCTCATAACCTCCATCTTCCATATGGAACAGATTTATTCGAGGCTTCCATCGTCGGAGATAAAATCTGCGAAGCGGCTCACAACGCAGGCGCTAAGGTCATCTTATTGCCCACCATTCCCTTTGGGACAGAAACGAATCTCCGTGAGTTTCCTCTGGCGATCAACCTCAATCCGTCGACCCTCCACATGGTCATTCGAGATGTCGTTGATTCTCTATTGAACGATGGAATTAAAAAAATCGTCCTGCTTAATAGCCATGGGGGAAATGGATTCAAACCGCTCTTACGAGAACTATCTGGGAAAAACGAAGCTCATCTTTTTCTATGCAATTGGTACCAGGCTTTAGAGGATATCTACTTTGATATTTTCGAGAAACCGGAAGACCACGCCGGTGAAATGGAAACATCTTTCGGTCTCGCTTTTTTTCCCGAATTAGTCGCTAAGAACGCAGATGGCTCTTTAATTGCCGATGACGGTTCGACGCGGAAAACGAAACTCGAGGCGTTGAACCGTGGCTGGGTTTCCATCACAAGGCCATGGCATCTACTCACCCAAAATTCCGGAGCTGCTGACCCGCATGCGGCAAGTCCGGAAAAAGGACAAAAGATGATGGATGTATTGGTCGAAAGGCTTGGGAAGTTTCTGGTCGAATTATCCGACGAACAAATTACCGACCAATTCCCGTACTAACCGTAAAATCGCCGTTGAGGCGAAAAAACGCGTTGACCATCGAACGACCTCAGCTTAAAATTTCTCCACTGAGGCCGCCTGCAGCGAGTCTCAGCATCGATGGTGGGTATAGCTCAATTGGTTAGAGCGCTGGATTGTGATTCCAGAGGCTGGGGGTTCAAGTCCCCTTACTCACCCCTTCGGATCGCCCGCAAAACTATTGTTTTGCGGGCTTTTTTCGTCTTCATGCGCCAGCGCGCCCGATACAAGCACGCCCATGCATTTTGATTTGGGCCACTATCTATTTGCCTTTTCCATCCAAGTCTCTAATATTCCACCAAGTCAGTTGGGGGCACAATGCTGATGGAATTCGAAGATGTCAATTTATTCACGCGGCAATTTGCTGCGAGGCTTACTGCTTGGTTTCGCCTTCCTCTCACAAACCGTTCCCGCGGAAGGGCGATTTTTACAGGACGACGAGAAACAACCATCCGGTGAGGCCCTGTTTAAAAAGGTCTGGAAATCCAACGAGGTAGAATCAACCGACAGCGGAGACGGCCTCGGGCCAATGTTTAACGCAATCTCCTGCGTCGCCTGTCACAATCAAGGCGGAATGGGCGGCAGTGGAGATAACCTCACGAATGTTCAAATCCTGACCGTTCTTCCCCGACAGGACAGTCGGAGAAATTTCCGTCTCGACCGCCTCGCTCTCGAAATGCTGTTCGAACAATCAGCAAAACTACATCCCGATTTTAAATTTAAAAACTCGACCATCCTGCACCGATCCAGTAGCGAAATTGCACAATACGGGAATTGGCTTAAAGACGTTTTCGAATTTAAAAGCGTCGCCAAAACCACTGGCTTTGAAAGCAATCGAACCATGATGGAGGAGCGTGGACGACTGCTGTCTGAAACGCCGATCTACCGAGTCAAAAAAGGATCGGCTAAGGATCGCTTTACAATCCAGATCTCTCGCCGCAATACGCCATCGCTGTTTGGCGTCGGTATCATTGACAGCATTTCCAGCAATGACATCCTGGCTTTAGAGTCCGCGCAAAAGAAAAAAGGCGGCCCGGTCAAAGGAAGAGCTCCAATTACTAACGACGGAAAAATTGGAAAATTTGGCTGGCGAGGAGAAAAATCATCTGTTGCGGAATTCACCTCTCAAGCCTGCGCGGTCGAATTGGGATTATCCAATGCAGATCACCCACAAGCCAGAATGCCATTTTCCAAATCGCCTCAGGCGGGCAAGCAAAGTCACGATATTTCAAAATCTGAAATAAAAAAACTAGTCGAATTTGTTAACTCACTAGAACCGAAGCCTGCCAAACTTCCCGAGACCGGCAACGAATCCCAGTTGCTCCAAAAAGGACAGGAGCTTTTTAACTTCATTGGCTGTGCTGACTGTCACGTACAAACTGTCGGAATCGCACAAAATATCTACAGCGATTTCCTTCTCCATGACATGGGCTCTGAATTAGCCGATGCGTCACACTCGATTGAGAGAAAAGTACATTCTTTTTACGGCGGCCGTGAAGAAGTGGAATTCGAAATAAAAAACCCTCAGCGATGGCAAACGCCACCGCTATGGGGCGCCGCGCTCTCCGCTCCCTACATGCATGACGGCCGAGCTGATTCATTTCATGACGCAATCATCGTCCACGGCGGGGAAGCATCTACCTCGGTCGACAAGTATCGAAGGCTATCGCCAGCAGACCGAAAGATGGTGTTAGAATTCCTGCAATCCCTTGGACAAGAGTCGACTCTAGACGAAAAACCAAATCCAGCAGCTCACGGTTGGGGCCCTCCTCCACGGAAATCTCGAAAAGGTCGACTCGTGAGAAATTAGCTTTAGATCCCCAACGCTTCCGTCTCGATCTCCCGTTTTAATGAACTGGGAATGGTACCTTTTTGCGCGCTCAGAAATTAGGAACACCTAATTTTCAGCGTGTTTCAGACTCCGATTTTGAATGAATTTGATGTTTGAATTCCGATCACCGTCCTCACCGGTCACCCAAGGCGAGCTATTACACAGAACCTACCTCAAATCATCAACATTTAGTTCATTTTACCGCAGGGCGCGACTAAACTTGTTTCTCGGGCTACGAGCCTGATTGAATCCAGTTGGATTGATCAATTGACCCCTAATTTACGCCTTGTTCTGCTTCGGAGTTTACCATGCCTCAACGGTGCTTTGCCCTTCCTCTCGCACTCCTGTTATTTTTCGTAATCGGAATCAATTCCGTCTTGCTCGGTCAGGATTCTGACCAGCCGAAAGACGCGTCGCCTGAAATCAAATCCAGTTTATTTTCCTCACTCAGATTCCGCAGCATCGGCCCGGCGCTGATGTCGGGACGAATTGGAGACATTGTCGTCGACCCGGTGAAGCGGAGTACGTGGTATGTCGCTGCCTGCAGCGGCGGAGTCTGGAAAACCACGAATGCCGGAGTCACTTGGAAGCCTATTTTCGATGGCCAAGGGAGTTATTCGATCGGATGTCTCGCGTTAGATCCAAATGATCGTTTCACGCTATGGGTTGGAACCGGCGAGAACAATTCACAACGAAGCGTCGGCTACGGCGACGGACTTTACAAATCAACCGATGGCGGCGCGAGCTTCAAAAAAGTCGGTTTAGAATCAAGCGAACACATTGGGAAAATCATTGTCCATCCAGATGACTCTAATGTTGTCTTCGTTGCGGCTCAGGGACCACTCTGGAAAGAAGGCGGAGACCGAGGCCTCTACAAAACATCTGACGGAGGCAAGAACTGGAAAAAGGTTCTCGACATCAGCGAAAACACAGGTGTCAATGAAGTCCACATGGATCCGACTAATCCAGACATCATGTACGCTTCGGCCTACCAGCGGCGACGACATACTTGGGTTCTCATCGATGGTGGCCCCGAGTCGGGAGTTTACAAATCAACCGACGGAGGTGAGACGTGGAAATCGATCAATCGCGGATTACCTGGTGGCGATAAAGGACGAATTGGATTGGCCGTCTCTCCCATCAACCCGGAAATTCTGTACGCCATCGTCGAAGCCGCTGACGGCGGATTCTATCGCAGCAATAACAAGGGAGAGTCCTGGTCAAAAATGAGCAGTTACGTTTCCTCAAGCCCACAATACTATCAGGAAATTGTTGCCTGCCCGCATCAATTTGACCGAGTCTATTCACTCGACACTTACAACATGGTTTCGGAAGACGGCGGAAAGACTTTCAACCGTTTGGGCGAGGCGGATAAACATGTCGACAACCACGCGATGGTCATCGATCCTGCCGACCCAGATCACTTGATCCTCGGCTGTGATGGAGGCGTTTATGAAACTTGGGATCGCGGAAAAACTTATGACTTCAAGTCTAATTTACCAATCACTCAATTTTATAAAGTCGCTGTCTCGAACGAGAAACCGTTTTATTACATTTACGGTGGAACGCAGGACAATGCGACCCAAGGCGGACCCTCACGCACCAACAACTCACACGGCATTCGTAACAGCGATTGGTTTATTACGGTGTTCGGCGATGGGTTTGATCCGGCGGTCGATCCGGAAGACCCCGATACGATTTACTCACAATGGCAGTATGGTGGACTCGTCCGGTTCAATCGCAAAACTGGTGAGCGAGTCGACATTAAACCTCAACCAGAAATTGACACTCCCCCGCTGCGTTGGAACTGGGATTCGGCTTTATTGATTTCACCCCACAATCACGAGCGTATTTATTACGGATCACAAATCCTTTTCGCCAGCAACAATCGTGGAGATAGCTGGGAAGCCATCAGCCCGGACTTATCGCGGAATCTAGATCGCAACAAATTGAAGGTCATGGGTCGCGTTTGGGGCCCCGACGCAGTCGCCAAAAATGCGTCCACGTCCCAGTACGGAACGATCGTTAGCGTCAGCGAATCGCCTCTTGTTGAGGGCCTGATTTATGTCGGCACCGACGACGGCATGGTCCAGATCACCGAAGACGGAGGCAAGAACTGGCGAGGTGTAAGTAAGTTCGGATCTTTAGAGATTCCAGAATTCGGTTACATCAACGACATCGAGGCTGACTTACACGATCCTGACACAGTCTACGTCGCGGTCAACAATCACAAACGTGGAGATTTCCAACCCTATCTCGTGAAATCAACAGATCGTGGAAAGACGTGGGTTAACCGCACCGGCAATCTCCCCGAACGGGGCAGCGTTTACACGCTAAAACAAGATCATGAAAAAGCAAATCTGCTTTTCTGCGGAACTGAATTTGGCTGCTTCACTACCATCGATGGTGGAAAAAAATGGTTGAAGCTCGGATCAGGACTTCCAACCGTCGCCATCCGAGATATTGAAATCCAACGCGACGAAAACGACCTCGTCCTGGCTTCGTTTGGTCGTGGATTCTATGTCCTTGATGACTACTCACCGATGCGACATATCACCGCTGAATTAGCCAAAGAGAACGCCGTCATGCCGATCCGGAAGGGTTTGATCTACGGCGTTTCGTCTCCCCTCGCAGGAGGAACGCGTGCATTCCAGGGTTCTAATTTCTACACCGCCCCCAACCCGGCTTACGGCGTAGCGATTACTTATCATTTGAAGGATTCCCTGAAAACCAAGAAATCAGAACGAACATCCAAAGATCGAAAACTAGCCGCCGCAGGCAAAGACTCTCCCTATCCAAGCTGGGAGCGTTTTAAAGAAGAAGACCGGGAAGGGGCACCGCGGGTGGAATTAAACATTCGCGATACCAAAGGAACCTTGGTTCGTCGACTCAGAGGTAGTACTTCCAGTGGAACTTATCGCACCAACTGGGATCTCCGCTACGGCGGCGGGAGCCGTGGCATGCTGGCGATTCCGGGAAAATACACGGTGGATATAACGCAAACCGTCGACGGTACAACAACCGAATTGGTCAGCGCAACCGAATTTGAAATTGAACCGTTACTTTACGGTCAAACCAGCGGACCTGATCGCGAAGCAATTCTTAAGTTTGTGAAAAAAGCTCAATCGCTTTCGAAATCGCTACAAGGTGCCAACCAGATTGCGGCAAATGCAGAGGCAACTCTGGAGGCCATCGAACGTGTCGTTTCCAATTCGCTCGAACTCGATGCTGCACTTTTGAACGACGTGCGTACCGTTGAGTTACGACTGATGGATCTGATGGAAAAATTCGACGGTGACCCGACTAAACCGCAGCGAAACGAGCCTGCCGCGCCTGGGATCAGCCGTCGAGTTCGGACGATGATGTTTGGCGCAATGGGTAGCACCGAAGGTCCTACAGCAACCCATAAACGCCAGTACGAGATCGCCTTAAAGCAATTTCAGAAAGCGTCTAAAGAGCTCGAAAAAGTGGTTAACATCGAAATCCCCAAGCTCAACAAACAGCTTGACGCCGCTAACGCTGCTTGGACCCCGGGAAGAAAAATCCCGCGAGTGAAATAGCGAGAGTCGGCCGAACGCGTAGATTTCTACGAGCACCGCTAGAAAACGCAGCTCGGGTACTGATTTAAATAATCGAATCCAGCCAATGCGACCCATGGGTTTGCCCCGTGTGGTCGCGGGCGGGGCTTCATTTTAGAATACCGCCTAAATCATTCGGTTTTTCAGGCGGTCTAATGGCACAATCAGCTTTCCCCAATTCACCTAATTCAAGCCTCGTTTCAGAGATTGAATCGTCGGTGACGAATCGTCTGAGTTTTCGCGCGCGTTGGCCAGAACTACTGAAGCAGGCTCGCCAAATTCAACCGCCCATTGGGCCGGAATCATACATCCATCTTTGGGAAAGATGTCGAGATCAATTTCAACCCGACAGCCCGTTAACGCCAATCTGGTTTCCAGACGATGGCGATCTTGAACAGTCCAATGTTCGCCGATGGATGGGTGAACTGGGCATGGAGAAATATTCGGAATTTCACCAGTGGACCGTTTCGTCTCGCGTCGCCTTCTGGACCGAGGCCATCCAAAAAGTGGGGGTTCAATTCAACCAAGAACCCACACAGATCCTCAACGACAGTGACGGTGCCGCCAAAGCGATCTGGCTTGATCAAGCACGACTCAACATTGTTGAAAGCTGTTTTTCGGCGCCGCCCACGGACATCGCTATTCTCTTTCAAAAACCGGGGAGTCCGATTCAGCGTCAAAGCTATGGCGAATTAAGAGAAAGAGCCAATCGCGTCGCCAACAGTCTGGTCAACGCCGGATTTAAGCCAGGCGACGCCATCGCAGTTGTGATGCCAATGACCGCGTGGTCGGTTGCCATTTACCTCGGCATCGTCCTTGCCGGCTGCTCGGTCGTCTCCATCGCCGATAGCTTCGCCGCTCCCGAGATTGCCACGCGTTTAACAATTGCCAATGCTAAATTGGTTCTCGCGTACGATCACCAAAATCGCGCAGGAAAAAAACTACCCCTGTTTTCGAAAGTCACTGCAGCTACCGAGATCCCCGCAATCGTCCTCAATACCGACGAAGAACTCAGCTGCCTTCTGCGCCCACAGGACATTGCTTGGACAGATTTTCTAGCCGCGGAAACTAAATTCGATTCGGTGGACTGCGCCAGCAACGCCACTATTAATATTCTTTTTTCCAGTGGCACCACTGGAGATCCCAAAGCTATTCCCTGGAACCATACGACTCCGATCAAGTGTGCTACCGACGGGTACTGCCATCAGAATATCCACCCCGGAGACGTTTGTGCCTGGCCGACGAATCTTGGCTGGATGATGGGTCCTTGGTTAATTTTTGCCAGCCTCATGAACAAGGCTACCCTTGCCCTCTACGAGGACGTGCCCATGGGCGTTGAGTTCGGAGCATTTATTCAGGAAGCCGAAGTCACCATGCTGGGAGTCGTTCCGACAATCGTAAAAGCATGGGAAGCCAGCGGCTGCATGAACGACCTAGATTGGTCAAACATCAAATGCTTCAGTTCCACCGGAGAGAGCTCTCAAGCAAGCACGATGATTTTTCTATCGGCACTGGCAAAAATCAAACCAATTATCGAGTATTGCGGAGGAACCGAAATTGGCGGAGGTTACGTTTCCTCCGTCGACGTGCTTCCCAACGTTCCGGCCGCGTTCAATTCGCCAGCGGTCGGTTTGGATTTTCTTTTGATCGATCCAATCGAACACAATCTCAGTGAACAAGGTGAAGTCTTTCTTGTCCCGCCTTCCATCGGTTTAAGTGAACGCCTAATCAATCGAGACCACTTTGAGACTTATTACGCCGAAACACCCCGGCTCCCCAATGCCCCTCAACTGCGCCGCCACGGAGACTATTTTCGCAAATTCTCGACAGCCGACGGGCCTGTTTTCGAAGCGGGTGGACGGGCGGATGATACTATGAATCTCGGAGGCATTAAAATCAGCTCCGCAGAAATAGAACGCGTGCTCAACCAAGTCGAACCCGTCACCGAATCCGCCGCTGTCTCCTACGCTCCCTCACACGGACCCAATCAATTAATTGTATTTGCAGTCCTTAGCCGCGAAACCGAGATGGACCAGCTGCGGAACGAGATGAATCAAGCGCTAAAAATGGAACTCAATCCGTTATTCAAAGTTCACTCTATCGAGTCCGTCTCGGCGATGCCAAGAACGGCATCGGGAAAAGTCATGCGGAGAAAACTCCGCGCTCAGATCGAACCCGAGCAAAACTAACCCAAGAGAGAATTATCTCGAGTCAATATTTCCCAAAAAAGGATGCTCTGTCATCTAAAGCGAGGCTTCTAGGCGGCCAGTCAAATCCATGATTCGCAATTTCACATCTGCGTCCGATTCAAATGCCCGATTCTCAATCATAATCCACTTCAACCAATTCAAAGCTCCGAGAAAAGCGGAGGGTTGGTCGAGAATATAAATCAGATCAACTTCTTGCTGGGTTAACGGGCGGATTTGAGAATAATCATTGATCGCGGATTCCCAGCGAGATTGATCTTCATGAACGATGCTTCCAAGGGCACGTGAAAGATCGCAAGCCACACTGTCCATTTGCATCGCGCCAAAATCAACCAACCCCGACAATTCGTTTCCACGAAATATCAGGTGGTCATGCCAAATATCCCGAACGACAGGCTGGACGGGGAAAACAGCGCCCCGCAAGGGTGCGAGGATCGTTGTAATTCGCTGGATGTGGGAAACACCAAGCCCCAAAATCAATGCCCGCAATCGGTAAATGTAATCCGGCAATCCAAATTCCGAGCAATGGCGGAGGGATTCGATTAACGAGGCAGAAGATGCCATGGCATCATACCGAGAGTTTAGGTTTTTTGAATTTTCGAATCCAAGATTAACCTGAGCCGAGGCAAGATGAAATTTAGCAAGACTCTCGGCAACTTGCGTGAGCCGCGCGTCATTGGGATCATCTTTAAAACAGGCGACCCCTTCTATCCACTTTGTCAATTCCCAGAAAAAACCGCCTGCGGAGATGAAACGCTCACCAATTTCTGTCTCAATCGGAGCCGGGATAAATTCACACCCCATCCCAGCGGTGTGCACCAATACTAAATTTATCCACTCCAGTCGCGCGCGACTGGGGTGAGACAGCGGCCAGCGTCGAAGGCAATAACTTCGATCAGCTGCAGATATTTTCCATAGTTGTGCACCGCTGAATCCGCCGTTACCGCCAAGATAGTCAACGCTCAGTATTTCAGGAAGCACATAATGCTGCAGAATGGAGTGCACAATCGACAGAGCAGCTACCTCTTATTTTCAGTCTCGTAATTGAGATACAGCCACCGAGATATTCTGGCCACCAAACCCAAAACTATTGGTCAGTGCCATGTTACATTCCGCTTCTCGGGCTTGATTGGGAATGTAATCGAGGTCGCATAACGGATCCGGGTTCTCATAATTGATCGTCGGTGGCAGCACGTTATCTCGCATCGCCATTAAACAGACAATGAGCTCGGTCGCACCAGCAGCCGCAATCAAATGCCCCATCATGCTCTTGGTACTGGAAATCGGTGTATTCATGGCATTCTCACCAAACACCTCGCGGCACGCCTTCGTCTCCACTTTGTCGTTGACTGTCGTACTTGTGCCGTGAGCATTAACGTAATCGATTTGCTCAGGTGCGATCCCCGCATCTTCCAATGCCATCCGCATGCACCCAATCGCACCACGCCCATCAGGATGAATATCAGTAACCCGAAACGCATCAGCGGTTGAACCGTAACCTACAATCTCGCCCCAAATATGAGCACCGCGGGCTTTAGCACGCTCATATTCCTCGAGCACTACCATCGCGGATCCTTCTCCCAAAACAAATCCATCCCGCAAGCGATCAAACGGACGGGACGCCCCTTGGGGGTTGTCGTTATTGGTCGAAAGTGCCGTCAAGAGATTGAATCCCGTAACACCAAACGGATGAATCATGCTGTGCGTTCCGCCCGACATCATCACGTCGGCCTCGCCTCGCCTAATAATTTCTGTCGCCTCTCCGACAGCCTGGTTGCTCGCCGCGCAGGCAGTTAAACAATTAGCATTAGGGCCCTGAGCGTTGAACAAGCTGGCAATATGGCCAACCGGCATATTGGGCTCCTGTTCCATTTCCACAACCGGATTGAGTCGGTCGAGTCCCGCGCGAGTAAATTCCGCGAGGTCGAGGCTGCCATCGGCATTAATCGATGACGCCATCATCGATGCAAAAGAAAGGAAGTCCTGATTTCCCTCACCACTCCCCATGTAGACGCCGAATCGTCGAGGATCCGTTATCGAATCACCAACGCCCGAAGCCTGGTAGGCTTGAATCGCTGCCCCCACTGCGAACTTCGTATGCCGCCCCCGCAATTCCCACAATTTTGGATCATCGACAACGCTCGCAATATCCCAGTCTTTTATTTCCGCTGAAATGCGGGTCGGGAAATTACTTGCATCGAAAATGGTCGTGTAGTCCACACCGGACTTACCCTCTTTGATCGCCGACCAAACGGTTTCAATATCATTACCTAATGGATTGATGACCCCGACACCAGTTACCACGACGCGGCGACGAATTCCAGATGCGATCATTTTCAACTCCGTTACTTGCTTAAAAGTAAATTCCAACCCGGCAGCGGATCCATATGCGACTCGTCAACTGCCAAAAAAGTCTCATGACTCGACAATCTCAGCCAACCCGATCCCAATGCTCTTATCCGAATCGCGGGATTTCTGCGCGGGATTTCTGCATGGGATTTCTGCATGGGATTTCTGCTTAACCCAATTTCAACAATGCCTTTTCCGCAGCAATCATATGCGCGGGTACCTTGACGGGATTCCCCTCCGTATCAACCCCGACCTCGAACAACCTCAAAGTCCGGATCATACGGCAAAACTGAGCCGGTTCAAACAATTCAATATTTTCAAAACGTTCATCATCGAGACTGGCGAACATCAACTCGATCTCGCATTGCAATTCATCGCCAATGTGAGAAGTTCCTAGGACCATCGCCCCGATTCCTTCTTGATTGTCGATTTTCACGCGGTACGTCAACGTTTCACCCGGGTAGGCTTCGCGATGAAACTTACACTTTGAAATCTTGGCAAGGACAATACGATCATTGAAATCACTCATTTGCCCAATCAATAAGCCACCGGTTTGGGCGAGTCCTTCTACGATGAGAGAGGGCGGAAAAAATGTCCGACCAGGCGCATAATCGTCGACCACTTCCTCACTTAGGGAAATGTTTTTCACGGCCACCGCCGACGTTCCGCTAACTAATTCAGTAAATCGATCTATCCAGAACCATCGCATCGAATCACACTCAAAAGAAAAATGATAGGGTTTAATGAACGAAGGCCCAACGAGTGATTACCCGTGGACCTTTTGAATTACACATCGAGCCAATTAGCTGATTTTTAATTCGACGTACTTACACAGGTCTTTGACCGTGAGCAAATTCGCAAAATCCTGAATGAGAGGATTCGTCTCGAATTTGGTGAAATCCGCGAATGGCATTCGCTCTTTCAATTTTTCAAGTCCCTCGGGGGTGACTTTGCCGTCACTGATGTATTCAGCGTTGGTCAAAATGTCATCTGGGAAAAGTTCGTCGCGTGGAATTTGGATATCAAACGCTTTTTCAAGCTTGAAAACGATGTCCAGAAAATCGATAGACTCGGCACCAAGATCGCCCACCATGGTGGCCTCTTCGGTGACTTCGTCGTCTTCAACGCCTAAAGCGTCAATCAACGCTTCTTTAACCTTACCAAATACCTCTTCGTTTACGGGCATTCGAAACTCTCTCCGTTTGGAACTGCTGTGTGAATATGATTTGTAGGCTCACCTAAATGAACGAACCTACGAACGTTCTGATTAACTGGTCGCCAAAGTCGCTCCCGAACCGGGATTTGGACTTTCGTTTCCAAGTTGATTAAATAACCACTTAAAATTGATACGAAATTTGTGTTTCATATAGTCGTCTATGGCGGGATCTACATCATCTCGGTCCGCCAAATTAAATGTATCAAGCACTAACCTGCCGCTTGTCGCAGGGGTCCCGTTAACCGTTCCCACCACTTTCAAACTCGTTAATGATCCATCTACTTTTTTTATTTCGGCATCCACTCTTAATGAATCGCCAGGTTGTACAAACCCCTGAAATTTGAGGCTCTTGGTCTCCCGCAGAACAACACTGGAATATTGAAAATCATGAGACGAGCGAACTAACCACATGCTCGTCTGAAACATTGACTCCAACATCATTACACCCGGCATCACAGGAAACCTTGGAAAATGGTCCTGAAGGTAATCTTCGGACAAAGTAAGACACTTCACCGCCGTAATCGACGAACCTTTTTCCAGCGCAAGTATTCTGTCGAGCTGGGAAAATCGCATTCTCAATGAGCCCACTGTAGGTTTGGGGTGACCCCGAAACATCCCGTCGATGCTTTCTCTGGTCGCCCCAAATGTAGCAAAATGGATGTTTTACCTCAACAACAGATAGCCTCCAGAATCACCAATTTCAACAGTTAAATTCCTCGGGGAATCAAGCTCCAAACCCATTTACCTTGCCCAATAGGTCTCGCCCCTAGCCGCGATCAAAAAGAACCCCCCAGACCACCCCAAACCCCCGTAGAATGGCCGATTTTTTCACTCCATACCATTACGAATGAAAATCTGCTAAGATCTTGGGATGCGACGAGGAATAGCAGTCTCACCCGGAGTTGCAATTGGCACTGCCTATGTGATTCACGAAATTTTCGTTAATCCAGATACGAAGCGCCTCGAAGACTCCCAAATTACCGCCGAACTGGCCAACTATGAGACCGCTCGCGACAAAGCCGGTGCGGATCTTCGCGCATTGGAGCGCAAGGTTGAAGCACAAGTTGGCCGCGAGGAAGCTTCCATCTTTGCCGTCCATCAGGCGATCCTTCGCGATGCAGCGTTCACCAACAAAATACGCAGTTGGATTGTCGATGACAAAATGAACTCGTCCGCCGCGCTTCATCGGCTACTTGGAGAATACACCACCCTCTTTGCCAGAACCAACGACGAATACCTCCAAGAAAGACTTAACGACGTTCGGGACGTAATTATTCGACTGGGCAGCCATCTCAATGACGCCGCCAAACCTGAGACCGGTTCAATCGTCGGCCCCCTCATTGTCGTGGCTGACGAACTCCTGCCATCCCAAGTCGTCGCTCTAGGTGACATGGACGTCCATGGCATCGTCACGCAAAAAGGAAGCCAAACGAGTCACGCCGCGATCGTGGCTCGTTCGAGGGGTATCCCAGCGGTATCCGGCGTCAGTGGAATCGCGCGAAAAGTCAAAACTGGAGACACAATCGTTGTCGATGGCCGCGACGGTCATATCGAGATCAATCCTAACTCCGAGACGCTGAAGGCTTTCAGAAAACTAGAACGCGAATTTTTCGATCTGAAAGACAAACTCGCAACCAACCGAGATCAGCCGTCGTTGACTGCGGATGGTTGCGAACTTCGCTTGCAAGGAAACATCAACGGTGTCGCAGATGCCAATGCAGCCTGTGCCATGGGTGCTTCCGGTATCGGGCTCTATCGAACGGAATACCTGTATCTGACCCACCCGAGCGTCCCCGACGAAGATGAACAGTACGAAGCCTATCGAGCAATCGTCGCCGCCAGCCCCAATCACAACGTAACCATTCGGACACTCGACATCGGGGGTGACAAAACCGTCGCTTACCTCGGCCACGACCATAAAGAGGCCAACCCTTTTATGGGATGGCGGAGCATCCGACTCTCATTCGAGCATCCCGAGTTCTTCAACACACAAATTCGCGCGATCGTGCGTGCCGCGAGCGAATTCCCAGAGGGAACGGTCCGACTGATGTTTCCGATGGTCACGACGGTAGAAGAAATTCGGAAACTTCGAAGCATGGTTCGCCGAGCCTACAAGACGCTCAATTCAAGAGGTATTAAGACAAAGGAAGTCCCGATTGGAATGATGCTGGAAGTTCCTGCAGCAGCCGTTTCGATTAGTACAATGATTGATTTAGTCGATTTCGTTTCAGTCGGCTCAAACGACCTCGTGCAATACCTGATGGCTGCCGACCGTGACAATCCTAAAGTCGCACACCTTTGCCAACCTCTGGCACCACCGGTGTTAATCGTTTTAAAAAACGTTATCGAAGTTTGCAATCAAGCGAACGTCCCAATCACAGTATGCGGTGAAATGGCTGGAATGCCACGAGCATTTGTACTCTTGCTTGGGATGGGACTCCGAAGATTCAGTATGAGCCCCGCGTTCATTCCTTCGATCAAGAAACTGGCGAGTCAAATTACGGTAGAAGAATCTGAACGAATCGTCGCCGCAGTAATGAAATTCAAAACGACGGCACAAGTCAAAAAATTCGTCGCACGCTTGATTGAGCGAATCGCGCCAGATCTGAAAATGCTGTCGACGGAGTGACCTCGCGTTTCACGCCGCCCCCTTCTACTCACAAGACTAGCGTTGGTCAGAAGGAACTTCCTTAGCTGACCCCAACGCTACACGGCCGCGCTTGGGAATTCCACCTAAAAGCATCAACAAAGTGATCAATAAGATGGCACTTGGTTGAACATGAATGAGTCGGCCAATCGCTACAAATGCCCCGGACAACCCGAAACAAACGAGCACCAAAAGAACGATGCCGCGCTCATCACGCATTTCTCTCCAGCGTGTGAGATTGGTCGTGGACAGAATCAACAGAAACGGAAGCAAGAGAATCGTCAAATCGTAGCCATAAAAATGCGGACTCAGGAGCGCGGTGGCAACCACCATTGCGGAAAACTGCCGCGCAAACGCCTCCGAGTTGAAAGCAACCGGTTCACCTACAACCCGCCACAATAAAACGACAATGACCACTGACAGCAGCAAGGTAAAAACTTTCGACAACCAAGGAGGCTGTGCATGAAACGTTAACGTCACGGCGCCCCACAAACTGTGAGCATCTTCAAGCTGATAGCCAAGCGTTTGCAAATAGTTATTCATTTGCGAAACCACATTTAGATAATCAATGAAGAGACCGCCCTGAAAAAACCACGAATAGGCAACCAGGGACACAACCACCGAGACTGCCCCGGCGGCAAACGACCACTGCCGTTTCGCCAACATCGCCAACCCAATCACCAAGCCTAGATGGGGTTTGAAAACGATCAATCCAAAAACCAGTCCAGCCGGAAAGGGGCGTTGATGGCGGAGTAATAAAAACGTCCCCAACAAGATTAACAAAAGGAAAACCGACTTCTGCCCCATAATGAGCGAGTTCAGAAACGGCACGTAAAAAACAGCAGCGAGGACATAGACGAAAATATATGCTCGGCACGAAGGGTAAAACCGGAACATCAGCCAACCACAGACCGAAAACGCTAACGCACTCAGCCCCAACCATAACTTGGACGCGGTCGTATAATCAAGCGCCGCCATTGGCCTCAGAATTGAATAATAAAATGGTGGATAGACCATTGGGAAATAACTCGATGCGGGCCACTCAAAACCTACAACTTGAGGATCGTGCTGCATCGAATCGACGTATTGCGTGTCGTACAACCGCGCTGGCTGATCCCCTGACAGGACGGTCGCGCCAATCCACTCCTGAAGAAAATCACCGCCCAATGGCGCAGTTCGCGGTCCGTCAATCACCTGGAAATTAGGTGAAAAGAAAAAGATCAGCACGGCGATCAGCAACGGAAGGCTGAGGGTCAGCCAAGGCACACCAACGTTCGGCGATTCGGCGTTTCCGGCAATCGAATTGCGCTGGCTCTCCGATGGAGTCATACCAATATTGCACTCATGAAAGGGCTATTCTTTTACTCGCTAAAGAATAACCGACAACTGAGACAAACCGAATGCCGATCTTGCGCTGCTGTCAGTCTTTGCGTTGACGATCTTCCTCCATCTGCGCACAAAAAAACCTTTGCCGAAAAGCAAAGGTTCTGATTTAACTGCTAATTGCGTCGCAAGTTGCTAACTACTGTGATTGTCGAGGACAGCCTGTAGTTCACTCTTGTCCTTGTAGCCCGCGATACGTTCTACGACTTCGCCACCCTTAAATACTAAAATCGTTGGAACCGCGGAAATTCCAAACTGAACCGCTAATTCCATATGATCGCCTACGTTTACCTTGCCGACGACCGATTTTCCATCGTTCTCTACAGCAAGCTCGTCAATGACTGGACCCAGTCGTTTGCAAGGAGGTCAGCCTTGTGACCAAAAATCAACCAAAACGGGTTTATCGGAGCCGATAACATCTGCTTCGAATGAGTCCTTTGTAAATTCTGCCGCCATATTTTCTCCAATTTAAAATTCTTCGTCAGGCTCGGGACGTGCCCGAATAACGAAACCACAAGTTCAGATAATCTCGACCGTTTTTCCGATTTTAGCCGGTAGCCCAAGTAGGTCAACAAGCCATCTAAACGAGATCGACACGATCGAGTGTTGCTACGTTGATGATTATCGTCAACCGCAGAATAAACTTACACTTCCCCAAGTATTTTCATGAAAAAACTTTACAGGGCAAATGACTGAGCAACATCCGCCGGGGCCGGAGCATATTCGAGGGGCTCCATAGAACTCCCCGCCCTGCCCTGCGACAATGACCGCATCGCACTTGAATAACCGAATAATTCAGCCAACGGTGCATTGGCAATAATCGTTGTCGTTTCTAAGTGCGTACCGGTGCTGACAATCTGAGCACGACGCTGGGCCAAGTCCCCGACAAACTCACCGTAATAATCCTCCGGTGTCGTAATTGTCAGTTTCATGATCGGCTCGAGCAATAGCGGAGAAGCCAGTCGTAGCGCCTCCTCGAACGCTTCTCCGGCAGCAATAGAAAACGCCATGGGAGTCGATTCTTCAGTGGTCTCAGCATCCAATAACGTCACCCGAATTTTCGCCAATGGGAAACTGCCAATCGAACCGCCCCCTTCTCCACGGGCTTTGATTTCTTCCTTTACTGACTGCACCATATCCGGCGGCATCGCATCGACCGGCAATCGACTTCGAATCGCCACGCCTGACTCAACTTTTTCATCGGGCTCCATTCGCAACTTGACCTTAGCAAATAATTGCTGCCCATTGACCAAGCGATGACATTCCCCAGTAACCTCAACGCTCTGACCAATCGTCTCTCGGTAGGAAACACGAGGCTTGTGAACTTTCACATTCAGATTGAAATCACGCAAGAGTCGATTCTTAATCACTTCGAGGTGCAGCTCACCCATCCCGGCAATCAACGTCTGCCCGGTATCCTCGTTTTCCTTTGCCTTGAACGTGGGATCCTGTTTTTTCAACAAATCGAGGACGTCGCTCAGCTTATTTCGATCCGCCGTCGACTCTGGCTCAATCGCCATCTCGATGACGGTTTCAGGGAACTCAATGGGCTCGAGAAGAATCGGATCATTTTGCTCGCAAAGCGTATCTCCGGTGACCGCAAATCGGGGGCCAATGACGCCGACGATCTCACCGCAGGTGATTTCATCCAGCTGGCCGTCACGTTCCTTTTTCGTGGCATGAATCTGCCACAATTGAGCCGCGTTTTCTTTCTTGTCTTTGGACGGACAATAAACTCGCGAATTTCCCCTGAGTACTCCCGAGTAAACTCGAATCCAGTAAAGATCACCTGTCTTCGCCGGTAGGATCTTAAATACCAAACCACAAAAGGGCTCGTTCGGATCTGGCTTGCGAGATAATTCCTGTTCCGGTTTTCGCGGATTGGTCCCCACTACCGGAGGACGCTCTAACGGGTTGGGAAGATAGTGCTTGACTCCATCAAGCACACCCTGCACACCGATGCCATGCAACGCGGAACCGCAAACCACCGGATGAATCTTGCCATTCAAGGTGGCTTCGCGAATCGTCTTACGAATCAATTCGTTCGAAATCGACTTTCCCTCAAACGCCAATTCTGCCATCTCATCACTGAAATCGTATAGCGTCTCCAATAATTGTTCGCGTGCAAACTGTGCTTCATCAAGCAAGTCTTCCGGGATCGGCGACTCTTTTTGCTTTTTCCCTTCGTCTTCAAAAGTCACGTACCGCATCTTAATTAAGTCGATCAGCCCGCGGAACGGATTGTCAACGTGTGCCGGCCCCAATCCAACGGGGATTTGCAATGCGACAGGATTAGCGCCCAATCGTTTCCTGATCTCATCAAAGACCCGCTCAAATCCAGCGCCCTCGCGATCGAGCTTATTGATGAACGCCATCCTAGGAACACCATACTTGTTGGCCTGTCGCCAAACGGTTTCGCTTTGCGCTTCCACCCCTTCTCGCGCGCTGAAAACAACCACAGCGCCGTCGAGAACTCGCAAGCTCCGCTCCACTTCCGCTGTGAAATCGACGTGCCCCGGAGTATCGAGCAGATTGACGTGAATGTCTTTCCAGTCAAACGTCACACAGGCCGAATAAATCGTGATCCCGCGTTCCTGCTCTTCCTGGTCATCGTCGGTCGTCGTCGTTCCACTATCGACTTTTCCAACGCGATGCTTCGTACCGCTAAGAAACAGCATCCGCTCGGTAACCGTCGTTTTTCCGGCATCGATATGAGCGATGATTCCGATGTTTCTCAGATTTTTGAGTTTGCGAGCCATAATAAATCAGCAACTAGAGGCGTGATTGCCTGAAAATTTCGTCCTGCACCCGGTAAATTCTTTCATTCGATAGGCGCATAAAAAAACCGCTCCGTGATCGACGAAGCGGTTTGAGATCATTTCTTTACTACCAAGCAAAGTGAGCAAACGCTTTGTTTGCTTCCGCCATTCGATGGGTGTTTTCTCGTTTGGTCATCGCCGCACCTTCACGGTTGTATGCAGCGACCAATTCGTCGGCCAAACGCAAATGAGTCGGCCGACCTTTTTTATCTCGAATCGCCGTTAATAGCCAGCGAATCGCAAGCGACTGCTGTCGACTTCGGCTGACCTGCATCGGAACCTGATAAGAAGCACCACCCACTCGCTTTGAGCGAACTTCGAGGTGTGGCTTTACGTTTTCGACTGCAGTTGTGAAAACCTCAATGGCTTCAACATCTGGAACACGCTTCTTAATTTCATCTAGAGCGTTGTAAAAAACAGCCTGGGCTGTAGTTTTCTTTCCATCCCACATCAAGCAATTGATGAACTTACTCGCCAAAATTGAATCAAACTTTGGATCCGGCTTTAGCTGAGTTCGGCTTGCGGTAATTCTTCCCATAGTACTCTGTATTTTTGTTTGAAATGGTTGCTATTGATATTTAGACTTGCGAACAACGCAACGGACTACTTTTTCGCGCCGTAACGACTTCGCGATTGCTTTCGGTTTTCGACACCCAAGGTATCTTGAGCACCGCGGACAACCTGATACCGAACACCGGGAAGATCGCGAACTCGCCCGCCTCGTACCAAAACGATCGAGTGCTCCTGCAAGTTGTGCCCTTCACCGGGGATATATACCGTCACCTCTTTGCCGTTAGAAAGCCGCACACGCGTGATTTTCCGGAGCGCCGAATTCGGCTTCTTCGGTGTCATAGTTCGAACCTGTAGGCACACGCCCTGCTTTTGAGGGCAACGCTCCAATACAGGCGCCTTGGTAAACTTGCGTTTCTTTTTGCGTTTCTTACGGAGAAGCTGATTAATCGTAGGCATTCGTTCTTCTATCTATCCAGGCGCCGTATTTGACGGCGCTACTAATTCCAGGTGAATTTTCATCCGGCCCCTTTGCGCAAACAGCACAACTGGAAGCCCGTAAAAATAATAGTTTTATGCAAAATGTCAACCTCAAATTGACATTTCAATATGTGAGTTAGGGGAGGATGGGAAAAATGGCATCACCAATACCAATGTATCGGCTTGCATGCCCCGTAATCACCCATTTTCCACGGAAAAACCCGATTTAGCAGCAACTTTCGCCACTTTATTTAATTTCCCCGATTTCCTAACTACACCCCTCCATCCAATACGTCCTGCCATTCCTTGAGTTTGTCCCACTCGCCAGCTGCTGCCAACTGAGCCTGATCGGGCCAAGTCGACGGATTCATGGTCGCCATGATTCCACCAGCATGATCAAGCACCTCTTTAATTTGGTCTGGCGTGGTTTGAGCTAACTGCTGAAAACTCGTTAGGCCAACGCTGTTCAATAGTCCGGCGACCTGAGACCCAATTCCTTCGATTTTGGTCAAATCATCGGGGGCCACAATTCTTCCGCCGTTGAGTTCATCCTGCCACTGACGAAGCTTATCCCACTCGCCAGCAACAGCTAATTGAGCTTGGTCCGCCCAGGTAGTCGGATCCTGCGAATCAAAACCGCCAGCACTCAAAAAGTCCTTTAGCTCGGCCGCTGACGCTTGCGTCAGTTGAGCAAAGGTCATAATGCCAGCTGTCGCGAGATGCTCCGCAATCTTGGGACCGATCCCTTCAATTTTCGTCAGATCATCCATTTCGGTGACCACAGGAGCCGGTGCAGATTCCGCGGGACGACCACCGATTAGACGATCCTGCCAGTCCTGTAATTGCGTCCAAGCTCCCACTGCCGCCAGTTGAGCCTGATCGCACCAAGTGGTCGCGTCGTGTGCTCCGTAACCTCCGGCTGCATCAAGAATTTCTCGAACCCGTGCTGAACCCGCGGAGGCCAGTTGCGAGTAGGACACAATGCCTGCCGCATTTAAGTGCCCCGCAATTCCAGGCCCGATCCCTTCGATCCGCGTTAAATCATCCACCTCGACTGGTGCCGGTTGGGCAACCACCGGTGTATCTCCGGCAGACATCCGACCACCATCCAAACGAGTCTGCCATTCCTTCAATTGATCCCATTCACCGCTCGCAGCCATCTGCGATTGATCCGGCCAAGTGGTTGTATCATGGGCTCCGTAGCCGCCAACGTTGTCCAAAATCGATCGGATTCTCGTTGGGTCGGTTCCCGCGAGTTCCGCGTAAGTGAAAATACCGGAGTCATTGAGATGCTTCGCGATCGCAGGACCAATTCCTTCAATGCGCGTCAAGTCATCACCAGTTGCAGGCATCGGCTCGGGTGAGGTAAATCCACCGAGCAACGCATCCAAGCCGACATCGTGAATCGCACCAGCCATTGGAACCACTTCTTGAGTCGCCATCGCATTAGAGAAATCATCACCACCGATCACTGCACCCGTATCAGAAGGTGCGGCACCGTCGCCACCGAAAATTTTCCATGGATCATCGATTGGTTCCGGGGAATGCGATTCCGCTTGCATTTTCATCGCTTCAAGGTTGTACTGAACGTCCGATTCTTGGAACGTTCGGAAGCCTGTTCCGGCTGGAATCAGATGACCAAGAATAACGTTTTCTTTAAGACCAACGAGGTTGTCCACTTTCCCAGCCAACGCCGCTTCGGTGAGGACCTTTGTCGTTTCCTGGAAACTCGCCGCCGAGATGAAACTCGAACTTTGAACCGCTGCCTTGGTAATACCCAGCAACTGGGTGCTGTAAGTCGCCGACTTAGGCTTGGTGCATTTCGCTGGTTTACCACCAAGGGTTTCGACTTGAGCGTTGGTATCTTCGAACACGACCTTGGGAACAATTTGTCCCTTGGAAAAATCGCTATCTGCTTTGTCAGTCACCTTAACGCACTTGGCAAGCTGATCGTTGATGTTCTGGAAATCGAATCGATCACAAATCAAACCGGGCAGCATGTTGGTATCACCCGCCGATTCAATTTTTACTTTTCTCAACATACGAGCGATGATGATCTCAACGTGTTTATCGTTGATCTCCACTCGCTGACTTCGATAGACTTGCTGAATCTCATGACCGAGATACTGTTGAACGGCTTCTTCGCCGGAGACGCGCAGAATATCGTGGGGAACCAACGGGCCGTCGACCAATTGCTGGCCGGCCTTAACGATGTCGCCGGTGTGAACTCGGAATCGTTTTCCAGGTGGAACCAAGTGCTCCGCTTCGATTCCACTTTCACTTTTGACAACAATCGATCGCTTTCCACGTTTCTTCTCAGAAAGGATTTCAACGACACCATCAATCTCAGCGAGTACCGCAGGGTCTTTCGGTTTCCGTGCTTCGAAAATTTCCGTTACCCGAGGTAGGCCTCCGGTAATATCTGAAATACCCGACGCTTCTCGCGGGGTCTCCGCCACCGTCGAACCAGCAGAAATCATATCGCCTTCGTTGACCGTAATATTGGCTCGTTCAGGCAGGTAATAGACATCCGCAACGTTTCCATCGCTGTCCTCGATAACGATCTGAGGGTGCATATCGCCTTTAAAGTCAATGATAGTCTTTCGAATCGTACCACTGGCTTCGGTTTCAATCTGCATTGTCTCGCCATCGATAATATCTTCGAAGCGAACTTTACCCGCAACTTCCGAAAGCACAGGAACCGCGAACGGGTTCCATTCGCAAAGGACAATATCGCCTTCGACGACTTGATCGTCAGCAACGCGAAGTATCGAACCTTGAGGAATCTTATGACTCTCCAATTCGCGACCACGCGGATCAAGAATCGAAATCTCTCCATTTCGATTCAACACTACGGTGTCACCCTTGTCGTTGGTGGCGTATCGCATGCGCGTGATCTTGACGACACCCGCACGGGTACACTTCTTTTGGTTTTCTTCGGTGACCGTGCTCGCAACACCACCGATGTGGAATGTCCGCATCGTCAACTGTGTTCCCGGTTCACCGATACTTTGGGCCGCGATAATTCCAACCGCCATGCCCTCTTCGACCATATCACTGGTCGACATATCCATTCCGTAACAACGGCGGCAAACCCCCAGAGGAGCGTCGCACGTCATCGGACTACGAACTTGAATTTTCTCTAATCCCATCTCTTCGATCTTACGCGCGATTTCCGGCGTGATCATCTGGCTTTCGCGAACCACGACTTCGTCGGTAACAGGATTAACGATGTTCTGACGGGAAACACGACCATTGATCGCAGTCGCCAGACGCACCTCAACTTGCTCACCCCGGTAAATCACACCTTTGGTAATTCCCAGCGTAGTGCCACAATCTTCCATTGTGATCACAACGTTTTGGGCAACATCGGCAAGTTTACGTGTCAGGTAACCGGAGTCAGCTGTTTTCAACGCGGTATCGGCCAATCCTTTTCGAGCACCGTGAGTCGAGGAGAAATACTCCAAGACCGACAGGCCTTCGCGGAAGTTCGCCTTAATCGGCGTCTCAATAATCTCACCCGACGGTTTGGCCATCAAACCACGCATACCGGCCAACTGTCGAATCTGCTCAACACCACCACGAGCACCCGAATGCGCCATCAAGAACACCGGATTAACGTAGCCCATGCCGCCACGATAATCGGTCTCCATCGCAGCCATCATTTCTTTGGTGATACTTTCACGAGCGTGCGTCCAGGTGTCGAGTACCTTGTTGTATCGCTCTTGCTCAGTAATCACGCCGCGCTCGTAATGCTTCCGAAATTTAAGGACTTCTTTTTCCGCAGCCGCTACGATTTTTTCCTTGGAATCAGGAGTCACCAAGTCATCGGTTGCAAACGACAAACCACTTCGTGTACTTTCACGGAAACCAAGTTGGTTCATGTCATCCAGAAGATCAATCGTTTCACGACGACCCAATCTTTGGTAACAATCCGAAATCACAACCGCGAGATCGCTACTCTTGAGCGTGTAATTGTAAAAATCAAGACCATCAGGAAGCATCATGTTGAACATGACCCGACCGTAACTGGTCTCAATAATCTGGCTCGGCAGCCGTTCTTCTTCGTTCACTCGCACAAACCGCCCCTCGGGGAGACGAACTTTGATCCGAGCATGAAGATTGATAACACCCTGTCCAAATGCCGTATCAGCTTCGTCGAGAGACGAAAACACCATTCCGTCTCCCATTTGATTTGGGAGCACCAAGGAGACGTAGTAACAACCCATCACGGTGTCCTGAGACGGACTCATGATCGGCCGGCCATTGGACGGAGCAAAAATATTGTTGGTCGAAAGCATCAATGTGTGAGCTTCCACTTGAGCCTCGATGGAGAGCGGTAAGTGAACCGCCATCTGGTCACCGTCGAAGTCCGCATTAAATCCTTTACAAACCAAGGGATGTAAGTGGATTGCATTTCCCTCGACAAGAATCGGTTCGAATGCCTGAATTCCCATACGGTGAAGCGTCGGAGCACGATTCAACATAACCGGATGGTTGCGAATCACCTGCTCAAGAATATCCCAAACCTCTTCGTCCTTCCGTTCGAGCATTTTCTTCGCGCTCTTGATCGTATCGGCATGCCCTAACTCTTTAAGCTTGCGAATGATGAACGGCTGATAAAGTTCCAAAGCAATCTTCTTGGGAAGACCACACTGGTGGAGTTTCAAACGGGCACCCACCACGATGACCGAACGAGCCGAATAATCGACACGCTTACCAAGCAGGTTCTCGCGGAATCGTCCCTGCTTACCTTTAATCATGTCCGTTAATGACTTTAACGGTCGGTTGCTACTGCCAAGCACTGGTCGCTTACAACGGTTGTTATCAAACAACGCATCAACAGATTGTTGCAACATTCGCTTTTCGTTGCGAATGATCACTTCCGGCGCGTTCAAGTCGACTAGCTTTCGGAGTCGATTGTTACGATTGATGATTCGGCGATAAAGATCATTAAGATCCGACGTCGCAAAGTTACCCGAATCCAACAACACGAGTGGCCGAAGATCCGGAGGAATCACCGGAATCACATCGAGAACCATCCATTCGGGCTTGTTGTCGCTATCCCGAATTGATTCCACAATCTTCAATCGGTTCGTGAGATCTTTTCGCTTCTGTTTAGAACCTGTCTCGGCGAGCTCAATCCGCAAGTCATCGGACAAACTCACCAAATCGAGCTCAGCAAGAAGTTCTCGCACAGCATCGGCGCCCATATTGGCGGTAAAACTACCGTCGCCAAACTCAGCTCGCGCGGCGCGGTACTCTTCTTCGGTCAGCAACTGTTGCCGCTCAAGATCGGTGTCTTTTGGATCGGTAACAACGTAATCCTGGAAGTAAATCACCTTCTCAAGACTACTGGTTTTCATGTTTAGCAAATTGCCCAATCGACTTGGCATTGCCTTGAAAAACCAGATGTGCACCACGGGCGCAGCCAATTCAATATGGCCCATTCTTTTTCGACGAACGCGCGAGTGCGTTACCTTAACGCCACAGCGATCGCAAATCATACCCTTGTACTTCATGCCGCGATATTTGCCACAAGCACATTCCCAGTCCTTTTCAGGTCCGAAAATTCGCTCGCAGAACAAACCATCTTTTTCCGGGCGGTAAGTACGATAATTAATCGTTTCAGGTTTTTTTACTTCGCCCATCGACCACGAGCGAATATCGTGAGGACGAGCCAAAGAAATTTTGACTGAAGCATAATCGTTGATGCGATCGTAGGTGGTGTCGGCAGTCGCCATAAATTCACCTGCTCCTTTTAAAGTATTTTTTAAACGTTTGTTTTAGGGGGAGCGTTTTCAAGCCTGTCAGAGCTTCTGCAACGCAAACAGTCGTTTGGCATTCGCGCGGGCAGGGTCAAACCACTGCCCCGCTGTGCCTGCGGGCTTAGCCGCGTCTTTTTTCCAGTTGCATGTTCAACGCAAGTCCACGAATTTCGTTTGTCAAAACATCGAAACTAGCAGGCGTTCCAGCCTCCAACGTGTTCTCGCCCTTGACCATCGATTCGTAAATCTTGGTCCGGCCTTCCACATCATCACTCTTGACCGTCAGTAATTCCTGGAGAATGTAGGCGGCTCCATAAGCCTCGAGCGCCCAAACTTCCATCTCCCCGAATCGCTGTCCGCCAAATCGAGCCTTACCGCCAAGTGGTTGCTGAGTAATCAACGAATAAGGCCCGGTGCTTCGAGCGTGAACCTTGTCGTCAACCAAGTGGTGAAGCTTCAACATGTAGATGTAACCGACCGTTGTTTCCTGCGTACAGGCAATACCAGTCCGTCCGTCATACAACGTATGCTTTCCATGACTTGGCAATCCAGCTTCGGCCAAACAATCGTTAATCTCAGACTCCGACGCACCATCAAATACCGGGGTGATCGCTTGAAAGCCAAGTTTCGAACCGGCCCAACCCAAGTGGGTCTCAAGAATCTGTCCCACGTTCATACGCGAGGGAACACCGAGCGGATTTAGCATGATTTGAATCGGCGTACCGTCCTCCAGATAAGGCATATCCTCGACAGGTAAGATCTTGGAAATCACACCTTTGTTTCCATGCCGTCCAGCCATCTTGTCACCGACCGAGATCGTACGCTTAGTGGCAATGTAAACCTTTACCATTTGCAGAACGCCACTTCGCAGTTCGTCACCCCGCTTCATACTGTTGACGGTGCGATCGCGAGCGTCAATGACTTTCTCGACCGATGTCCACATCTCTTTGTAAATCGCTTCGATCTGATTGATTTTATCATCGCTGCGCATCGATCCGATCACATTGGAAAGCCGGAAGTTGGCTGCTTTTTCGGCCACAAACTTCGGGTCCTGATCACGAAAAAGAGGAGTTTCATCCTCGTCCGTCAGGGTCTTACCAACAATTTTTTCGATTGCCTCGACCATGACACCAAAGACGTTGGCAATTTCTTCATTGCCGTCCGCCTCGGCCGCTTTCAAGTCTTTTTCAAAAACCTTTCGCTCTTCTTCCGAAAGGCTCATCCGTCGCGAGAAACGCTGGGAATCAATAACGATACCTTCGATTCCGGAGGATACTTCAAGCGAGTCATTCTTAACATCTTCACCGGCCCGTCCGAAAATTGCGTGTAGCAATTTCTCTTCCGGCGTCAGTTCTGTTTTCGATTTCGGTGAAACTTTCCCAACCAGGATATCTCCAGGCTTGACGTAACTACCGACTTGAATCACGCCGTTCTCGTCGAGATTGCGAAGCGCTTTCTCGCTGACGTTGGGAATGTCGCGAGTGAATTCCTCGCGGCCTAATTTTGTCTCCCGAACTTCCACATCAAATTCTTCAATGTGAATCGAGGTGTAAGTATCGTTCTTGACGAGTTCTTCACTGATGATGATCGCATCTTCATAATTGCAACCGTCAAACGACATGAAACCGACAAGGACGTTTCGTCCGAGCGCCAGCTGACCTTTATAGGTCGCCGCTCCATCGGCAAGAACCTCACCCTTCTCGACTTTCTGCCCAGGCATCACGAGCGGTTTCTGATTCTGACAAGTCCGCTCGTTGAGGCCAACGTACTTCTTCAATTCATACACATCGGTGCCAACTTCAATGCGCGTGGAGTCAACATAAGTGACCTTTCCTCCCCGCCGGGCACGAACCAGCATGCTCGAGTTCTCTGCGACTCGCATCTCCATGCCAGTTCCCACAATCGGCGGCTCAGCCACCAAGAGAGGCACGGCCTGACGTTGCATGTTAGAACCCATCAAGGCGCGGTTCGCATCGTCATGCTCAAGGAACGGAATCAAACCGGCCGAGACACCGACCATCTGAGAGGGTGCGATATCCATGTAGCGTATGATTCCGGGATCAGCCAACTCAAAGTCAGCCTTATACCTCGCAATAATCGCTCCGCCCAGTTGCTTGCTACCGACGATACTTCCGTCTTCGACGTAAGTATCCGCAGGTGCGATGTATTCTTCCGTCTCTTCATCAGCTCGTAGCCAAGCCACTTCGTCGGTTACTTTTCCTTTTTTAACCACCGCATAAGGAGAAACTAGAAATCCATAATCGTCGACACTCGCGTAGATCGCGAGACTGGAAATCAAACCAATGTTGGTGCCTTCCGGCGTTTCAATCGGACAAATACGTCCGTAGTGAGAAATGTGAACATCGCGAACTTCAAAACCGGCTCGCTTACGATTCAAACCGCCCGGACCCAGTGCCGATAAACGCCGTTCGTGAGTCAACTGAGACAACGGGTTGGTCTGATCAACCACCTGCGACAATTCACCACGACCAAAGAAATATTCGATCGCCGCGGAAATACTCTTCGGATTCACGAGACTACGAGGCGTCATATCCTCTTGCTCTTTCAAGCTCATTCGCTCTTGAACCGTTCGACGCAGCTTCAAGAATCCTTTTCGAAGTTCATCACACGCCAATTCATCGATCGTTCGAAGCCGTCGATTTCCAAGGTGATCAATATCGTCAACATGAGCCGCCCCGCCAGGCGTGGAAAGCTCAAGAATGTATTTCATCGACGCCAGAATATCGTCCGGACGCAAAGTCATTTCTTTTTCAGAAACACCAAGATCCAACTTTCGGTTAATCCGGAATCGGCCGACGCGACCCAACCGATAACGATTGGAATCGAAGAATTTTTCATGAAACAAAGTCCTCGCCTTTTCAAGGGCAGGAGGGTTGCCGGGGCGAAGCCTCTGATAAATCTTCAGCAACGCCTCTTCATGGCTCGAAGTCGAATCGTCGATCAACGAGTTAAAGATCAATGGCGACCGCGGGGCCGTCATGATTTCACAGACCTTGACACCCGACGAACAGATAATCTCCGCAGCGTCCTTGGAGATCTTATGCCCAACTTCGACAATAATCTCGCCTGCTCGCTCACTGGTCAAAGGGTAAACGATGTCGTCTACAGCAACCTTGCCTTCCAACTTACCGGCACTACGACGATCCACGACTTTCACCTTGGCTGTGTCGTAAAAAGCTTTTAAGATCGCAGAATCTTCGCCGTATTTTGGATCCATCGCTCGCAAAAGCGTTAACGCCGAAAACTTGCCGCTCTGGTCAATTCGAACCGTCAACAGGTCCTTCTTAGTCGCGTTGACTTCAATCCAACTACCACGCTCGGGAATCACGCGGCAACTCGCCAACTTCCTGTCGGAAGTCGTATCTGTTTCCCTAACAAAGTCGATTCCCGGACTACGATGCAACTGGCTAACCACGACACGCTCGGCACCGTTGATGATAAACTCACCACCACCGAGCATGATCGGTATATCACCGAGAAAAACCTCTTCCTCGACGGGTTGCTCTTTCTCAAGACGCAACCAAACTCGAAAGGGTTGGCCGTAAGTCATCCGCAGTTGCCGACATTCAGACGGGGTGTATCGAGGCTTTCCTAATTCGTAACGAACATAGCTGAGTTGCAGCTTTTTGTCGTAACTCTCAATCGGAAAAATTTCCTGAAGCACGCCCTCAATGCCCTGCGCCTTGCGTTTTTCCAGCGGAACATCCGACTGAAGGAACGCCTGGTAGCTATGGGTTTGAATTTTTGTAAGGTCCGGCGGAACTTGATAGTCCCTACCACTACCAAACACACGAATTTTTTCTGGTGCTAATCGCCGCTCAACTGGGGTTGCCATAAGCGCAGAATCTCCGGTATCAGATTAGTCGAGTAAGTGATGGTTCAGCTGCAGTTACAGTCGCTGGTGCAAACACGCCGCCAAGCGACTGAATTAACGACAATGCGTCGACAATTTCACCCCCGAAAACAATACCCACAGAACTCGAATTAAAAGAGTCCGCGCACGCCGGCTTCATACACAAGTCCTGGATTTTCAAAAAATCTCCAAGTGTGCGATTCCCGAGCATATCGTTCCCTGAATTGGCCGGCCGTTTCCACGCTTCATCAGAAGCGGGGCCCAGTCGACTTTGGTGAATGAACAACACATCGCTTGAATTGGCTAGTTCTAAAGACCTTGTAACTGAGGATCTCGTAAAAGACCCAGTGCATCGCGGAGCCGTTCAATTCCGCGACGCTTGGCCCATTTCATTCGGCTGCGTAAATCAACAACCAAAGTGACCGCGTTAACCACTCTCATGGATCACCGCGGTCCGCGCTCCGCCCATTCAGGCCAGAGCCGGTCGCAATGAACTACTTGAGCTCAACACTTCCGCCAGCACCTTCGACCTGCTCTTTGACCTTGTCAGCATCTTCTTTAGAAACTGCTTCCTTAAGTGTCGCTGGACAGCTTTCGACCATCTTCTTGGATTCCATCAAAGAGGCACCCGTGATCGCCTTAACAATCTTGACAACATCAAGCTTCTTGTCGCCAAACCCAGTCAAGATCACGTCGAACTCAGTCTGAACTTCAACGACTTCTTCACCACCGGCACCACCAGCGGCAGCCACCATCACGCCACCACCAGCAGCGGCTTTAATACCGTGCTCATTCTCGAGATAGTCACTTAGCTCTTTGGCTTGCTTCAAAGTCATTCCGGCGATTTCGTCACCGAGCTTCTTGGCGTCATCAGAATATTCTACAGTTGCTGCTTCTTCGGACATTGGAGTCACCCTTTCGTATCGTCGAGAGAATAGGCTGCGGAACCCGCCTCTCAAAATTCATTATCAAATTGAACACTTTTATGAACAAGCTGACCAGTAAAAACCAACCAACCTCTTTTCGATTTGCCGACTCCGCGATTGGGCAAACGAACTCTATATCCACGGCCTAGCCGTTTATTTCTAGTCCTCTTCTTCGCCGACCTGCTTGATCTGACTTACCAACTGACCACCTGGACCAATTAGCTGTGCCGCCAAAGTCGCTCCCGGACCAAGAATTTGACCAACTAGCAAGCTGAACTGTTCAGCACGATTTGGCCATCTACTGATCTCCTTAACACGCTCAGGAGTCAACTGCTCCCCATCCATGACTCCGCCGCGAGCTTCGAACTTTTCGAATTCCGCAACATCCTCGTTGAGTTCCGTTACCTCTTTGACCAAGGAGACAAAATCTGTCGAACCCCACAACACCGCGTGAGACCCTTCAATCCCCTCGAACGCTGGAGCCAGCGAAGTACCTTCGGTCGCACGGCGGGCGAGGCTGTTCTTCACAACCATCATCCCAATCCCCTTGTCACGAAGACGCCTTCGAAGATCCGTCGAGGTGATCGCATCCATTCCTACTACATCTGCCAGGATACAATCCGTCACGCCATCAAGTCGATTGGCGAGATCCTTGGACAACAAATCTTTTACGAACTTACTCATAACTTTTGCTTCACTTCATTACGTTTTCAAACTGTATGTTTAACCCGACAACCCACAGGCTCGTCCAAAGGCTATGCAGCCAATGGAATCCCAGGACCCATCGTTGATGTCAGTGCAATATTTTTGACATAAGTCCCCTTCACCGAACTCGGCCTCAAAGACTCAATATACTTCAAAAACGCACTGACATTTTCTTGAATTTGCTCGGGAGTAAAACTTAGACGCCCCAAAACAGCATGGACATTTCCTCCACTATCGTTCCGGAACTCCACCTTCCCAGCCTTGTACTCCTCAACCGCCTTAGCAACATCAGGAGTTACCGTGCCAGCCCGAGGAGACGGCATCAAACTACGAGGACCAAGCACGCGACCCAAAGGCCCAACGACCCCCATCATGTCCGGCGATGCAATGCAAACATCGAACTCCAACCAGCCACCGTTGATCTTCTTAGCCAACTCCTCTTGACCAACCTCATCGGCACCCGCGGCCTGCGCCGCCTCTGCCGCAGCATCCTTCGCAAACACAATCACTCGCTGTGTTTTCCCGATGCCGTGTGGAAGGACAATCGAACCCCGAACAATCTGATCCGCCTGCTTCGGATCAACTCCGAGATGCATGTGAATCTCAATCGTCTGATCAAACTTAGCACCATCGAAACCTTTTAAGATTTCAATTGCCTGGCTAAGACCAACCGGTTGCTCAGGAACCTTAGTCAACAACTCTTTGTATCGCTTGGAACGCTTCATTACTCTGAACTCTTTATTGTTTAACGCTTATTTAAAGCTCGACTCCGTCTCCGTACTCGCCCAGCAAACCAGTCAACCGCCAGGCCTAACCGACGACATCAATCCCCATACTCCGAGCCGTACCTTCAATCATCCGGCAGGCATGATCGAGATCACGAGCATTCAAATCCTCTTTTTTCTTTTCACAAATCTCTTCAATCTGCTTGCGCGTAACCGTCGCCACTTTGTCGCGGTTAGGAACACCAGAGCCCTTCGCAATCCCAGCCGCAAGCTTCAACATTGATGCCGCTGGAGGACTCTTTGTGACAAATTCAAAAGTACGGTCATTGTAAACCGTGACCACAACCGGAATCGGAGTCCCGGCATACTCTTTTGTACGATCATTGAACTGCTGGACAAACTGACCCAGATTGATACCAAACTTACCCAACGAGGTTCCAACCGGTGGTGCAGGAGTCGCCTGGCCACCAGGAACCTGAAATTTCGCTTCGCCCGTTACTTGCTTCGCCATAACACTTTCTACTTTTCTTATACTGTAACCACCCAACCCGGAAAACGCTAAACGTTTTCTACGTGCCAGTGATCCAACTCAACCGGATTTGGTCGACCAAAAATATTAATCATCACCGTGATGCGGCCATTCCGCTCATCAACCGCAGACACCTCACCCTCGTGATTCTGGAAATAGCCTTCCTTAACCCGGACACGATCACCCACCTTAAAGGGAATGGCCGTCTTGATATTGTCCTCACCATCCTCTTCAACATCCGGCATCGTTGTTGCAATAATCCGAGACACCTCTTCCGGCGTCAACGGAGCAGGCTTTCCAGCCGCCCCAGTAAAATCACCGATCCCCGAGGTCTCCCGAACCAAAAACCACGAGTCGTCGTTGATTGCCATATTGACAACAATGTAACCAGGGTAAAGCTTCCGCTTTCTGATCCGCTGCTTGCCAGCCTTATTGAACTCTCGAACGTCTTCCGTTGGAACCAATACCTCACCAAAGAAACGCTCTATCCCCGCAACCTTTACCCGACGCCTCAATGCATCGCAAATTGAATTTTCACGGTTTACCTGAACCTTCAGGATATACCAACTCATCTCGACTTCTTCACCCTCTTCACCCTCTTCAACCACAACACCATCAACAAACTCCTCGATGGGCGAAACATCGCCGCCGCCCTCGTCCCCCATCTCCTCCTCTTCGTCGCCAACCATGTCAGACGCAGCAAACCCGAACTCATTCAACTCCTCTTCGACCTCACCGCCAGAGACCCCCTCAACCGGAACCTCCGATTCAAGACCCTGAACTGACTCAACATCAGCAGACGGCACCACCGAACCCGCCTCCTGGATCCCAGGGGAGTCGACCGAATCGTCCGAAACTACCTCGTCATCTGACATCTATCTACCCACTAGCCACCGAAAAAGATCTTACCAACAAACACGAAAAACACATCACTAACTGGAGTACCTAATACCAATCAACTCAAACACTTTCGTCCACAGCGCATCAAACAAAAACAAGAACGCCGCCATCGAAAAGATCACAAAAATGACCACCACCGAAGCATTCCACAACTCTCGACGCGTCGGCCAAGAGACCTTATTCATCTCAGCTTCCACAGCAATCAAGAAGTCCGCGAACACAGAATAGTTAACCAAACGAAAGGCCAACCAAACCATCACCGCAGCAATACCCAGCATCGCCAGATACCCTTCGGCACCCATGCCAGACATCAAAGGCGACCGCTTAACCTCCCAAGCAATCAGACAACCCAAGAAAGCCGTAGTCAAAAAAGTCACCTGCCGAACAATCCGCCCCTGATTCGGCTTATAAAGACCAAACCGGAACAACTCCGACACAAAACTCGCTCGACTCGAATCCCGCTTCTGCTTTGCCACCGAACTCATAAGTAACCTCACAAACAATTAACTTCGAACACCACTCAAGAACCCAAAGCCAACTGCAATCATTATATTAATTTTGCCAACCAACCAGCACCGCCTCAAATGGCAGGGGCGGAGGGACTTGAACCCGCAACCGCTGGTTTTGGAAACCAGTGCTCTACCAATTGAGCTACACCCCTCCGTTTGACCAACAGTCACTCGAACCAAACGAACGAGCCTGCCCTTAAATCGCCGGAAAGCGCCGCACGGAAACAACCCCACGACGCCCACCAAACTGAAATCAACCAGCCCAAACCGAGAACCAGCCAACCACCGCAACTAGTCGACAATCTTCGTCACAACACCCGAACCTACAGTCCGGCCACCTTCACGAATAGCAAAACGAACACCGTCATCCATCGCAATCGGTTTCTGCAACTCAACTACAATCTTGACGTTATCGCCAGGCATGCACATCTCTGCTTCAGCCAAATTAGCCGTACCAGTCACATCAGTTGTTCGGAAGTAAAACTGAGGTCGGTAACCACTAAAGAAAGGAGTGTGACGACCACCCTCATCCTTACTCAAGCAGTAAATCTCAGCTTCAAACTTAGCATGCGGAGTGATCGAACCCGGCTTAGCCAAAACCTGGCCACGCTGAATCTCGTCACGCTTAAGACCACGAAGAAGAATTCCAACATTGTCACCAGCCTGACCCTGATCGAGAATCTTGCGGAACATTTCCACACCCGTGCAGGTAGTCAAACGCGGCTCAGCCTCAAGGCCAATGATCGCAACCTCTTCACCCGTCTTGATCACACCACGCTCAATACGCCCAGTCGCCACTGTTCCACGACCTTCGATCGAGAAAACATCCTCAATCGCCATCAAAAATGGACGATCTTCTTCGCGCTTCGGCTCAGGAATGTGGTTGTCAATCGCGTCCATCAGCTCACCAATACACTTGGCAGACTCTTCATTGGTCGGATCATTCAGAGCCGGCAATGCACTTCCACGAACGATTGGAATATTGTCGCCGTCAAAGTCGTATTTACTGAGAAGCTCACGAGCTTCCATTTCAACCAACTCCAACAATTCTTCATCATCAACAAGATCACACTTATTCAGAAACACAACCAAAGCAGGAACATCAACCTGCCGAGCAAGCAGAACGTGCTCCTTGGTCTGCGGCATCGGGCCATCAGCAGCCGACACGACCAAAATCGCACCGTCCATCTGAGCAGCACCAGTAATCATGTTCTTCACAAAGTCGGCGTGACCGGGGCAGTCAATATGAGCATAGTGACGGTTCTCCGTCTCATACTCAACATGAGCAACCGCAATCGTGACGGTCTTTGTCGCGTCACGAACCGTTCCACCCTTCGCAATGTCCGAGTAGTCCTTGGCCTCAGCCAAACCCTTGGCAGCCTGAACTGCAAGAATCGCTGCAGTAGTTGTTGTTTTACCATGGTCAATGTGCCCAATGGTCCCGACGTTAACGTGCGGTTTAGTCCGCTTAAATTCTTCCTTGGCCATACCTTCTTATTACCTGTCTTCTGTTTTTAATCTCAACAACCAAGTTAAAAATCGACCCAACACACTCGCCGCAGCAAGTCGCCAAGCCGAACCACAATCAGAGCTGCTGATGGGATTTGAACCCATGACCTCGTCCTTACCAAGGACGCGCTCTACCACTGAGCTACAGCAGCGAAACCCGTTTTGATCGAGCCCAAATCCTATCAATTTACAAATGAGCGGGTAGAGGGAATCGAACCCTCACCACCAGCTTGGAAGGCTGGAGCTCTGCCATTGAGCTACACCCGCTAATCACAACACGCAGCAGCTCCTGCGTGCCACAACCAACTTGACCCATCAATCTAACAACTTAGGCGAAAACCCCAATGACAAGTGAGCAAAAAAAACCAAATTTCAGCGGACATTTTCCCCAATCGACACCAAATCAGCCACTTCCAGCTACGAAACAGGATTAAATCACCCATTCCGCCCATCTAATCCGATCCAACATCTTCAATATCGTTCAATCAAAATCAACCTGAAGCAGTGGGGGGTGCAGGATTCGAACCTGCGAAGGCATAGCCAACAGATTTACAGTCTGTCCCGTTTGACCGCTTCGGTAACCCCCCAAAACTCAATACCTTGCGACACAGACCCACGAAATCACGTGAAAACCACTCGGCATGCCACGATTTCGTTGACCCACAACGCAACAATCATCAACTCCTCCTCTCACAAAATCTGCGAGAGAACAAGAAAAGCCGGCGGAGGGACTTGAACCCACGACCTGCTGTTTACAAAACAGCTGCTCTGCCAACTGAGCTACGCCGGCGTAAAGTTTAGTCGGGTAAATATATCTAAATAGTTTTACCCTGCAATACGAATTGCGAGAATTTCAGCGGAACAATCCAAGACCCGCCAAAATTACCCCACTTAAACGGAGACTCGCTGACTATCGGCTAATTCTTCGCGAGAAGTGAGCCGATTTCTAGGCATTTCCCGACTCGACGATCAAATCGTCGTTTCTGTGCGACCGACGGACATTCCCCGGCTCAGCGGTCACCTCGACAGCCCCAAACAAAACCACCCCAACTCTCAAATTCGCCCACACTTCCAAAACAGATTTCATCCAAAATCACACATTTCACTTATTTAATTAACTCTCGGGTGGAACCCTCAGATGGAACTCTCGGGTGGAACCCTCAGATGGAATTCTCAGATGGAGAATTAGAAACGGAAACTATTTTCAGAGAATT
>JAPKBL010000195.1 GCA_028823415.1 Mariniblastus sp.
GTTCTGCTGAGCATCAACAATCTCGACGATACTGCCCCGATTATTACCTCAGCCACCAATGTTGCTGTCGACGAAAATATTCCTGCCAACCAAATCGTCTACACGGCAACGGCAGATGATTCCGCGGATGTTTCAAACGGCGTCACCTTCGCCATCTCAGGAACCGATGCGGCCAGCTTCAGTATCGATCCCAACACAGGTGACGTTTCTCTCCTCGCCTCACCCGACGCAGAAAATAAAGCCACGTATAACTTCACCATCGTCGCTACCGATGGTGCGGACAATGCCTCCATCCCACTGAATGTAATATTAAACGTCAACGATTTAAACGAATCGCCGACTGCTATTTCCCCGGGCGTGATCAATATTATTTCAGGAACGGACACAACAAACGGGATCAAAGTCGCGGATCTGGAAACCACCGACCCAGACACGGGGGACGCATTCACCTACAGCATCGCAAACGATCTAGACAGCGGACATTTTGCTCTCACCGACAACGTACTCTTTTTTGATGCAGGGATCGTAAACGGCCTACTTAAACCGAGCTACGACATTCGGATCCAGGTCGCCGACTTAGGAGGCAATGTATTTGAGTCAACATTCACGATAAATGTGACACAAACCAACCAACCACCCTCCGCAATAACACCCGATACAATTTTAATCAACGAAAACATAGACACGGCTGGGGGCTATGATCTCGGCCCGCTATCGACAATTGACCCAGATGTCTTTGAGACATTCACGTACTCAATTATTCCCGGCTTGGACGCCAGCCATTTTACACTCGGCGGAACACAATCTAGCCAACTTATCTTTGACGATGGATCGCTCGACTACGAAACCAAGTCCAACTACTCAGTAACGATCAAGGTCATCGACAGCCAGGGCAATGAGCTCGAATCAACACTGTCAGTTCAAATTGTCGATGTAAATGAAACGCCATCCTCAATTTCACTTTCTAGCTCAATAATCCCTGAAAACTCAGATGTTATAAATGGATTTGCTATTGGTGACTTGCAAGCCTCAGACGAGGACTTCGGCGACACTCACAGCTACGAAATCACAGGCGGTGACGACCAAAATAATTTCAGTTTGGGTGGCCCCAATGGGGCGACACTGATTTTAAGCGATCTCCTTGTTGACTTCGAGGCGCAACCAACCTACCAAGTTAAAATTACTGCCACCGATTCAGGTGGCGCCCAGATCCAAGAAACGATCATCATTAATGTCGAAGACCAGAACGATGCGCCTTCTGGAATCAACCCTACCGATTTCTCCATCGCTGAAAACCAAGGATCGAACACTGGGATTGTTCTAGGCAGTCTCACAACACTCGACCAGGATGCCAACGATTCATTTACCTATTCAATCATCGGTGGAGTGGACGCAAACTCATTTCAAATTGGCGGAAATCTCAGTGATCAACTGATACTGACGGAAGCCAACATCGACTATGAGGCCAAAGACTCCTATTCGGTCACTATACGAACCACCGACGCTTCGTTTGCCCAATACGAGTCAACCATCACCGTGATGGTCGTCGATCAAAATGAGGCACCCCTTGAGCTGACGCCGGTCGAATTTTCTATCCTCGAAAACACACAGGCTTCTTTCGGCCTTGAGATCGGCAACCTACACGCTGACGATCCAGATTTCAACGAATCGTTCACTTTTTCTATCTTGAATGGATTCGACTCGGGCTATTTCTCCATCACTGGCACCAAACTGTTTTTCACCCACGACTCGATTGACTACGAGCAGAACGCGACCTATCAAACGTCAATCCTCGTCGAAGACAGTGGCGGTCAGCAGTTGGAAGAACTGATCACTGTCAATATCATTGATGAAAATGAAGCGCCCAGCGACCTACTCAATACTGAATTTCATATCACTGATAATACTGACGCGGCAACGGGCAGAAGCCTTGGTACCTTGAATGCCGTCGATCCCGATGCCGGTGAGACCTTTGCCTATGAAATCCTTGGCGGGAACGACCCCAGTCTCTTCAGCATTGGTGGAGCTAACAATGACGAATTGATCCTCACAGCAACAACACTCGACTCGGCTATTCAACCATTGCTTTCCGTCGACGTCAAAGTAACGGACAGTGGGGGAAATTTTTACACCGAAACCATCGATGTCAACATCGTCAGTTTTAATAGCGCCGTGCTCCCCCGCAACCCTGTGAGTGACACGCCTAATGCAACCGATGACTCAGCCTTGGAACTGACCGATAGTGAGACAAACGTAACCGAGACTGAAAACACCTCGGAAGTATTGACCGTCGAACCCATTAACGACAGCCAAGCCACCGCAACGATTGCGGCCAAGCCGGTACAAATGGACGTCGGAATGATCCAAGGCGTTACTTCGGTTACTCGATTCGACCGAAGCCCCCAATTCACCGAATTAGTTCAAGATCAATATATTTTCAACGATGCAACCACCCTCTCTTCAGCGCTCGAAAGCGCATCCGAGCGTGTAATTAAAACCCGGTTCTCATCCGCGGAAATTGCCTCAAGCCAATTTGACACAATTTTCTCGGGATCAGCACTGACATCGCTCAACGCGTTACAGCTCGAAGTCAGCCAGGACTCATTGTTTAGCAAGTCAATCCTGGGAACGACCACCATAGCCAGCGCTTCAATTACCGCCGGCTATGTGATCTGGTTGCTACGCAGCGGCGTCCTAGTCAGCAGCATGCTCACTTCACTCCCCGCCTGGAGAACGTTTGATCCGCTGCCGGTCCTGGGATACTTAAACGAAGTCGACAACGATCAACTGGAAGATGATTCTCTAGAAACCCTCGTCATTAATTCGAACCGCGCTTCGAAGGCCGTTAATCATGAAATTTAAACCATCAACACGATTTCGCGTCGCAGTCGGTCAAGTCGGCCTCCTGACGAGCCTCCTCTTGCTTGCGGTACTGCTTGGATTAGTTCCCGATCGGCAATCGGAAATTCGGCATGGGCGGGCGGTACTCGCGGAAGCAATTGTCATTAAAGCGACTCCCTATTTCACACCTAAGGAAACTCAAAATTTACAATCAGTAATTAAAGTGTTCGTGACGCGAAACGATGATTTATTATCTGCTGCCATTAAACGGCAGGACCAAACGACTCTGCTCAACGTTGGAGAGCATCGTCAAAACTGGACACCCATGAATATCGAATATTCATCCAACACTCAGGTGAGAGTTCCCATCTATTCAGGAGACCAACGCTGGGGACAATTGGAACTCAGGTTCAAACCAGCGGACGAATTTTTAGGATTCAATTTTTCACAGGCACAAATCGTGCCTCTGACTCTGTTTCTAGCCTGCACGAGTTTTTTCGTTTTCTATCTTTATCTCGGTAAAATGTTGAAAGCACTCGACCCTACCAGTGCAATTCCACCTCGCGTCCGTTCTGCATTCGACACCCTTGCCGAAGGACTGATGGTCGTTGATTTAAGTGGCCAAATCGTCTTAGTCAACGAAGCCTTCGCCGATTTAGTCGGAGAGAAATTCAATGATTTGATTGGCCGAAAAGCATCTCAATTTCAGTGGGAATCCGCCGCTGGGACGCTAATTTCGAAGCTCGATCTACCATGGTCACGGTGCTTGAAAACCGGAGAACCCCAACGCCACATCGAACTCCAGCTTGTCGACCATCAAAAAATAAGACGAACTTTTAGCGCCAACTGCACAGCAGTCATGTCTTCGGGTACGAAACACGGAGGAGTTTTGATCGGCCTCGACGACGTGACACAGCTCGAAGAAAAGAAAAAGGAACTTGGAGTAGCAAAGGACGCTGCCGAAGCGGCCAACCAGGCGAAAAGTGAATTTCTCGCCAACATGAGCCATGAAATCCGAACACCGATGAATGCTATTCTTGGGTTTACCGATGTTCTCCGACGCGGTTATGGAAATCAAAATGATCCAACAAAATATCTCAACACCATTCATTCGAGCGGAAAACATCTCCTTGATTTGATCAACGACATTCTTGATCTATCCAAAGTCGAATCGGGAAAGGTCGAAATTGAAAACACACCGTGCCAGCCGCTTGAAATCATCCGTGACGTCTTCCAAGTCCTCTCCGGAAAAGCCGCCGAAAAATCTATCAAACTTGATTTCGAGGCTGCGACCCCGATTCCAGAATCGATTGTTAGCGATCCACAAAGACTCCGCCAGATTCTTACTAATCTTATTGGAAATGCAATCAAATTCACTTCGGAAGGCGGCGTTCGCGTCACCGCCAGCCTACTGGACTCTCAACCGACTCAACTGCAAGTTATCGTTCGGGACTCAGGAATTGGAATTTCAGAATCTCAACTTAAAAATATCTTTGATCCATTTGCTCAAGCGGACACATCGGTAACTCGCAGATTCGGTGGAACAGGCCTCGGGCTGACCATTAGTAAAAACTTTGCCGAGTTGCTCAGCGGCGACATCTCAGTAGAAAGTAAAAAAGGCGAAGGCAGCACCTTTACTTTCACGACTGCCACTGGCGATATTTCGGGGATCCCATTCGTTCAACCGCAAGATCTCGAAGCCTCCGAGAACGATATGGCTATCGACTCAATGGTTTGGAAATTTGAGGGTCAACGCGTACTCGTAGTGGATGATGGCAAAGAGAATCGCGACCTCGTTCGCCTGTTGCTCGAGGAAGTCAACCTCGAAGTCGAAACCGCAGTAAATGGGCAGATTGGATTCGACAAAGCAATTCAGAATCCATTCGATTTAATTTTTATGGACATGCAAATGCCCGTAATGGATGGTTACACCGCCACTCGATTGCTGCGCTCGAACCATGTCACAACGCCAATTTATGCTTTGACGGCGCATGCCATGAAAGGAATCGAAAAAAACTGTCACGAGGCCGGGTGTACAGGCTATCTAACCAAACCGATCGAGATCGATAAATTATTGGCCACCGCCGGCCGCGAACTAAATGGCCAACGGATTAAATCGGACAAAATGGTTCAGCTAAATTTCACCACTAATCAAGACCCGGCAGGTCGCGGTATTGTTTCCTCATTACCTCGCGGCATTCCGGAGTTCGAAGCCATTATTGAGTCTTTCTCAATCCGACTCGCCGAGAAAATTGAAGAACTAGATGTTGCGGTTGAAAACGGGAACTTCAAACAGATTCAACAGATGGCACACTGGCTCAAGGGTTCCGGTGGAACCGTTGGATTTAATCAATTCACGGAGCCTGCAAAACGCCTGGAACAGTACTCGAAACAACACGACACCAATGAAATCATGTTAACACTGGACGAAATTCGTGAGCTTTGCTCACGGATTCAGCCGGCCCCGCCGGTTGCAGCCAATTCGGAGTCTCCAATTAACTCTACAGAAGCTCCCGTTTCGACTGCTGCGATTAACGATCACATTCAAGGATCGCAACCACAATCGAAATGTTTCGATTTCCTTCCTGTTGCACATACACAAATCCAACTGATGCTTGATGCATGGCAGCATAAGGATTACGAAGAATTGCAGCGATTAGCCGAAGCCTTCGCCACCGAAACAAAAGCACTGAGTATCGCATCCCTGCCGGACTATTCGCGTTCGATGGCTCTTTTGGCACTAGAAAAAAATAACGATGAAATTCACAGCATCTTTCTCCATTTTTGCAAATGGGCAGAACGGGTAGAAACTGGCAAATCAACTTTGATCCCCATGGCCGCAACGACCACTAATCCAGCTGCGCTATTGAGCAACATCTCCGACCCTAGCCTGATGGTCTAACTAGCCTGATGGTCTAACTAG
>JAPKBL010000196.1 GCA_028823415.1 Mariniblastus sp.
TTGACATTTTTGTGACCGAAACGGGCGCGAACACCGAATTGTCAACTGACGGACTCCTCGGTTTTGGGCTTGATGCGAGTTATGGGGCGACCTCGGGTGTTTCTGCCGTTGTGACGGCCAACAGTGTCGATAGTTCTTTTCCATTTGTGAATGACGATGCATTTGATAATGCAAATTTAAAATTGGCTGGGGTTACATTTGGTACACCGCCTCAAGGAACGTCAATTGGTTTGGGGCAGTTTAGCGTTTCCGTTTCGGATATTGGCGTCACTGGATTTTCTTTTGGTGACTATTCGACGTTTAGCGATTTTGTGACCGCTAATTCTGGGACAGACCTCGATCCCATCATCTTTGCCGGCGGACGGACCTTTGATTTTTCGATTTCTGCTGTCCCAGAACCGACGACTGCCTTGATGTTTGGGTCTGCAGCGCTCGGAATGCTGGTTCCTCGTCGCCGCAAACGGAACGCTTAAGTTCGAATGCCGCGATAGAGAATCTGCTGATCCAACCGATTCGGGAAATTAGCCGCTTACTATGTTCTGCTCGAAGATCTTTCGTTAGAATCCGACCGAATACTGTTCGGGGTTTAGTTAGGCGGCGATGACGATGAATGTCATGGTAGAAAATTTTCTGACTTTTTTTACGACGATTGATCCTATTGGTACGCTCACGATCTTTATCGGAGTGACGGCCGCGGCAAAGCCGCAAGATAGGAATCGGATTGCGATTCGGGCGATTGTCTATTCTGCGGCAATCTTGTTGGCGTTTGTGGTGCTTGGGCAGTTGTTCCTCAACTCAATTGGAATTCGCCTTGCTGCATTTGAATTGGCGGGTGGCATTATTTTCTTTCTGTTTGGGTTGCAGATGGTCTTTGGGACGGGGGTGGCGGTGGCTGATTCCGAGGAGGAAGCGGGGCGGGATGTTGCCGTATTTCCAATTGCAGTGCCATCGATTGCTAGTCCTGGATCGATTCTTGCAGCAGTGGTCTTAACCGACAATCGGAACTTTTCTTTTTACGAGCAGTTGTTGACGACCGCGATAATGTTATCTGTCTTAGGCTTGACACTGGTCCTGCTACTTCAGGCGAATCGAATTTATAGTTGGCTTGGCCAGGCTGGCTCGGCGCTTGTGGTGCGAATTATGGGAATGGTGCTCGCTGCAATCGCCGTGGAGATGGTTTTGGAAGCACTGCCGGAATTAATCCAACCGCTGGCCGTTTAATACTGATCATTCCGATTCAATGACTCGAGTTAGCGGAGTTTCGAAGCGGTCGTTCCGTCAGCAAGTTTGTCAATGGTGTCTCGAGTCGCCTGTTCGACGGCCGCTTGCCACGACGTGGCCGCTGAGTATTGAGGCAGTTCATGGGCGAAAATAATTGCTCGCGAGCTATTGATGATGCCGCCAAGCCCATTCTCATCGAGGCCCCCGGCAACGTCTTTGGCGGTTCCGCCTTGGGCACCAAAGCCTGGTATTAGAAAAAGAGTGTGGGGCATGGCTGTTCGTAATTCAGACAACTGCTCGGGGTAGGTTGCGCCGACAACGGCACCAGTATTGCCGTACCCGGTCTCGCCTACATGGTTGGCCGAAAGCTGTTCGACGTGCTTGGCAACCAACGAATAAATGGGCTGGTCATCGACCCGTTTCTCTTGAATCGTGTGGCTACCTGGATTGGAAGTTTTCACCAAAACGAAAATCCCCGAGCCGGTTGTATTGGCGGCATTGACGAATGGTTGGAGGGTGTCTTCTCCCATGTAAGGGTTTACCGTCAGTGCGTCGCAGCCCCAACTGCTTTGTGGTTTGCGACCGAGAAAGGCGCTTGCATACGCGGTCGCGGTTGACCCAATGTCACCACGCTTGGCATCCATGATGACTTGTAACCCTTGAGCGGTTGCGTAATCGACGACTTCGGCGAGAGCGGCCATTCCCAGTGGACCGATTTGCTCGAAGAAGGCTGCTTGGGGTTTAACCGCAGGAACCAGATCTGCAACGACGTCGATAATCTCACAGCAAAACGTACTGTAGGCAATTGCGACTTGCGTCAAATCGCCCGGGTTGTCCACGGTTAGCGGGCTGGGCAACTGATTTATCCGTGGGTCAAGACCTACGACAAGCGGCGTTTGTTTTTGGATGATCGCTTGATTTAAACGGTCCGCGAAGTGATGCGTGAATTGCTCGGATTGGCTCATGATTATCGTGAATGTTAGAAACGACCAGTCGATTGAGATGCTTTATTGTGTTGCATCGGTGGAGCAAAACAAGGTGGCGTCAGTTCGGCGGGGACCGCGTGGTCGAAGGTTGCGAAGAACGGGAACAATCAACACGATATTGTAGCTATATAGCGAGGTAAATTTATGTAGATTGCAGGAAGACTTGAATTCTCGGGGGGATAACAGGGGTTGTTGAAATTAACGATTTAATGCCTTGCTTGCGTTTTTGGCCCCGTGGAATCTGTTAGCGAAGTGCTTCGGTATCGGGTCAAGTAAATGCTCTCTATGAGAGATTGAGAGAGAAAATCGAATCTACTGAATGGTCTGTCTTTTGTGTCTTGGGACGCGTTGTCAAGAATCACAAATCAACGTAAACTATTTACTTCGGGCTGTAGCGTAGTCTGGTAGCGCGCTACACTGGGGGTGTAGAGGTCGCTGGTTCAAATCCAGTCAGCCCGACTTCAATTTCAGTCGAGAAAACACGCAGTTTTCAACCGTTTGATGTTCAAACGTGCGACGCTTCAAGGCGAGTTAAGAGGTATATTTACCTCTTAACTCGGGATCCTTAGAGGAGCTCGCACAAATGGCTAGACCAAAAAATAGAACTGCACCAAAGTATCGGCATCATAAACCCTCCGGAAACGCAGCCGTTGTCATCAACGGAAAGTTTCACTATCTGGGTAAGTACGATTCGCCAGAAAGCCGGCGTAAGTACAGATCTCTAATCGCGACGCACTGGTTGGCTGAACCCGACCCCGTGGGGTCAAAAAACTCAGCCGACATTTTGAACCTGTAAAAATCTGTGTTTTTATCGCACCGTTGGTCAACATTTCAGCGGAGATCGCGGGCCACTCAGCGCCGATACAATCCTCCCAATCATTCGCACCGGAACCGGTACCATGAATGTTGACCGGCGAGCTTGCTGTTGGCAGTTTGATTCGGCACGGGTCTCGATGATCGTTAAGGTTTTTCCCGATCACTGAGTCGTCCATGAATCTTGTTTTGCAGCCCTGGCATTTGATGTATTCATCGGCTGCGGTATACAAGTTACATTGCTCAGCTATGCTGTTTGTTATATTTGGTATTGGTTGCTGGAAAGAACTGTTTCGACACGAAGGTTATCGCATATGAAAACAATCTCATTGACTTACAATTTGCTCGCATTATTTTCGATATTTATTTTTAATCACGCGGCTCATGGTCAAGTATCTGTAGCCGGAAGCGTTGAGCTCGGCGGTCAACCACTCGCGCAGGCCGAGGTGAGCCTCTGGGGTGTCGCTGACGGTAAGGCAGCGAAAAAAATTGGCACTAAAAGGACTGATGCTCTTGGGTCGTTCTCTTTTACGGTTGGTTCTGCGCCGGAGGGCACCGTGTTTTATCTCGTGTCTCGCGGTTCCCTGGACGGTGGGACATCAGTGGCGATGCTCTCGCTGCTCGGTCGACAACCACCTGAGATGGCGATGGTAAATGAACTCACCACGGTTGCTTCGGCATTCACTGCCGCACAATTTATCAGCGGTGAGTCAATCTCCGGCAATCCCCTAGGTTTGCAAATTGCGGCCGGCAATGTACCCAACTTAGTGAATCCCATAACTGGAAAATGGGGGAAGACCCTGCTTGATCCGATCAACAGCACGGAAAACACAACGCTTGCGCGACTCAATACACTTGCAATGATGATCACCGCCTATGGAACAGTAGCTGATGACAAGTGGCGCACTGAATTTCTCCAAGCCGCATCGCTGACGGCTGGCGAGACGCCGACAACTACGCTTGAAGCCATCGCTGGAATTGCGGGTGCACCTTGGGCCAATCCGGAAAAGTTGTATGCGCTGTTTGATCAAGCCTATCCTCAACCGAAAGATGGCAGCCGCCGCGCTGCTCCTTTGGTGCCTTATCTGGCATATGCCCCGCCCGATTTCGCCATGATTCTGAAATTCGCGGGCGGCGGAATTTACAGTCCCGGCAAGCTGCAAATCGATGCGGACGGAAACGTCTGGAGCGGCCAGAACTGGATGGCCGGTTCACAGTCCGGCGTTCTTAATAACATCGGTGGTGGAACTATCAAGCTCGCCCCCGACGGTACCGCTTTGTCGCCACCGATCACTGGTTTTACCGGTATGGGCGTTGACGGTATCGGCTGGGGTACTGGCATGTCGCTCGACAAAGTCTGGATTGGGGGCTTGAATGAAACGATCGGCGTGATGGATTTCTATGGCAATCCGATCGGCAATGAGACCGACTTCCCCGTGGCGGGCAAGATAGGAAATTTGATGGGGGTTGGCACCGCGGCGAATGGCGATGTCTGGATTGCTGACGCCACCAAGAACCAATTGCTGCATTTCCCGGGCGGACGAATTGACGCAGGTAAGATCGTTAATGTCGAAGGATTGAAGTCCCCATTTGGAATCGCCATCGATACTCAGAACCGGGTCTGGGTTAGCAACTCCCAAGGGACCGACGTTGTACGTTTTCCCGCCGACGATCCAGCTAAGGTCGAGACATTTCCGGTTGGGACCGCTGTCCGCGGCGTCGCACTCGACTCTAAGGGTAATCTCTGGGTTGCAAGCAATATGTCTGTGGGCTCTCCGCCGCCGGTTTTCCCGGCTGGCACTCCGGTGATGAAGCAATTCCAGCTGGTTTTGCAGCAGCTCCTGCCATTGATAAAAAAGGGCGAGATCAGTTCGTCGAGCCCCACTGGCGTTCTCAGCATGATACGACCTGATGGCACCCAACCCGCGCCGCAAGGCTTCAACGGAGACAAGGCAGTCTTCGTGCCCTGGGGCGTTTCAATTGATGGCAACGACGACGTTTGGTTTGGCAATTTCTGGGGTCGCGGTGTCGGTCTGATGGCGGGTGCCGAGCCGAAGGGGCGCACTGAGGGTGCTCAGACTGGTGATGTTATTCACGTGTTTCAGAGCGGTAGCATCCAGATGGTCACAGATGTAGTGACCGATCCCGCTGGCAACGCCTGGATTGCAAACAACTGGAATGACACTGATGTTTTAGATACTCCCGATCCGAACCGTACGGATTCCACGAAGGGCGGAGGTTCCGGTATCGTTGTCATCTACGGTGTTGCGGCACCGACTAAAACGCCTGTCATGGGTCACGCACGCGCTGCAAACTGACGTGGTTTTTCTGGAAAATGTAAAGCATGAATACATGCAAGAATTTCATGACTAGAATTCGCGCGGCGCTGTTGGCTTCGGTGACGCGGCATTAGGCGGTGCTCGCGGCGAGTTTGAGGTGGATTGGGGTGTGGGTGTGGTGAAGTTTGAGCCGTGAACTGGGTTGGATGGTCTCATTCTTTAAATCCAGAATTTAGGCGTCATCCTGATCCTGAGCTGGCTCACCTACGCTGCTTTTTTCTACACACGTTTTGAACTCTACTTCTTTGTGATGGCTGGGGATATAATTGGTAAACTCTGAGCGATAAAGCCTATAGAAGTGGAGCCCGTGGGGTCAAAAAACTCAAACGATGCTCAGAACCTGTAAAAATTGGTGTTTTGGTTGCGT
>JAPKBL010000081.1 GCA_028823415.1 Mariniblastus sp.
CAAGCTAACGGTGGGATTAGCGATAGTCATCGCGAGCGGGTTGGAACACATCGAGTATTCGACACGGCGTTATCGCTCGCCCACTGTGGGCCGCGTTTCCAGGGATCACGAAAACACTTCCTGTTTTCAGGTGGTGAATTTGTCCGTTAACTTGTAGCTCAAATTCTCCATCGAGAAGATTTAGGACCTGTTCGTGAGGGTGTTGGTGTTGGGGCAGCACGGCGTCTTTTTCGACCGTCCAGTAGGCCATCGTCATTGTGGCTGAATGGATCATCTTTCCGAAAAAACCCTTGACGATTTCACGTTCTTCGAGATCGGGAAGTCTAAACAGCGTGGGATGCGAGGTCATAGCGTGCTTTGAATCTTTCAGGTGCTGGTTGAAAATGCTCTACAGTTCCACCGCTTGAGTTATTTTTTTTCCCCAAAGCTGTTCAGATCGGAGGTGTCGAGAACAACTTGCGTGTTGAAAATCATGTCATGAATTGAGCGGCTGTTGGTCGCGAAGAGCATGAAAATAATATCGAACATTAACAAAAACAGAGAAGCTGCGTAAAGCACCGATTGAAAAAGTGGAACGGTGGTTCCCGCATCGAAACTGATTAGTCCCACCGATATAAAAATCCAAGGGAATTGCATTCGCAACAGGCTTCGAAGGGCCACACTGCTAGCGCGAGGCACAAGTCCATGCTGATTGACAACACGAATATGCATCAGGCTCCGCCCAATTGACTGCCGCCAAAAATAAATTGAGAAGGTATAAGCAAGGAGTGGTAGGAACTTGCATAATTCAAGGAGCAATGACATTTCCGGACGATCATCGCCGAGCAGCCGGAAATTAGAGAACCCCAAAGCAACTTCAAACGTCATTGCAAGTGAGAAAACCGTCGCAGAATCAATGGCTGCTGCAATTAAACGCGGAAAGAACCTTGCTGCAATTTTCGAACTAGGTTGAATTGCTTTGACTTCATCGAGCAGTGCGTCGTAAGATTGATAACGATCGGAAGGAGATTTGGCGAGCATCTTTTTGAGGATCGATCGCCACGCTTCTGGAATGTGCTGAGGCCAAGGCACTGGGAATTCTAGTTTTTTATTTTTGTGTACTTCAATCCAATCTGGAATATGGGATCCGTTGAGAGAGACAGGAAGTTCGCCAAAGGTCATCTCGTAAAATGTTACCCCTAGTGCGTAAATGTCTGATTGAATTGAGGGGAGTTCACCACTCAAGAGCTCCGGCGAAATATAGTTGGGAGTACCCCCCAGAAGTCTATCTGAATTGCTCGATGCACTCCGAGCCATTCCGAAATCCGATAATTTAGCCGTGCCGTTTTTCGTGATTAAAACGTTGGATGGCTTGATATCGCCATGAATGATATCTAATTCGAAGGCGTAATCGAGAGCGGTAACAATATCCAGTGCGACCCGAGCGATCTCTTCGAAAGGCAATGGTTTTAATTGGGTGCGCTGGCTTAACGGCTCACCGTTGACGAGTTCCATTGCGAGAAAAGGGTTTTCGTTTTCCTGCCCAACGTAATAGATTGTCACGATGTTGGGGTGGGTAAACCTCGCTTGAGAAATGGCTTCTTGCAGTAGTTTTTCAACCTCTTTGTCGGAACTGCCGACCCCTTCACCAATGCCAGACCTTAGTAATTTGACTGCAACATATCTTTTTAGAGAGGTGTCAAAGGCGCGGTAAATCTGACCTACGCCGCCTTTGCCGAGCGGGGAGACTAATTGGAAGTGACCAAACATCGACCCGCAGAGATTTTCTGCATGGATTTGATCTTCCGATTCGATTGGAGGGACCACCGCGAAGCTGTCGGAACTCAGGCTTTTTTCATTCGTCGAATTAGGGTGATTGAGTGTGACATCGAGTGCGACGGTGACTCCGAGGTCTTGGTCAAGTAATTTAGGGGAAACACTGCGTCCGCAGGTTTGACATTGACCTCCAATGTTGGGATTCAATACGAGTTGATTGCCGCAGGTGCAGTGATAGAGTACGGATCGCTGCGGCTGATAGCTCGTGTCGTCCTGTGGCATTGTCAATGGTCAGGTAATCGAAAAAGGATGGAAGAGTTGCGGTTGACCTATCTTAATCGTTGGCTTGGTTTCAGCGAACCGACAATTGTGGAACAGGGAGATTTAATTGAATAATTCATGATATTCTTATTCAGACAGGTTTCCTGTTTTTGAAGATATGCCCAGCGCCAAGCCTTGACAAGCTATTTAGCTATGGTGAGAACCCAATGAAATCGCTTCAATGGTTCTGTGGCACCCTTTTATTGCTTTAAGTTTATGTTCCTTTTTTCTGGATCCATCGGAAATCAAATGAAACTAACCTCGAAATTTCCAGCTCTCATGTTGACGAGTGAGTCGGTGGAGAAAGCTCGCCCCACGGATGAACAGAATCGGTGTTTGTTAGAGTCCGTTGAGTTAGAACGCGAGGTGCTTGGGACAGATGGCGTTTTAGTCCGAGTTGTCTACAGTGCGTTGAATTACAAGGATGCCTTGGCGGCATCAGGAAACACAGGAGTCGTTCGGAAGTACCCATTGATTCCGGGAATTGATGCCGTGGGAAAGGTTGTTGAACCGGGTAGCTCGGCATTTGAGTTTGGCGAAATCGTCTTGATTGCCAATGCAAAATTTGGCACGTCGCACCACGGTGGATTTGCGAGTTTTGCAAGAGTCCCGGAGGACTGGTTGATCAGATTGCCGGCCGGATTATCGCTGGAGCAAGCAGCCGCGTGGGGGACGGCTGGATTCACTGCCGCTCAATCGGTTCAGCAGCTCTTAAACCATGGAGTCACGCCTGAATTGGGCGAGATTTTGGTGACCGGTGCGACAGGTGGCGTTGGTGTGTTTGCCGTGCAGTTGCTGGCCAAGCTTGGTTTTTCCGTGACGGCCTCGACCGGTAAACTCGATCGTTACGAGCAGTTGTTATCATTGGGTGCAGCGAAGGTTGTTCCGCGCGAGCAAGTCGTCGACTTGTCAGACGCGCCTCTACTGAAGAGTCGCTGGGCAGGTGTCGTTGATTGCGTTGGCGGGTTGACGTTGAATTCGGCAATCCGAGCAACGCACGTTGGAGGCTGTGTCACGGCGTGTGGATTAGTTGCTGGACACGAACTTGGATTGACGGTTTATCCATTTATTCTCCGAGGAATCACTCTGTGCGGCATCGACAGTGCGAATGTCTCGCGAGAGTATCGCCAGCAATTGTGGGATAAAATTGCTTCGGATTGGAGCTTGGATGTGCGGAACGTCAGCACTGAAATTGAGTTACACCAGTTGCCCCAACAGATCGAACAAATATTGAATGGCTCGGTTTTCGGAAGAATTATTGTACGAATGCCGGAGTGAGATACTAGCTTCGGGTCGTTACCTGCAGCTAACTCAGCTATGGTACACCTTCGAATTTTAACGCCCTTACTAGTTTTAGATCCCGCTAATACCAAACACGAAACTGTTTAACTCGACGTGACTAAAAAAATCGAACTTCGAAACGTGAGGGTCAACAACCTTAAGGAGGTCAGTGTTGAGATTCCCCATGGGCAATGGCTGTCCATTTGTGGCTTGAGCGGTAGTGGTAAGTCGAGCCTTGCTTTCGATACGCTTTATGCTGAGGGACAGCGGCGTTACATCGAGAGTCTATCTCCCCATACGCGTCAGTTCATGTTCCAACTTGACCGTCCCGATGCGGATGGGATTGATGGAATTCCTGCGGCGATTGCCGTTCGGCCGCCGCAGGGGAAGTTTGGAAAGAAAACCACGCTTGGAACCTCTTCTGAGATCACGGAATATTTACGGCTTGCCTATTCGAAGATCGGTCGGCTGATCTGCCCGGAATGTCGCATCGATGTAAAGCGTTACAGTCCACAGTCCGTTGCCGATTCGGTTGCCTCGATTGAGAGTGGGATTCGTTTTCAAGTTGTCTATCCAGTAAATCCTGAAGTTGAGATTCTCGAGGCGTTGGGGGAGGCGATGAGGGCTGGGTTTTCCAGGGCGATCGTTGGAGATTCCATCGTCGAGCTCGCGCGGGCGGATCGTGACCTCGTGGGAAATGCAAGTGCACTGCCGGTCTGGATCGTTGTCGATCGATTGAAGTCTGGAGGTTCGGATTCGTCGCGCCTTCGGGAATCAATTGAGTTGGCGTTTTATTGTGGTGCTGGGAAATGTGAGATTTGGTTTGAGAAACAGTGGCAGCCAAACCTAAGGGAACGCTCGGTTGAGGCAAAGTCGTGGTACGTGAACGTTTATTCACGGGAATCGGTCTGTGCATCCTGTTCGAGGTCGTTTCCGCGGCCAGAGCCGCGATTGTTTAGTTTTCAAAACTCGACAGGCGCGTGTTCGGGTTGTGAAGGCGTGGGGTATGCGAAAGAACTGACGGACCAAGTCTGTCAACGATGTGATGGATTGCGGCTTAACGACGACGCACTTTCTTTTCATATTGGAGATGAAAATCTCGGTCAGGTCGGGAAGTTGACGGTTGATCAGACCATTGAATGGTTACAGCAATTGTCACTTACCGAGTTTGAACGAAAGATGGTGGATAGTCTTGTCGCCCAAATCTCTGCGCGATTGAACTATCTTTCCCAAGTCGGTTTGGGATATTTGAACTTGGATCGTTCGCTCAGAACGATGAGCTCAGGAGAAGTTCAACGGGTTTCGTTAACGGCTGCTTTGAGCGCTACGTTAGTCAACCTGTTGTACGTGCTGGATGAACCCTCTTTGGGGTTGCATGCGTTTGACATCGAGAAGCTGGTGGGCGCGATAGGGCGACTGCATCAGAGGAATAACACGGTCGTCGTCGTCGACCATGAACCACGCGTCATTGAAGCGGCTGAGCGAATCATTGAGATTGGCCCGGGAGCGGGTCAGTCCGGTGGCGAAATCGTATTCGACGGAACGAGCGAATCTCTGTTAGAGTCGGATTCAAGTCTGACTGGGCAATTTTTGTCCGGAGTTCGGGGCGTTTCCAGTGGTGCCGAAAATCGACGTTCGCCTCGCGGCCGGATAAAGTTGGTTGGCGCCCGGGGTAATAATTTAAAAAATGTTCATGTCGAATTTCCCCTCGGTTGTTTATGTGTGGTGACGGGGGTAAGCGGGGCAGGAAAAAGTAGTCTGGTTCAGCAGACGCTCTATGCTGCGTTGTGTGAACGCAAACAAAAAGCGGCGGAAGCTGCCTTGCCGTACGAAGAAATCTTTGGTGACGGCCATGTCGATGAAGTCGTTCTTTTGGACGCGTCGCCGATTGGGCGAACAGCCAGAAGCAATCCCGTCACCTACGTCAAAGCGTTTGATGACATTCGACGCACATTCGCGGAAACGATCGATGCCAAAACCCGAAATATCAAAATCGGTCAATTCAGTTTTAACGTGAGTGGTGGCCGTTGTGATAAATGCGAAGGTGCGGGCGAGCTGGTCATCGATATGCAGTTTTTGGGGGATTTGTCGATCGTCTGCGACCAGTGTGCTGGCCTAAGATACCGTGAAGAAGTTCTGTCGGTGAAATACAGAGGGAAGAGTATCGCTGAGGTACTTGGGATGACGGTGCGTGAAGCATTTTCATTTTTCAGAGGCCAGCCCAAAGTTCAGGCAAAATTAAAGTCATTGATCGATGTTGGGCTTGACTATGTTTGCCTCGGTCAACCGGCTCCGTCACTTTCCTCTGGAGAAGCACAGCGGCTTAAGCTCGGGCATTACTTAAACGCATCTAAATCAAAGCGGGTGTTGTTTATTATGGAAGAACCAACCACGGGTTTGCATATGAGCGACGTTAATCGTCTTCTTGACTGCTTTGGTGTATTGCTGTCGGTTGGTCATTCGATGGTCGTTGTTGAGCATAATCTCAGTTTTATTAAAAATGCGGATTGGATTGTCGACTTGGGGCCTGGAGCAGGTGAAGATGGAGGTCAGGTTGTAGCCGAAGGAACGCCGGAAATGGTGTCCAAGGTGCCAGGCTCGAGGACTGGGGTTTATCTTTGCGAAGAGCTGTCCCGCGGTTGATTTTGAAGCGAGATTTGGCCTCGGCTTGCAGAGGAGAATCGAAGACTACTTATTGAACGAGCCAGCGAGGCGATGGTGCAAGTAAAGATTTTGACGTCGCAGCGTTGGGGAACAAATAGGAAATGAAAGGTCGAGTGTTGAATCAACGTCAGAATAATCCCACGGCGAGTGATCGTTACGCGCGGCAAATTCGTTTTCCATCAATTGGCGAAACTGGACAGGCGAGATTGAGTGAATCGACCGCGTTAGTGGTTGGGTGCGGGGCGCTCGGATCGGTCCTCGCTAATACGCTTGCAAGATCTGGTGTGGGACGGCTGAGGATTGTGGATCGAGATTTTCTCGAATACAGCAATCTCCAACGACAGGTTTTGTACGATGAACAGGACGTCAAGAATGGCCTACCCAAAGCGATCGCTGCGGCTGATAAAATTGCCAAAATAAATTCGACGATCGACGTCGAACCAGTGGTCCTCGATGTAGATGCGTCGAATGTTGAATCATTATGTGAGGGCGTCGACGTCATTTTGGATGGCTCGGATAATTTCGAGATCCGTTTTTTGCTAAATGACGTTTCGGTTAAGCATTCGATTCCTTGGGTTTATGGTGGGTGCCTTGGTGCTGACGGACAGACCATGACGGTCTTGCCCAAAGAAACTGCGTGTTTGAATTGCCTCATGCTCGATGGGCCGCCTCCGCCAGGCACGTCTCCTACGTGTGATTCATTTGGTATTTTGTCCCCCGTGATCAATTTAATTGCTTCCATCCAGAGTATGGAAGCTTTGAAGATTCTCTCAGGGAACCGCAAGGCAATTAGTCGCCAGTTGACGGTGGCATCCATGTGGGAGTCCGAACTTCGTCAGATCGATATTTCGGGCCTGCGTGATAAAGTTGATTGCCCGACCTGTTGCCGAGGTGAGTTTCGATGGCTTTCGGGCGAACGGGAAAGTCACTCAGTAGTTCTGTGCGGGCGGGATGCCGTTCAAGTAAGTTTCCCCGGTCGAGAACAGATTTCGTTAGTCCAAATGGCGGAGCGATTGGAGACGCTGGGGAGAGTGGAAGCCAATGCTTTTCTGTTGCGATTTCACATCGATGAGTATGTGATTAGCGTTTTCCCTGACGGGCGGGCAATTATTTCAGGCACCGAAGATCTTTCGTTAGCCAGGAAACTTTATACCCAGTACCTTGGCAGTTGAACCGATAACTCGCAAGATTGCGTCGCGACAGGAAGCTGGGCGAAACTTGGAATTCAGGCGCCGACAAAGTTGAATCTAATCACCACTGTTCCACTCGCAGTTAGCGCATTGATTTCTTGCTTGTCCTCGAGATTCATCTAAACGACAGAAGAACAAATTTCGACAAGATGTCCGTCGGGATCGTAAATGTAAACCTGTTTCGCGCCATCAGGCCTGCATTTAGGGCCATCTCCAACTTTAATGCCAAGCCTGTCGATGGTTTCCATGGCCTCATCAAAATCATCAACCGTAAACGCGAAATGATGACCTCTCGAAATGCTTTTGACCTGTCGGTCACCCCACCCCGCTAAGCCCGCAAGTTCACCGGAGCAGGTTACGTGAATTTGAATTTTCCCGATTTGAAACCACGCACCGGGAAAATCAAAATTAGGGCGTTGAGATTCTGTCATTCCTATGAAGTCAACATAGAATTTCCGTGTCGCTTCGAGGTCGGCCACAATCAAGGTGAGGTGGTCCAAAGCGGTAGCTCGAAGTGATGGTTCAGTCTGCATCGTTGGTTGCCTCAGTTCGGGACGGTCGAACGACTATAGCATTTGGGATTCAGAGTGACAAATCTGACTTTGTTAGCACTCTGAGAGGAGTTATTTGCTTAGTCTGGATTGAAAAAACACGCCTTCGAGGATGACCTCGACGGCGTGTTTTCTGAGTGGTGTGGTTAATCAGTTATTTGTGTTTACCGGAATATTTCTAAACCGAGTGACAAACCATGGAAGAACATATCATCTGAGTCGCTGGTGTCAGATCCCGTCGTTGGATTGATCGTAACTGGAATGTTGTCAGCAACCGAAGCGACTTCGCCTAACCAAAATGCGTTGTAACCGAATCGCAATCTTGATCGTTTGCCAAGTTTATAGTGACCGTTCAAGCCCATTTCGATCGTTCCTGAAAATGCTGTATTCGTATCTTTCAGGTCGAGAAATTGGGCTCCAGCGTTGTTTAATTTTGTCTTGACTCGGTTGGGGTTGGCATAGACACCGAACTTACCAATGGTCGACCACGAGAGTCGATGGCCAACATCATAAAATAATTCGTAGCCAAGATGGCCGCCGAGCAGATTGTTTTGTGTTGACAGTTCAAAGTCTCCTGTTTCGCCAAGAAGATTTCGGCTGGAGATTTGGTACTCATCCTGGATATAGATATACCGAAGGCCCATGAAGGTTCTCACGACGTCCCAGCCCCAATCATTTCGGTTGTACTCGATGCTTTGAAACATCGTCGATTTGTTTTGAGATTGTTCGACTGCATTGCGAAAGGCTGTCGTTTCAATCGCAAATGCACCTGTGCTGGGGAATCCAATGGAAATGCGTCCACTGGGGTCGGTATGGAAGGCTGATTCGGACAGGTTGGCGGAACCAAAATATGACAACTCGTCGCCATTGGCCGCATCTTGGCGTCGCCCAATCGTCAGACGTGCTCCAAAGAGATCGTCTTCAAAATTGTTCAGACCGCCAAAATTTGAAATGGCAATGGTTCCATCGTAACGATCAAGATAGATTGCATCCAAGATAAAGTATTTTCGAGCTGAGGAAACGGAACCGCTGTTTCCAAATTGCGATGCAACTGTACCACTGTCGAAGCAGCCGCTCGACCCGCACGATTGACAACCAGCGTAATCAGCTGTGGCTGCTCCCGCGACACCGCACTCGGGACAACCTGAACCACTACAGCCGAGGCAGTCTTCGACGGCGCTCGTGATCATAGGTGTAGCTCCAGGCAGTGTATTAAAGTACGTAGGCGTCGTGCTAGATTTGGCGATCCTGTTTGGCACGGGAGCCGTTGTTTGCTTGTTGACGAGGGTTTCGACGTAAGGTTTTGCAGCGATGGGTTGAGGCGCAGGTTGGGCAACAGGTGATGACTCTGGTAGCTGCAGTGTTTTTGGCAAAATCGTTTTTTCTTCGGTGATCGCCAGGGATTTTGGAGGGGCGATTAACGCGGGCTTCGATTCCATGATTTCACGCGAAGGCGGAACGGGGATGCTCTGTGGCGAGATAACCGGGGACAGTGGAGGGAGAACGCTTCCCTGAACAATTTCCGGCAACTCAACACTCGTGGCTTCGGTCACTACCGTTGGAGTGTTTTGAACTGGTGCAGTTACATCCTGATTAACATCCGTCGTTTGGTTCAAGTCAGTGGATTCGCTTTGGACAATCTCGGGGACAAAAGTTTTTGGCGTGGAATCGATCACCGAAAGATTCTGGCCAGAAACAATTGGGGGAAGGAACGTTTGGATTTCGATGGTTGGCTCTTGCTTGGGTTCGGCATAGATCGGAACTCCAGCTTTCGAGCGAGCGTCAAGTGGTTGCCCCGGATTCCATTTCGCGGCCTGAGAAATTGCCTCACGCGGTGTTCCTTGGTTTGGATCGACTATCTCGACGACCTGCGCGGCGTCAGCAATTTGACTGGCAGTATTGGGTTTATCCTTTTCTATCTTTTTCAACTCAGTTTCGACGGGCGGTTCCGAAGTCAATTCAGCCGAGCCAGCATCCACTGTCAACTCAGGACTGGTGGTGGGTTCTGTGAATGTTTTCGGCAATAATTGCGGCGCCACTGCGACGGTCTCAGTAACCTCCGGAGCTACCTTGGTCTCGATTATTTCGTAAACCTCGGTGCCAGAAGATTCGGTGCGAGGAGACTCGGTCGCCGGTAGTATGGGTTGCACTTTGCTTGCAACGGCCTCGCCTTGCAAGTCCATTGGTGAAGAATCAGGCGTGGGAACAACGTCTTCCTCGGTCGGGGTGGTTTCAAACTCGTTCTCAACCAACATTGGTTCTGCGTTGGGGATTTCCATCAAGATTAAATCCGATGGAACGCGAGGCGCGCCGACAGTCGCTGCTGGGTTCTCGTTGCTAGTTTCTTCAGCGAGTTGCTGAATCGGAATAAGTGGAACGAGCGGAGAGAGCGGCATTGCGTTTGGAATGGGAAGCGCTGAGTTCGGGGTGTTGGCCGGTACCGAAAACGCATCGTTTGCTCCCGCAACGACGATCGGTGGAATTTGGAGCATTTCCGGCTCCATCGCTGGTGCAGGAATCGGTTTGGAAAAAACTGCTTTACCGCGCACAATAGGCGGAGCGATGAAGATTGGAGGTGCGGCATTGGGGGCCGGAGCTGCATTGCCTGATACGATCGGGGGCAAGCCAACCGAATCTTTGACATCGGGAATCGGATCGGCCGCGCGGATGGTTCCAAAAGTATTGATTGGCCCAACATCTAGAGGGCGAACGATTGCAATCTCATTCGGTTGGGATTCGTCAAGTTGCTCAACGTCTTGCCATGCGAAACAAGGCGCGATAGCTGGACTTGAAATTGTCGCCAAAAAGGCAAGCATTTTAATCTTGAAGTTTTGATTCATCTGTCAATTGACACCCATAGAGTCATGATTGGACATTAAACATTCATGCCCAATCATGTTTTCGGCTTACTAGTTTGGTAACCTTTGCCGATTTTGAGGATTTTTCGACATATAACGGAAGTACCGGTTTTGGCGTTTTCGTAAGAGTTTGAGTCAAGAGAGGATGATTGGGCAATTGTTTTTTACGTCAGATCTCTTTTTAGTTAGGCTATTTGGCGGACGTTTTTCTAGTTTTGCTAGCGAGAGTGTCGACATCACGGTGGAAAATCCGTTCCACTGCACGAGGAGTCTCGATTTTCGTCCGTGTTCGAGGATCAATTTAGAATCGAATGGGGGCAATCGCGGATAAAATGGGGTCAACGCCTTGTGACATTAGACTACGATGAAAGGGTCGTTTTATTCTTCAGGTTGAGAGTAAAGTTGCGACATGAATCGTAATTTGTTCGCCCTCTGCTATCGCGTAATTTTTTTGCTCTACTTTTGCTGCTCTACAAAACAAATTTGCCGTCATGAATTTTTTACTGTTCTATTTAAAACGCCTACTCTGGACCCCCATCGCATTAGTGATCGGCGCCGCAGACTGGTTCAGGGGTAGCTTGGGAGCCTCGATTGGCAATCGCGCCTTTTTGATGGGGATGCCGGCTTTTCTATTAGCGTTGTTTGGCCTCAGTGCGTTGCTATGGGCCCGCATAGGAGTCGAAAGTTCCTTGGAGGATCGTTATTTAACGGAACTGAAGAGGCGAGACGACAGAAAGTCGATCTTGGTCGATGAATTGCGGCGTGAAATTCAAATGTTGCAGGCTTCTCAGCAAATAGGATCAATGAATTCTGCAACCGGTAGTTTACTAGCGGCGGACGATCCGCGGAGTTTGGAGTTAGAATCTCTGCGAAATGGGCAGGCAATCGTCTTGCAAAAGTTGATTGAGTTGAACCCTGATGAGCCCGATTATTTATTCCGATTTGGAATGTTGTCCTTTGAGGCGGTGAATAATAAAGGGGGCCGACCTGGACTAGGGCGATGCTTGGCATTGTTGAATTTGGCTTCTCCACTGGATAAACCGGGGTATGTCAAAGGGCATTTGTGGCTTGCTAATTATTACATGGCCGCCAAAGTCAAAACTCGGATAGATGCGGTGAAGAATTTGCAACTTGCGGCGGCACACGCCGATCAGTGTTTGAAAGTTGAGCTCAATAATTTGCGAGCCAAACAAATTAAGGCGACCTTGTTACTGGCACAGCAAAAAAACCTTCCCACCGCCTATGAACTGTTTCTTGAATTGTTCGAAAAAGATCCGCTCAACTACAAAGCATTAATTCGCGTGAACAAGCTGCTGGACCGCAGTGCGAGGAACGAACTTGTGTTTGAAAATGCAATCAATCGGTTCAATGCTGAGTTGGCGCTTGGCGGCATGGACATTGGTAAGGAGTTGCAATATTGGGCTGAGTTAATTTCCTGCTACATCGAGACAAAAGAATTGGATTCTGCTGAGCAGAAATTAACAGAAGAAATTGAGAGGCGAGCCAAAGCCGGGGAGTCGGACGTCGTCTGGGCTGAACGCATGTTGTCCTCGGTGATGATTGCGAGAACTTTTGACCTTAGCCAAACAGAGTCCGATGCGACCATCCAGAGGTTGGAGTTTTTGTCTCGAGCAATGGAATACAATGCCAATAATTCGGATGCGAAAATGCAGTTGAGCCGTCTTGGTGAAAATTCAGATACTGAGGCCGCAAAACGAGCGATCGCGATTTATGATCCATTGAAGGACGTTGATCCACCTTGGAACGTTCTGAATGAAATTGGCTCCCAGGCATTGAGTCGAGTCGATTACCAGAAGGCACTCGTGTATTTTGATATGGCTAACAAAAAGGCGCCCAACAATCCGGAAATTCTAAACAATCTTGCTTACGTTTATATTGTGGGAGATCGACCGAATCCTCAACTCGGGCTGTCTTTAGTGGATCAGGCAATTCAGAGGATTACGAACACCGCTCAGAAGGAAAAATTTATTTCGTATTTTCTCGATACACGTGCTCAGGCTTTAATGAAGTTGAAACGCTGGACGGATGCTGCAGCCGATTTGGAAACAGCACTCTATTCGCGCCCAAAAAATCAGAAGATTCTCGAGTCATTAATAGAGTGCTACCGACAGGCAGGGCTCGACGCGAGTCCTTATGAATCGCGGTTGCGGGTGATAAAAGAGGGGGCCCCAGAATAATAAGGAATCCGCCGGTGCGGTTACCGATTGCGGGGGGCGATAAACTTTAGCGAATCACTATTTAGCAAACTGATTGGTATTACTTGACGCAATGATTTTTCGAAAAAAAGAAAACGCTGGATTCGAAGAATCTAGAGCCCGACAATTGTTGGCTGCTCCTTATCGCTTCATCACAGGGCGAGCGAGTCGGTTAATTTCTCGCGACGATAAAATAGGCGTTGAACAATCTTTTGGCGCAAAGTGCTTGGCGTCATTGTTTTTGCCATTTCAATTGGTCGGTGGCTTTCTAGTTTTTATGATTCAGGCGTGGCCCCCGTCTCGACAAGGGCGGGCGTTTTTAAAGGGCTTGCCAGCGGTGATGGCGGTCGCTGGATTTCTGCTGGCATTTCTCGCCGCCGATTATCTGTTTTCCGAAGCACGGCGCATTGGGGATGCATCGGCCCGGATTGAATATCATTTTTCAAAGTCGCCTGAATTTCCCAATCGCGCATTGCTGTTTGCTGAGAAATTGGTTGAACTTAAACCGGATATTCCGGAACATATTTATAAGCTTGGGTTGGCGAGATACCGTGCGGGCAAGGAGGCAGCGGCATTTAACGCAATGCAGGCGATTGCCCCAGAAGATAAGGCCTTTCATGCGCCTGCACATATTTGGATGTCTCAGTTTTATTTGAATTCGCCATTGTTACCTGCGCTTTCCGAGGCTGAGCGAAAGAATCTAGCGATGCGGCAGTTGGAGTTCGCCATCGAGGTCGCTCCGATGAATCAGGCTGCACATTTTGATTTGGCGGCACTGCGTCTAAAGCAAGCTGCGGGTATGGGAAAAACTGCTCCCGAATATGTTGAATTGGTTGAATCGGCGATTGCAAATTTGCGAATAATTGCCGATGGAGAATTGACCGGTTTGCGGCTGATGGCGATTCCACAATTGGTGGAGTTAGAATTTGAATTGGGCTATCAGGAAGAAGCTGAGTCGCGACTACGTTCCGAGGTAGCCGCATTGTTAGATTTCGCAAGAAAGTATCCCAATGTGTACGAAGTTTGGCTAACGGCGATACGATGCAGGATCTTACTCGGAGATTACTTAGGGGCGATCGCGATCGCAAAGGAAGGAAGCCAGTCGGTTAGCGACTCAACGATAAGGCAAAAGATTAATCAGCTCGCTTCGCAGGTTTACGCGAAACGGGCCATTGATTTCAAGAACATGGACGATCCTGCTGATTACAGAATGCGTTTGTTTTCGCTGTGTAAAGCACTGCAAATGAATCAGTCGAATCGAGACGTTTATGTTCAGTTATTAAAAATGATCGAGGTTCCAAAAAGCACACGTTCGATTACGACAGGGCAATCGGTGGATTCCGGGAGCGATAATCGGGAATTTGGGGAACGAGAAAAGTGGCTGAAAGAGGCGGTTGTGGGAGGTCCTGAGCCTGCGGTGATTCACGCATTGTTGGGGATTCAGGCGATATCTGGAGGAAATTTCAGTGCAGGAAAGTTGCATTGGCGGATCGCCGAGAGGCAGTTCGACCGCTCCCAAATTGTTATCAATAACCTGATTGATATTGCGGCAAAGGATTTTGAGCCTGAATTTAATAACATTCTTGAAATGACTACCGTTGGAATCGAGCTTTTTCCTGACGAGGCCGTGTTTTACAGAACCCGCGGTGTCTTTTTCATGACCCATGGGAAATGGGAAGAGGCAATTCGTGATTTCGTCTACACGAGTAGTGAATTGCCGAACATGATTCCCGTTCATACTTATTTGATTGAGTGCTATGAGCATTTAGGTGACTCGAAAAACGTCCATGAGCAAAAAATTATTTTGGAAGAAAAATTGAGTCAGCTGAGTCAAGCCGAACGAAAACGTATTGAAGCGGCGATAGAGAGGCTAGAAGAAGTTAATTGAAGGTTTTAAGCGGTCGTTCACGAAGGAAATTTACTTTTTTTCATCATCCTATTGTGTTTATCCCGAATTCCCTGTCGTTGCTTCCGTGTCAATTCTAACGGAGTCCGCTCGGTCGACCTTGCGAGGATTTGGGAGCGGAGCACCGATGAGCGATTCTTGAAGGACTTTTGGAGTCGAAACCTTGGCGAGCACTGTGTTTTCAGCAATAATGTAAAAAATTTTCCAAGATGAAATCTGAGGAGTTTTCCACTGTTTTCGCAACAATCCAAATTTCAACTCTGTCTTGTCTTCATCTGTTTGATGTTGCTTCGAATCGTTGTCGGTTTCCATTTTTACAAAGAGGGAACCGCGAAACTGAAGTCCGGCACGTTTAGTTCAGCGGGATTTCTGGGCGGTGCCAAAGGGCCGATGGCTCCTTTTTTCAAACAGATGCTGGATGATCCTGAAGGAATGAAAAAACTCTGCATCGTCCAATCCAGCGACGAAAACGGGGATGTTAGTTATTCAGTTGATCCCGAGCTCACGTTTTTGATCTGGGATCGCGGTTTCGCTGATGAAGCATCGCTCTACTACGATTTTGGTAGTGAAACGTATCAACAAGAACTGTCCGAACAGCGTGAACAGATAAAAAAGAAGATTATTGAAGCTCGGGATGCCGAAAATACGTCGGTTGACACTCTGGCACTTGAAACGACGCGTTCCAGATATGAGCAGGACATTTTGAAGATTCGCGAACAACGCAAGCGACTCAAAGATATTCTGGAAGAACATCAGATCCAATTAGAAGACTGGGTGTTGGCAAACGAAGTTGAATTGGTTTCCCATTTTTCGACTGCACAGCGGCTCAAGGGATTCCAGCGAGACGGTGAAAACCGGCAAATAGCCGCGGTTTATGTCGATTCGCTGCGAGATCAGGTCGATTCAATTCGTGGTGATCGGTACAAGAAATTAGCTGGTTGGACGAGCGAAGTGACTGGGATTTGGGATTCCTATGAGAATCAGGTCAACGGGTTGGCAGTTTACAAACAGGCGGAAAAAGCCCCCTTAAAGATTCACCGCCCATTTGACCAAGAGAATAGCTTTAGCAAATGGGTGGATGCGGTCATTCCTTGGTTTGACACCGTTGTCGGTGGCTTGTTGATTATTGGATTATTTTCGCGGTTAGCTTCTTTGTCGGCGGCAATTTTCCTTTTTTCGGTGATTATGACGCAGCCTCCATGGATTCCGGGAACCACTCCGACTTATTTTTACGTAATTGAATTAGTGGCACTGTTGGTGATCGCCACGACTAGTGCTGGGCGTTTTGGTGGGCTCGACTATTTTGTCAGCTTATTTACAGCGAAATCGCCGCAACTTGAAACTGAAAGACAGTCATGATTAATCTTACACCCGAGGAAAGAGAAGTTGGGCGGGATAATTACTATTCCGCCGTGACTGCTCACGATAAAGTTAGTCGACGTGATTTTCTCGTTCGATCGATTGCCGCTGGCGGTATCACTGCTGCCGGGGTTGGTGCCATGTATTTTGGTTACCAACGGCCTAATCGACCGATCCGGGTTTGTGTGATTGGGACTGGCGATGAGGGTAGCGTCCTGATGGGGGCGATCAATCCCGATTACGTTCAGGTCACAGCGATTTGTGATATTCGGCCCTCAAGCCAACATCGTGCGTTCCACGGTGACTGGTCAACGGATAACACCATCAAAGTTCGTCCCGGATTGATGAACGTATACAACTGGAAATCGGAAGACGAAGCGCGACGTAATGTCAAAGTGTACTCCGATTGGAAAGAAGCCGTTCTCGATCCGAATATCGACGGCGTCATTATTGCGACTCCCTTATTTTTACATGCGGAGATCTCGGTTGGGGCGATGAAAGCTGGCAAGCATGTGCTTTGCGAAAAACTGATGGCTCACAACATAGCCCAGTGCAAACTAATGGCTCGGACAGCCGACGAAACGGGTACGTTTCTTTCGGTTGGGCACCAGCGTCATTATAGTATTCTCTACGATAACGCAGTCAATTTGATTCGTTGGGGACTATTGGGCGAGATCCATCACATACGTGCACAATGGCACCGCAATAACGTACCGGGTAAAGATAGTTGGGCGCTTGCCGTTCCGGGGGGTGAAATCACCGACGCTGGAAAGCGGAAAGACAAGATTCAGGATCAACTGCAAGCCTTTATGAATCGCTACGACGACCCGGCTTCTTCGCCCAAAGAGCGTTTGAAGTTGGCGAAGCAGATTGTTCAATGGCAGCAGTTAGTCCTTGATAAAAATGTCGATGCCGAAAAATATGGATACATCAACAGGGACGACGTATACGCAGATGGGCGGACACGGACGGCACTAGAGGAAATGGTCCGATGGCGTCTGTGGGACAGAACGGGCGGTGGCTTGATGGCTGAACTTGGCAGTCATCAACTAGACGCAGCGAGTATTTTTATCTCAGCGCTCTCACGAAAAACTGGACACCACGTTCACCCGCTGACTGTCCATGCGGTTGGCGGCCGACATGTGTTTCCAAGGGATCGAGACGCAGACGATCATGTGTACTGCAGTTTTGAGTTCCCCGGCCAAGGCTATGATTACAATTTCGACGTGGGTTACAAAGACACTGTTAATGACTACCCGTCATCCAGTGGCGTCCCGAGTTTTGACGAGAACAATAACAAGAAAATTGTCGTCACCTACTCGTCGATTAACGGAAATGGTTTTGGCGGGTATGGAGAAGTTGTCCTTGGAACGAAAGGGACGCTTGTCTTGGATCGCGAAAAGGAAGTCATGCTTTATCCTCTCGCGGGAACGAGTTACAAAGCCCGAGTCAAGAAAAAAGGTTCGGCGGCGGTGCTTGATACCTCAGCCAGCGGTGATGCAGCGCCGGCGAAAACAGCTGAGGGTAACGGGCCAGTCAGTCGCGGTTACCGAGAGGAAATTGAGCATTGGGCATGGTGTATCAGCACTGGCGATTTGAGAAATCAACCTCGCTGCAACGGCTCGGTTGCCCTTGCCGACGCGGTCATTGCGTTGACGGCTAAGCAAGCGATGGCTAATGCCAAGATCTCCGGCAACAACGGGTTCATGCAGTTTCAACCTGGTTGGTTCGACGTCGCGTCAAATGAGATTCCTGAAGTTACTGGCAAACCGGCACAGGATAAGTTCTTCGATGCGGAGCGAAAAAATCTTGGCCTTTCGTAGCCTTAAAGCTATTGCTTAACAAAAGCTTAACCAATGTCAGAATCTGGGCAGGTGAAAACCTGCCCTTTTTTTGTAGGTCCGTGCGGGAATTTCCCCGCAGAACAGCCGAAGTCAAACTGGTTGAATGTGCATGAGTTTGTAACGCAGCCTTGATGGGCTGTCTCTCTTTTTTCGCAGTAGAGTTGGATCGATACCGCTGGTGGATTGCGAAATTGAACGGGGCGAGTTCCAATGACGACCGAGGACAATGAAGTCCTGATTCAATCAAAGAACGTCTCGCACGCTGATTCAAATATGCGGGGCGATCGAAGGTCGTCGAATTAGTTCGTTTATTAAAAATAGGATGCTGCCTTGAACTTTGAAATTCTCGCCTATGAAGAAACGCCGTTAGGTTTGCTTTGTCTTCGCCGCAGAGAGATATTGTCACAACCGGGAACGCTGGTGACCGAAGTGACCTTAAATCACGAGTTTTTGATGAGCAGTTATCTCACTGCGTCGGAAAAATCACTTTCAAAATTGGGATTGGATTTAGTTCAATCCGATGGAAGTACTGAAAATTTGCGAGTTTTGGTGGGGGGGCTCGGATTGGGTTACACCGCCGAATCTGCGTTGGATTCAGAAGGCGTCTCCCATGTCGAGGTGGTCGAATTTCTTCCTCAGGTGGTGGCGTGGTTGGAAAATGGACTGGTTCCACTTGCGGGGCGCCTAAATGCTGACGAACGTTTAAGTGTGACTCATGGCGACATTTATGAACGTCTGTCCAGACCGGGCGCTCAGGATTTTGACTTGGTCGCGATCGACGTAGACCACTCACCTGAAGATGTTTTGGGCGAACAGAGTCGGGGCTTTTATTCTTGTCAGGGGATCGAGCGCGCGAAATCACATTTGACGCGAGGCGGGGTTTTAGGAGTTTGGTCTTACGACGAAAGCAGTCCACTGCTGGCCAACATGAAAGAGGTCTTTAACACCGTGACCGTCGAGAAAGTCACGGTCATGAATGACTTAATCCATGAAGAACAAACGGACTGGTTGTTTTATGGCGTCAACTGAGTTGCCGGAATTCGACTACATTCTCAACGCGAATTGCTTCGGGAGGAGGATTTGTCGTCACTTTTTTGTTTTGAAAATTCGGGTGACGATTCGATCCAATTGATTGGCGAACGCCTGAGTGTCTTTGGAGTTGATCGGTTTGGGCCCAGAGGTTTCCATTCCGGAAGAACGGAATTGCTCCATCAAATTGCGAGTTGCGAGCCTTCCCTGAACCGAATTTGCATCGAAGAGTTCTCCGCGGGTGCCAATGGCGAGCGCGCCCTTTTCGACCACTCGCGCTGCCAGTGGGATGTCGCCGGTGATGACCAAGTCATTTTTATTGACCAATGAGATGATTTTGTCATCGGCAACGTCCGCCCCGTGAGGGACCGTAATTACGTTAATTAAATCGGTGCTGGGCGAGTACATCCCCTGATTGGCAACCAAGGTGACTTTTAGTTTCAGCCGCTTGGAGGTTTTGAAAATGATTTCCTTGATGGCCCGCGGGCACGCGTCTGCGTCAATCCAGATATGGAATTCTGGTTGTGTGTCGGCAACCCCTTCCATCGAATCAGTTCCTCAAGTTACGGCAATTGGGCTAGAGATAAATAGACTTGGGATTGCTCGCCCAACGAAATCCGTTTCGGTAGTCAGTTCATTAAAACGGGCGCTTTGGATCCGACTAAAGGGGTGGCGAAATTAGAGCGACCCTGGTGGGGACATCCGACCTCGCCATTTGCCTCCCATGATTAATCCGATTGGCCCGCGGGGGGGGGCGATTCGAGTGTTTCAGATTCTGGTTGTGTTTCGGTTTCCGGTTCCGAGGGTTGCTGACCGGATTCTTCGTCGGTTTCCGTATTCAGTACTGGCGGACGATCTGGCAGCTCCGCTTCTTTTTCCTTATGAACCGAAGGTCCAAGCAAGTCGGCGATCTGATGGCGGTCGAGTTCTTCATTTTCCATCAGCCCATCGGTTACGGCTTGTAATCCCTCGCGGTGCTCGGTCAATAATTCAAGGGCGGATTTTGAGGCGCGATCAAGGATTTTGTGTACCTCCTCGTCGATGACTTCCATGGTGTGCTCGCTGAATTGGCGGCTTTTGTGCATTTGACCGCCAAGAAACGGATCATCGTCGCTCATCTTGTAACTCACGGGGCCGAGTTTTTGACTCATTCCCCAGTGCGTCACCATTCGCCTCGCCATTGAAGTCGCTCGCTCAAGATCGTTTTCAGCACCGACGGTCAACTCGCCGTAAATCAGTGTCTCCGCGGCCCGGCCGGATAAGAGTACAACTAGGTGGTCATGAATCTCATGTTCTGACATGTTCATGCGGTCCTCGTCAGGGACCATTTGAGTCACGCCAAGTGCGCGACCACGGGGAATGATTGTTACTTTGTGCACTGGATTAGCACCTTTAAGATTCCACGCGGCGAGGGTATGCCCTGCCTCGTGGTAAGCCGTTCTTTTTTTCTCTTTTTCGGTCAGGATCTCCTCCCGTTTTGCACCCATCAACACTTTGTCGTGAGCATAATAGAAGTCTTCCATCTCGACCTTCGTTTTGTTATTTCGAGCAGCCCACAATGCGGCTTCATTGACGAGATTCTGAATGTCGGCACCTGTCATCCCAGCGGTTGCCTGTGCCATTACTGCGAGGTCGACATCTGCAGAAAGAGGGACGTTCCTAACGTGGACTTTGAAGATCGCCAACCGACCGGCTTTGGTGGGTCGGTTAACGGTCACGTGCCGGTCGAATCGACCCGGTCGCAGAAGCGCTGGATCGAGTACATCCGGTCGGTTAGTTGCGGCAATAATAATGACTGAGTCATTGGACTGGAAGCCGTCCATCTCGCCTAGTATTTGATTTAGTGTCTGCTCACGTTCGTCGTGGCCTCCACCGAGTCCGGCGCCCCGTTGTCTTCCCACCGCGTCGATCTCATCGATAAAAATAATTGCCGGAGCCTGAGCTTTCGCCGTCGCAAACAAATCGCGAACGCGGCTGGCACCCACACCCACGAACATTTGGATGAATTCGCTACCGTTGACGGAGAAGTAGGGCACATCGGCCTCACCCGCAACGGCACGAGCCAAAAGAGTTTTGCCGGTTCCCGGTGGGCCTATCAATAACGCACCTTTAGGAACACGTCCTCCAAGTTTCTCAAACTTAGCGGGTGATTTTAGAAATTCAACAATTTCGCCGAGGTCTGCCTTAACGCCTTCGAGTCCCGCGACATCTTTAAATGTAATTGGCTCGGCCGAGGCTTCGTATTTTTTCGCAGGGCTCCGCGAAAAGTTCGAAAGGAAACCGCCCCCCCCCATCATCTGATTTTGCGATCGCCGAAACGAAAGAATCATGAACAGAACAAGACCAAAGGTAAACATTAACAACGCCGCATAATACCAACCAATCAAGTTGGTGGCGGGTTCGACCGTAAAGTTATCGACGTTGCTTTCGATCTGATCAATCAATTCCGCTCGTTTGATGTCGTTGCTTGGAAACTCAACCTGAAATTTCTTTTTCAAGAACTCATCCGGCTTGGGGTTTTTCCGCTCGCCCTCGGAATCAAATGTCGGTTCTTTTGGTATTTTTTCTGCTCTGAAAAGGCCACGTGCGCCACGGGGAGTCAACGTGATCTTCTTAATCACATCGGCAAGCGGCTTTCCGTCATCGGGATTGGAAAGTACTTCTCCGTCGTAGTCTTTGCCTTCGAGCAAATTTTGGAAGTAGCGCAGCGAGATCGTCGAAGTCTGCGAATTGCCCCACTGCATAACTAAAAACAGCAGAAGAACACCGATGAGCAGCATCGGAATCAGAAAATTCGGGTTTCGCGAAGGACCTTTAGCTTTGCGGTCTTCATTCGTCTTGGTTTTATCTCGGTCGTTATCCATTGAGTTTCCTCGACCGTTCTACGGAAAAACCGGACGGGCGGTGGTTCGAAATATTTGGTTGGTCATAACTAGACTGTCGTCAAACAATTATCCGGATAAACCGTTGGATGCTTAACTGTTGGCCGAATCAGCCTCTGATTGGTCTGTTCCGCGATCGAGTTTAACCTAAAACCGCGGACACCTATTGTAGCTCAGGAATCATAAGTTGGCGATGCGGTATGAAGCGTAAGAAGACGATTGAGCGGGTTGTGGTGTCGTTTTAGTGTCGGAAATCACATCTCGACTATTCGGGTATTAAGATTTTCAACATCTGGTTCGTTTTTATCGAAATTGACTGCGTCTTTGGCCTGAATTTAGGGTTAGCCAGCAAGTTAATCAAGAAGTGTTTGATGGATTGGAACGAGAGAAATATCATTCCGCCGTGGGATCAGAATCGATTATGGTTTTGTTTGGCATTTGAGGAAATAGACGAGTTCCTGTGGTAAGCAATCTGCCGGTAGTTTTGAGATGAGTTTCGACGTTCGATCTGACGGGTTTAGGGTAATTAACTTATTCAAAGCGTCAATTTTTTCCTCCGAAAGTAACCAGTCAGCGCGAACCGGGAGGTCATTCTCGGTTGCACGAAGGACATGATCAAAAATGGTCGCCTCATCGATTTGCCGAACTTGCCGAAGGTGATCCATTGAGTATCCATCGGCAAGTAACCTCCACGTCCAAAAGAAATTTGGCTGAACCGAATGAGGTTCGGGCCGGTCGATTCGGAATTTGCTCAGATTGGGTTTAATGAATTCTTTTTGGACATCTGCATCCGCCGCTTGATCCGCCGCTTGATCCGCTACTTG